>JAYVIL010000075.1:0-3211 GCA_043770255.1 Candidatus Kaiserbacteria bacterium
GTTTACACAACCATGTGAATGTTTTGTGCCAAATTTATCATGCCAGTAGGCACCATGGACCACAGCACCACCTTCGGTGAAGTAGAGATTCCACGGTACACCAGGGAGGTCATAGTAGTCATCTGAAGAGATGTTGGGGAGCGGACCCTGCATATACCGGCTTGGTGTTTTTTGGTAAATAGTAAATACGCCACGCGGTGTCGGAGTAGAGTCCAGTCCAGTTGAAGACGTAGCGCTCATAAATAGGACGTCACCATCGTAGGCATAGAGTTTTTGCTCGGAGCGGTCGACCAAAATTGATTTAGTAGAAGTGCCGACGGGAGGATGGGAAGCGAGTGTCATCAGACCAGGGTCTTGTAGCAGCGTCACGTGTGCGCCGGAAACATACCAGTCGCCTTTATGCCGTTCAGGATACCGCAGCCATTCGTCAAAAACAATTTTATGCCAGGTGGTTGTTCCGGTGGTAATCGTCTCGGCAACTTTTAACACCATTCCGTTACGAAGTGAGGCGACCACAGGGAAGTCAGTCCCCGGTCCGCTACGAACACGCAAGCACTCACCACTAAACCGGGCACTGCAACTGTCGGTCACTTCAAGGTATGTTGCGAGCTTGGGGTCTGGAGTTCTGTCTAGTACTTGTTCTATCACTGGTTCGGGGATAACCGTTTCAACGGTTTTTGTAACTACGTCAACCATTTTTTTGGTGACTGTTTGGGCTACTTTTTCGGCTTTTGACTGAGCGACGTCACTCGCTATCTGACTCGTAATAGCAAAAAATAACAGCGCACAAACAAAAATCAAAACGAATACGATAGTCAATTGCTTGCTCGGCCGAAACTGCATATGTGTACCCAGTATACGGGTAGGTATCGTTCGAAGCAAACAAAAACGCCACTTTCGTGGCGCTTTTGTTTGCTTTGGTTAGGACCTAGCTCCCTTCTGGGGCGGCTTCAGTGCTTGGGGGTTCGGTGTTACCTTCGCCTCGTTCATTGGCGTAGAGGTATCTATCGACGGCGATGGCTTGGCGCGCCCTTAGGAGAAACGCAATTGCTTCACCAAATTTTCCGTCTGCGATTGATTCGCTGGCATCGTCGATGCGGAGCAGGGCCAGCCTCTCTGCCCTAGAGCTCTGAGCGACGGTTTTAATCTCCTCACCGACTTTGGTAATTTGCTCACCAACAAACGTGCTGACAGCTGTGGTGTCTGAAGAACTGGCAAATTTAGCAATTTCAATTCCCAGGGCATCCTGTCCGATATTTTGAATATCGCTACTGTAGTCTTTGATGGATTCAAATTCTACAAAGTCTTCCGTCAGTGTTTCAAAAGCTCTTGTAGTATTTGTGATAGAAGCTAACGTTGTAATTTTCTCAGCGGGGGATAGTGAGTCGGTATTTTGCACCAGCCAGACGCTATCGCCGGTATGCTGTTGGGTCAGGGAAGCGAGTCGGTCGAGAGTTTCAGGTGACGACGTGCTTGTGTCGCTGTAAAGAACTAATAGTTCAGCCACGCGCTTTTCGAGGAGGCCGTTTGTGTACTCTAGTTTACTGTCGTCTGACAGTTTGGTTGCTCTAATAACTTTTTCTACGATGTTTGTTTTAAAGTCGTATAATTTTTGGTCGGGGGTACTCTTATTAGCGATTACGGCGAGTGTGACAAACGCCACTAGAGCGATCACAATAATACCAAGCGCAGTCAAAAGAATAACGCGCTTTTTTGGCACTATAGTGTATGGTTTTAATTTTGATTGATCGTGGACAGTAGTAGTTGGTTCGGGTGTTGTTGGTGGCATATATAAATATTTTAACGCGAAAAAGAGTATATAGCTATTGCCGAATGAAGCGAGGTTTTCTTACGGTGTCACTAAAGGTGTAAATAAAAAAGCAGGAGCGCGCGTGGCGTTCCTGCTGAGTCTGGGTAATTAGTTTAAGCCAGTTATCGCCCCTATTATTTTTCGCTCCATCAGTTCAGCCTGGTCGTGCCAGTCGGTGTTGTGAAGTCGGGGAATAAGGAGAGGGAGATGGTACCTTTCTGTCTCTTTGATTTGGGCCACACGCTTTTCGACAGTGCAGGCATCAAGATCGCGCAGGTTGTGCAACCGATCGCACAACTTTGCAAAGATAGCTCGTGGACCCCGAGCACAAACTCGCGCAAGGTAATCTTCGGTTGACTCTTTGCCTTTGGGTAGTTTGGTCAAGGCCCTTATATCGAGAGCTCTGTCCTCACCAAAGTTGAGCGAAATTCGGTAGGGTGATAGTAGGTATGTATCCTCAGACACGTCATGCAGCAAAATGTTAATGATTTGTTCGGGATCACACCCGCCAAACTCGTCGATGTAGATCCAGGCGGCTGCCTTTGGATGATCAAAGTAGCGAGTTCCGTCATCGCGAGTCTGACCATCATGTCCGTGCTTTGAGAAGATATAAGCGGTTCGTACCCGTTCAAATTGAATGGGGTCGAGCTTCACCTCCAGTGGGGCGAAGAACAGTTCATAACCAGGTGGGCGATCGACAGACTTTCCCATGCGCTTTCTCCAGGAACGTTTAGATGCAGGGTTTGCAACTAAGATGATGCAATTTAAACATACTAATCAAATTTAGTCAAAAATTAATTTGCTAATTCGAAGCCTCATAGTGATATACTAAAACCCTATGTTTCAAAAAATATCTAAGGTGGTGTTATTGTTTTCAGTTTTATTTTTAGGGCAGATTGTATCTGTTGAAGCAGCCGCTTCCTCTACTGTTGCTACAAGTACAGTTGCTACGTCAACTAAAACGCAGACTCCAGCTGAAATTGAAAAGCGGGTACGGGAATATTTTGTCGATGTTCCAGTGATGATTGAGATAGCACGCTGTGAGTCAAAGTTCAGGCAATTTACTGATGCTGGTAACGTGTTGCGCGGTGGTGGGAGTGGGGGGATGGTAGGTATTTTTCAATTTTATGAACTGATTCATAAAACAGCAGCGCTCGCGTTAGGTTTTGATATTGAAACCGTAGAGGGGAACATAGGGTATGCGAGGCATATATATACACAAGAGGGAGTACGACCGTGGGTATCGTGTGTGCCTGAGGTGGCTCCTGTTCCGGTAGTGATGTCGGCGGCCAATAAGGAATTGCAGATTAAGCTGCTGAAGAAAGTAGTAGAGCTGCTGACGGAGTTACTGAAGATGAAGTTGTCTGGTAAATAAAGTTTACGTTTTTTTATACAACGGAT
>JAYVIL010000076.1:0-25918 GCA_043770255.1 Candidatus Kaiserbacteria bacterium
CTCAGCGGTTTTGAAAAAGTGTCACTTTTGTCACTTTTTCTGGACTGGATTAAATATTTTGTTATAATCTTAATGTCTGGTCTCCATGTTCCTAAATACATGGGCATCCAACAGATTTTAGAGAGTGGCTCCAAAGCCTCACCGGAAGGGGTTAACACCTTCCTAGAGATGTCATGACATCTCGAGTACCGGCCGGTACGCCTATTGGGTTCTCTCTACTTCTCACGGTGCCCAAATATTTGAGAGTATGTAAATTAAGTCGCTCGAGACGCGTCGTTTGTTGATTTGCAAAATGAGCTAAACTGTCAAGTACTGCTTGAACGACTACGGTTCTAGCTCGAAGATTCAAATATTTATGGATTACAATAACGTAGAGACTCGTCTTAAAAAAATATACGCATCTGTGGGCGAACAGTTTACTTATGGTCATGCTGCTCTGGATATGACTTACACAGAAGGAAAGGAAAGGTCTGTAAGTATTTCCTTTTTCAATCCAGATGATGAACCTAAGATCCTAAACCAAATCAACAGTGTTATTTCAAATTTAGCAAACTTGAAAGACTGTTTGAAGAAAAAAATTGAAGAAAGTGGAAACGATCCTCAGGTCATTGAAGACGAAATAAACAATTCACCACACTTGCAAGTAATCTTAGACTTATCAAACCAAGAAAAGCATGGCTATCCACTTACAAAAACTCGTCGTTCTGGGAAAGATCCACTTATTACAAATGTAGGTCGGGTACTTTCTTCATCGAACAAGCCAGATAATATTAGACATGAAGGAAGTGACGGATCATCAATGATGAATATGATGGTTATGATAACAGCAGATATTACAGACTCCCACGGAGATAAGTTGTATCGACTCGACTATTTAGTTGAAACTACCTTGAGTGCCTGGGAGCAAATTATAATAAAATACAATTTAGCTTAGTTGTGATACGTGCTCGAGACGCGTCGTTTCAGAATTAGAAAAATTAGCCAAAGGGTCAAGCCCTGCTTGACCGACCACGGTTCTAACTCGACTTGGCCCGCAAATACCAAAACCCAAACAAAGCCTAAGCTTTGTTTGGGTTTTGTAGTATTTTGCGCGAGAGAGGGGGATTCGAAACTGTTGCCAGCTAGATTATGAACTTGTGAAATAATCTAGCGACAACGGGTACTGGTCATGTAATGACCGAATCCTCATCTGGGTGTTATTTTCTTAGCGAAGAGAGAGTAAGCAAACTGCTTTGCTTACGTGGGGATTCGAAAGCCGGAGCCATGTCGTTTACGACAGATGAGGCGGGGTCGAGAAAATTTACTTCAGAAAATTATTCGTGACCGAATCCCCTCTCTCCGCCAAATCGTGCTAGCACGAGACCCATCAAAAATTGTATATCGACTCAAAATTTTTAAGTTACTAATTAGCATCTAAGAACACTCTTTCCTGCCCGCCCCAAACCTAAACAGTTACACAAGGACAACAACTGTGCGCCACCTCCTTTAAAAATCGATACCACAAGATAGACATAAAAAAAATCGACAAGGTTTTTTACTACACGCTCTTGTAATGTTGCGAGCGCACTCCCGTCAGCACGCTACAGACTGACCCTACTTAAGTAATTGCTTAAGCAAAACCAATGTTTTTTGTAAATATTCAAGTAAACTCACTGAATCCGTGGCTGACATAAGCGGTCCCGAACTGGCAACTGGTACTTTGGGAATTGCTTTGGGAGACAATGTAGTGGCAACAGCAGGAGTCGAGGATGCTTTCTTTGGCGTAAAACTACCCACACTAATCGGTGGCAACGGTTTTACTGTTGCAGGTGTAGTTGAGGCTGACTTTGTAGTCGTCGCAACACTCGTGGTGGCTCTAGGTAGATTTACACCAGATGAAGAAATATTGGTCGGGACAGTTGATGTGGTAGTTGCCGGTGGTAGCGTACGGGCTGCGGTTGTTGTGGTGCTCGCCAGAATCACAACCCTACCCGTTCCCGTCCGGACACGACCACTCACGGAGTCAGTCATCGCAAGCGTGTAGGGGTACACACCGGGTTTAGTTGAGGTGGGTACCGTACTCACGACCGTTACATAGTATTGAGGACCAGGATAGGCTATCAATTCAAACGGATAATAAGTGGTCTGTAAACCAGCAAGCCCTGCGACGGTTAATATCGAATTTATTTTAAAGGGATCACAACTCAGGTCATCATCATTGGTGATAAGCCACGTCAGATCAAAGCGCCCACCTGGTGTTGTCGTCGCGTCACGGAATTGTGGCGAGCTCACAGCAATTGGTAAGCTCCCCCGCCGACATACTGGCTTGAAAACCCCAACCTGAAACGTCGCGGTCCCATTTTTAATCGCCAAGTTTGAAATGGAAATACCACGACTATCGTCACGAAATGTAGTACCGGGGAGCAACGCCGTTTCAGGCGACACAATCGGGCGAATTTGGTTGGCATTTAAAAGTCGAGTGGTGTTTTGGTTCATGATTTCGTTGATCACGAGACCAGCTGATGTCGGACGCATCGCTCGGTCAAAACCAATTGGTTGACGCAGCTCAACAAAGAGCGGCCGAGTGGCAATTTCGGGATTGGTTATCGAAACGAGTTGTGTCCCCGTAGCAGTTTCAATTGGTCGCAAACTGTAGGCACCCGACTGTGTGACCTTGGTCACATTAGCGCCCGGCAACCACCCTAAATTGTTCTTATAGTAGGCATTGAAGTGCCCGCCCTGGAATAAGTAACTACTCGCGGTAAGTCCTGACCCCATCACGTCATACTGATTTCCATACTCAACATGCTGACAATTATCGGTATAATTTTTTCCATCACACACAAGCGAATTGGCATGATTGAGTCCTAAATTATGTCCCATTTCATGAGCAAGAATGAACGAAAAACTACTTAACCCTGGTGCCCAGATATCAGGTTTTCTTGAGTTAAAAATTTCTTTTGCCTTCCAGGTACAGGTCACGGTCGATGTTGGAGTGTTCGTAGCGCGGAGACGACAGTGGGCAAAGGCGTGCTCTTCGGTTGTAGAGGGAAACAATGTTGGACGGCGCACACCATTTTCGAAATAGTTGTAGGTACCTAATGGAGCATCCGCCGGCATACTCACCCAAGCTTGTGACAACGTATAAATCTGACCATTAATTTCAGTACCTACTTTACCAATTTGACCACACCCACCATTTCGCCCCGGGACAATAAACACTACTCGTCCGTATTTAAGAAGATCAATCCGCCGCGCTTTGAGGTAAGACTGAACGGCTGGGTGGTTGATAGACACACCACCCACGCTACATGCGCCCTGGGGATAGTCAGCCGCCGGTATAGTAATCCAATCGGTTGTTGTACCAGCAAAGTTCACTCGACCAAACGACTGCTCTCTAAAATAGTCGCGAAAAGGTCCCTGAAACACAATTTGTTGGATTTGGACTGGTTGCAATGGTTTTTGGAGACTCACTGCACTTGATGTAATCGGTATCAGGAGCGTCGATTGCCAACCAACTGAGTCCGGGCGCACCCGCGCTGTTACCGACACACCCGTCTTGGCGGCTGCAACAATTGGACCACCGGCACTGTAGCCACTGACGGTAATTTCATCACCCGACGTGAGACCTGGAGCTTCACCTGCGAGATAAAGCGGCTCGGTCTTTTTGCCCGACTTTAGTGCATAGATTATTTTTGATTTAGCTGGATTCTCAAAATCATCCTGATGCAAGACTTCTACCGCTCCCTTTTTCGTAATTAAGGTTTCCATTTCAGCCTGAACGACGGCAGGAAGCTTGGCGCGAACTGTGTCAGGCACCACATTACGGAGAAAATCATTTGGTGACTGTTCAGCCAATTTTTTCATCAGTACGGCTCGTTGTTTGGCTACTGCAACTAAATCAGCAGCGGGTGACGCCGTACGAGCATTCACCGTCGCTGCTTTACTCGAACTGGCAGAGGCGCCATTAATCAAAGCAGTTGTAAGTGCATCAATCTCAGGGGTCGAAATCACCACACCTTCGTCGTGAGGAATACCCGTGGTATGTGCCTGAGCAGTGAACGTAAACAAAAAACTAAAGAGTATACACGCTAAAAACAGGATTTGTATGGAGTAAGATATTCGTCTCGTCATAAAAAATAATTAGATAATAATGTAACTGCAAGATCAGCGCGCCAAAAGCGCCACACTACCACAAAGTATACATGGTCGCTCTTTAAAGTACGTATGAAACTGTTGAATACAACTGCCGCTGTACCTATCTACCGTTCGTACCAATTTAGGCATCAGTATCATCTATTTGAATGACGCACTAACGCTAAATCATTGAAAATGTATACTGGCAGCATTAATTGGTTCGCCAAAAAGGTTACCAGCTATTTTGGAAAATAGCTGGTAACCTGTACTGAATTTGTAAGTTTCGAATCCCCCTCCCTGCAAATACCAAAACTCAAACAAAGTCTGAACTTTGTTTGAGTTTTGTTGTATTTTGCGCGAGAGATGTATTCGCATTGTTGTCAGTTAGATTATGAACTTGAGAAATAATCTAGCGACACTGGGTACTGAAACTTTGAGTTTCAAATCTCCTGCTACTTAGTAAAAACCTTCTCCATGAGTACCGCAAAATCAAAGCTTGTAGAAAAATGATCTTCAAACATTTTCATCGCTTTGTCTCCTGTATATTCACCTCGCTTAGACGCTAGGTGCATTGCTAAAATCATTTCCTCTGGCTCACCAACACAATCAAGAGGTTTGGTCCCCGCAATTCCGAGAATACTTTTAAAATGTTTCACTAAATAGGATTTGGTGTAAAGATTAGCTCCGAACATACTGACTAATTTTTTCTTTGGTACATAAGCTGAGAAACAGGCAAAAAGGAATACGCATTTGGGACACCGTCCACACCAGTAATTTGTACGCATAAGTTTTTGTTGGATTGGTGGCAACCAAAAGTAGGTATTGCAGCTTGTGACATCAAACAGATATTGGGGATATTTTACAAATCTTTTAACAATTTCTAGCTCACTATATTCACGCAAAAGTGAGCGGGTTTGAATATCTGGAGTTATATATTTATGTATATAATCGTTTACCATCTTTTCAGCTTCTGTTGACTTGCACCATTGATGGTTGACCTGTAAACCTAAATATTCTAGATTCCCAAAATCTGCACTCCGTTCATTTGAGGTAACTATTGAGTCGTAGCCACCGAGTTCAGCCACTAAAACTCCAATAAAAGTATAGGTAGAGACTGAAGGATAAGAACCAACCATGGTGACATTAAGTAGCGGATCACGTCGTCGTGTAACGCTGATATTCTTTGCTCCTACTAGAGACGCTACACGTTTATGTGCGGGTGTAGGAGCAAATGAAAAAAAATCAAAAGGTGTTTGGGATTTTTTTAACATCTCAGCACTTAAAATTGAGTCTTTGCCAGCACCATTAAGCAGCAGTGCTCGTGTTGGCCTGCTAAATGGTGGAGGTGTTAACGCGGTTGTTGAACTATCGTAGGGAAACTTTATAAGATTGCGGAAATCAATCTTCATTACATAGAAAAATTCAGCCAATCCATTTAGATACAGGCTGTCCCAAAAGTGGGCTTGGTCTTGCGTCAAAGCAAAGCCCTCAATTTTAATATTACTGGTCCTAAATGCACTCCAGTAATTAATACCTAGCATTATGAGCAAGGACTGTAGTGTTGGTGTCAGAACTGCCTCAGGTATATTTTCCCAAGCAGCTGGTGCAATGTCATTTAAGCATAGTTTGTCTGTGAAAGTTTTCTTGAAACCAAATTTAAATTCAACATGATATGTAAACGTAACAACAGAACGTTTTTTATCAATGCTGTAGTCGCCAAACGTAAACGATGACACTGGTATTATTTTGGTGATATGCCACATGATAAGTTTTTTTTAACTGAGCACATTCGTGAAGTAAAGCGAAACTCTTATAGAAATTTTTTCTTTTCAAATTTCTTTACACGCGTTTTAGCCTTACCAACTAAATCTACAATAAGTAAATTTTCTGGCATAGTTCCACCTATATTAGCAATTGTATTCCGGACTTTTTGTCCCACTTCAAAGTGGGCAAGATTGGCATTTCCTTCACCCTTGATATTTTCCCGCCGAATCTTGGCATCCGTCTGGGTAGCGCGAAAAAGATTAGCGGCTGGCTCCTCGCTATTCATATGATCAAGAATTTGTTGCGACTTACTCAACCTCTTTCTCTTGTGAATATCTTGCATTGTTAGTCCGCCATACAAACCATTATACCCAGCATTTTGGAAAATAGCATAATTTTGTGCACCCGCACTTTTAGCCGTCTTCGTAAGTGAGGTATTATGTTTTTTAATTTCTTCACGCAGAATCAAGCGTTTACTGTCTTCAACTAGGCTATCAGCATTTTCTTGACGGTGTGTTTGAATTGCAAAGTTTGTCTGACCTTTAGCCACAACGACTTTAGTTGGGTCGGAGTTCTGAACAATTAGATAGCAGGCGTAACGTGATAGATAGACCGCTTCGACACTCTTTTCTGCTCCTGAGCCAATCTCGACCATAGCGGTGGCTTCAACGAAATGGTTGTGGATAACCTCATCGCTGTTCTCGCAGGCAATTTTTGCCTTACCTATAACTGTTTGAAAATTTCGATAATCAAAATATTCTAGAGCCTTGGCCAAATCACGTGATGACCAATATTCTGAGCCATTGTCGTCCAAACGCTTGATTGTTTCAAATTGATTTTCTTTAATATATTTTGCACTAATTAATCACCCCAAAACTATCCACCAAATCATTAAAATCTTTCTCATACGAGTAACCGCCCTCGGTTTCAGCCCCTTCTCTTGTCCCAACAAGCAGGTAGATTTTATTATCCCTGATCTGGGCGATTGTTGTGCCGGGATAGAGACCGTCCCAGAGACACACCGAGGCGTCTTGGCCCGCTAGCATGGTCGCGGTGACTTCCCCTGCAGAACAATTAGTAATCATTGTATTCCCCATGAGCCACGCTTCTAAATCGAGGACTTTTGAAGCACTAAATGCATACACGGACATACCAGGCGGGCCATCGTAGGCATTACCTTCGGCAGCTGCTTTAACTGATTCATTATAGTCGTCTCTACGCATTAACGTGACTCCAAACAATGTACCCAGGTCAATATTTTGATCAAGGTTATTTTCAAATATTGAATACCCATACGGCTTGATGCGGTACTTAAAGGTAAAGTCATAATCAGTATTTTCAAACAACGCAATTTGCGCCGGAGCTGACGTTACCGTAAGTGGTGTATCATCCGGGACATCAATTTCTACTACCGGGACATCAACAGTCACACCGGCAGGAGCATAACTATAATAAAAGTACGCACTTCCTGCCGTAACTATCACTAAAATTAAAAGTAATGCTTTCATACGTACAGTATATAACAAAAAAGTGGATTGCCGCGTCGCAAGCTCCTCGCAAAGACTAAGCTTGAGAGAATACAGTACTTCAAATGGACACAAGTCCAATCGAGGGGCCCCGCAAGGCTCGGTTTATCATTTAGTTAACCCTACTCCCCGCTCCATCCAGTCCCAGACTTTAGCTGCGACATTAACAGGTGTACCAATGAGTGGATCATGGTGGAGGTTGATAAACGGAACGGAGTTACATTCAATAATCCCCCACCTTACTGTATCGGGATCGGCTTCGACACTGGTAGTAATAAAATCAAAGCCTACCAGAGGGTCACCTGTTGCCAGTGCAGCCCGCTCTAATTCAGCTACCAGTTTTGGGTGCGTGACATCGGTCACCTCCCGGCTGCAACCACCGTAACTGAGTCCGATTTTTTCACTGATATCAATCGTGAGGCCGTCGGCAATAATTGATTCTAAGCTGTGGTGCTGGAGACGAAGAAACTCGATGTGTTTTGCAGTAACTGTAACTACACCGACACGGTCTGGTTTAGTTGCATTTTTTCGGGCAATCAATTCTGCAATCTTGGACACGCCATCACCGGTAATTCGCGGCGGGTCACCTGCGAGCACCCCGCCGAGTTTGCCGTCGACGACTGTGGCCCTATACACACTGCCCACGTAGTGCTCCTCTACAATCACCTCTATACACAGTTGCTTGGCTCGTTTGAAGGCGGCTTTAAAATCATTTAGGTTACTAATGTTGGTCGTGGTATGCCTGCCGCGTGAACCAAAGCGGGGTTTAACAATGACAGGCTTTTGCAGCTTATTAAATAATTTTTCAGCTGTGCGTAGACTGCAAACTGCCCCACCAGCTGGGGCTGGTACACTAGCTTTCTGCAAACAGGCTTTCATCTGGGCTTTATCATCAAGCCATGAGGAGGTCATTGCATTCACTCGAGTTAGTCTAGGTACTCCTTCGAACGTTATTGACTGACCATTTTGAAACGTCACTCTGTAGGTATCGTGGAGATGCCCAAAGACCATAAGCGCTTCTGTTTTATAGCCTCGACTTTTTGCCTCTTCCATCAACACCAGACCTCTATCTGAATCAATATTTTCTGGGACTGGCACAAAATACATAAAACCAAATTTGGTTCCGATCCATAAAAAAAGTAAGAACAATTTATCAACTCCCCACAATATTAATCTGCCCGCTAGGCTCTTTAAAAACCACTGCCCTAACGGGTCGAGCGTCAAGAACAGTACCGAGTCCATTTTGGACATCGAATGTGAAATAGGATTATTGCCACAGTAGAGACAGTTTGGTTTTACGACTGTAGTCTGACTCATAATTTGTTAGTTGGGTGTTACTTTGTTACTCCAGCTGTATCGACTGGAGTTTTAAATTCCAGAGCAATATTCGAGAAAAATACCAAGGCCAATGTAAAACCGGTTAGTACAAACAAGAAATCGCTAAAGAAAGCATCGATGTTTGTAAATACGAGTGGCTCGAAAATGTTCAAATAAAATCCCGCACTTACGATTGTTATGTACAAAAGATGTTTTGGTGCATGGGGTTTAAAGGTGTAGAGAGCTCGTAGGTTGTATATTACCCAAGCCAGAAATGGAAGCGCCGTTATAATCATCACAATATCCCATACACGCAAATCTCGATCGTAGCTAGCGTTTACAAAGGTCTGTAATTCAGCTGGTAGCAGCATGGTTGTAAAAAAACTTGCCACAACATATACAACCAATACAAGGACTTGCACCAAAATAAGATTTTGGAATTGTTTTTTTGTAATTGTCATCATACGATTTTTATTACTCTATTAAGCATCCTTCAAACACGCGAGCAGTTCGGGAGTTTCAGTCCAGCCACATTTACCGGTTGCTTGGCGAGCACAGGTGGTTTTTTGGTAGCAGCTGTATTTTGTCTGGTATTCGCAGGTCGTCACCATATCATTCATATCAGCCGTTTCGCCACAGAGTTGTGAACTACAGCCGCCAACCGCACAAGATCCGGCGGCTACGGGCTTTGCAGTGACTTTTAGATAAAAAGATTCGTTCCCGAGCAATGTGTAATTACCATTTTCGTCCATTCCTGCAAATACAGTGGCTTCACTTCCAATGTGCTGCTCTAAATCGCCAATACTTTCAGCTCCGAGAATCTTACCAACTTTACCTTGGTACCAACCAATGAGGAGAACTACTTTTTTTCCACCAACGACGGCATAACATTCACCATCACTAAAACAGTCAGTGTTAACTTCTGACAATATACCGGTAATGCTCGGAGCAATACCTTGTGGTGGAGTTACGGGCTGATTCGGTGATACCACCGGTTTCGTTACAGGAGAAGTTACTACTTCAGAATCAGTTACTGGTGTAGTAGTTGGGATACCATTTTCCAAAATAACCAACGGCACACTATCAGTCACCAGCTGGCTATGATGGATTTGGTCTTTGATATACCAGGTGGCACCAGCAGCTACCACTGTAATAGTAAGTAACATCAGCAACGATTTGAGTTCAGGCATACGCGTAAATTTACGAATTAAACGTCCATACTTCTGAGCAATCCAATTCTATCAGCCGCGGGTGGGTGTGTTTGGAACAACCCCCCAATTTTTTGTCCAATTGACCGCTTTTGCGGACCGTATGGGTCTGCAATGAATAAGTGCGCAGTCGCATGACTGGCAGATTTCATTTGACCACCGTAGCCTGAGATTTTCTCAAGTGCCGAAGCTAGTCCCTCTGGATAGCGAGTTAGTAACGCCCCCGAAGCATCAGCCAAATATTCTCGACGCCGTGATATAGCCATCTGCATCAATTGGGCAGCAATCGGGGCCAGGATAATTCCAACAATTCCTAAGATTAAAAACAAGATACCCGCTTTGTTATCTCTATCACCACCACCAAACATCAGCGCACGGGAGAAGAAGTCAGCGACGATGGCGACAAATCCGGCCAAAACAACGGCCACCGTCATCACGAGCATATCGCGATTACCAATATGTGCCATTTCGTGCGCCACCACTCCCTCGAGTTCGTTACGATCGAGAATTGCGAGTAGCCCAGTAGTCACCGCTACTACAGCATTTTCAGGGTTACGTCCGGTGGCAAAGGCATTCGGGGCCGGGTCTTCGACGATATAGACTTTTGGCATCGGCAAGCCGGCAGTAATAGCGAGATTTTCGACAATGTTATAGAGCTCCGGAGCATCACTTTTTGCGATCGGTTTGGCGTTCGTCATACGCAAAACTAATTTATCCGAGAACCAGTAACTCCCCACGTTCATAATGAGCGCAAAGGCTACCCCGATATATAGGATGGAAGAGTTGCCAAGATAAAATGCCACCGCATACGAGATAGCAATCACCATCACAAAAAATCCCGTCATCAAATACCAAGTTTTCCGAATATTACTCCCCTGCTGTGTATAAATTGTTTGTGCCATATAACTCATATTATACAACAAAAATGTCCTTTTAAGAATTCCTTCAGTTTAAAACACACAAATCAGCAAAGGACTTAGAAAAACGAGTGAAGTTCTAGGCGTGGAAGTAAATTTTTCTGAGCCGTACTTTTTGGTACGGTGAAGAATAATTTGCGCACCACAACAACGAAATTCGTCGTTATGCAACTTGTATTTAGAGTTTACTAATTCTGTTCACATCACTACAGCGATAACAAGTTCCAGGAGTTTACCCTAGGAATGGAGTGAGAAATGGGCTGGGACCCATTTCTCAAGACTCATTGAGGTATTTTATGACTGCTAAGGAAATAAAATACCCAATGAGTGGCCAGCTTCTGTAGGAAGAACTCGGAACGAAATTCACAATATGCCCTTTTGGCATTTGTTCATTTCACCAGCTGCCTCCTCCACCACCTCCTCCCCCACCCCCACTACTCCCGCCCCCTGAGCTCCCGCTCACTCCGGAATTGGTCGAAAGCGCAGTTGAGAAAGCTCCAATGTCACTCGTTAGTGCCCCAGATGAAAAAGCTGCGATGTTACCTCCTTCATACCAATCTGGCTGAGGAATCGTAATTCCTTCGAATACTTTTGCCCATTTTTCCTCTACCCCGAGTGCCACTGCATACGGGAGATACTGCATAAATAGCTCGGGACTTTTCTCCGGGGCATTATGAAAATCAAATCGTTCTTTATCAGTGACAGACAGAAATAGTTTAAAGCCTTCAGTGTGGTTTTTTGCTTCAAACCACAGCGCTGTTTTACGGGGCATAAGCAGCATAAGTCCCAGCGCAATAGTGATAGTAAAAACTATTCCCACCAGTATTATTCCATTTGGTACAAACAGAAAACCACCAAAAACAACCAAGGGCCCGATCAGTGCTTTTGGAAATTTGGGTGCCAGCAGAGGAAAAGTTGATTCCAAAAAACCATTTACTTTTAAGTCTTCGCCCAGATCACGTTTAAGGTGCATGATACGTTCTACGTTCTTGGCACGATCTTTGGCTAAGGTTGATACAGGAACCTCTGTACCTACCGTTGCTTGGGTGGTAAAGAGTAGCTCTGAGACTTTTGTTAAAAATTTTGATGGAATCTCCGTAAGTGGGCGTAATAGTGTAATAGTGTAATCGGTCGTTGGGAAAATGAGTAGTACCTTTTTCTCAGTCCGGGTAATTTTAATGAAACCTTGCTCTGCTAAATACAAAATGCCAGCAGTAATGTCACGGGGGTCAAGCCGGTTATCACAGAGATAACCGGTGTACATTGGCAAATAATTTTTGTAGGGTTCATACTGAGCGACTACTGTTTTGTAGGTATAGTTATTTCGCCTAAAACGGTACACACAGGCCAGTAGTGCCAAAAACCAAATACCTGCGAGAGAATACCCGAATAGCAGCCAGGTGATTTGCTCATTTGCAACATACGCGACTTTAGTCGCATCAAGTTCTGTAGCAATGGTGAGATCTTCACCAGGCTGGAGATTATTGGCAGTAAACGTAACGACTCCATTATCTTTCATGCTATTAGTACAGGTATCGGTTGTACCATTTGTACCTTGATAACAATTATATTTACCAAACAAAGATTCGCCTTTCACAGTTGCCCGGGCCAATACAATCGGCACCTCCCAATCACTCCCCGTGACGTTGTAGTAAAATTCCGCACCAGCAGCTCCATACGATAGAGCGCCGGTTAAGTTGTACGTAATGGTGTATATTTGCTGCTCAGTAACAGTTCTGTTTTCATCACCTATTTTAATGGTAGTGCTTTTCTTAGATTTATCGATTGTAAAGTTCTCCGAAACTCCGTTGCGGGTCACACTGGTTACATCTAAATTTAGAAAACGATCTTTATACCAAACACTTGGACTTTGAGGATGAGTGTTAAGAAGTGTCCTAAAAATCCCATGGCGTCCCACCTCTTCAAAATCATACGTGATAGTTTCAACAACAGTTACTATCCCAGTCTCAGCCACAGTGTAGTCAGCTTCAAACTTTTGTATTACTTCTGCCTGCACAAAACTGGAGGCGGTAATGAGCACGGCTACCAAAAGCAGTTTTGTGAGTGTTGCTATCATTTGAGACCTTGCGGTGTTTCGTTACTTTTATATTCAGTATCCTCAGACCATTCTAAATAATGTTTATTATTAAACAAACCTTTTTTAGTAACATTTTCGGTCATCGCAACGGCTATGTCAGCCTCAGATATTTCAAGCTTACGTGTCAATGCATCAAGTACAACAATGAGATCGGCGTACTCAGCTAGAAAATCAGCCCGACTACGGACATGTGCCAGGGCACTAGCTTCTTCGATCACTTTTTTAAAGAGTTCTTGTTCAAATTCAGCATCATCTGCTATCGCTCGAACTGAACAGGCTTCACCTTTTTTTTCAATCTTTTCTTTAATCAAATCACGAACTAGTTTGTTGTAGTAAATTTTTTTCATACTTAGTTAAACTGACTATCCCTGACCTCTGTACCTGGTAAATTGATCGGGGCGGGAGCGACTGTCTTACGAACGAGCATACTTTCGAGCAACTCACGATTGAAATTATTCGGTACCACATCCTCAGCAGCGTAAATATAGAGTAGAGTTTTAAGAATGCTCTGCAAAGCAGCATCAACGAGAGTTGCCAGAATCAGCCAAACAATGACCCCAATTATTGCAATGATTAGGACAACTACATTTTGCACCATAGCTCCATATATCAAAAGTCCAACGAACGATGCGAGCGCAACTAAATGCGCCAACATAAACACTAGACCAAGTGTCACGTTTGAAATGAGGGTCTCACCCCAGGTTTTTTTAAACAACTTGGCTGAGGCAAATATTGAATCAACTGGATTTTTCTTCTCAATCAAGATTATTGGCACCGCAAAGAACGTGAGAATAGCCCACGCTGCCCCGAGTAGACCGGCTACCAGTTTACCGATAATTTGTGATCGTTCAGAAATTAATTTTAGGATCAGGCCGACGGTACTGGTGATAAGCGACCAAAGCAAAAGTGGATACCAATTTGAAAATGCTCGAGCTAAACCTGAGTACAACGTAGCATTTCCGCCATGAGCTCGAACGTAAACAATATGAACGGTTGTAGCTTGGGCAATAGCGAGTGAAAAGGCGCCAATCAGGTACACGAGGAACATAAAAGCGTACTCCATATACCCAATACTTTTTTCGGCCGTAAAGAACTGATCAAGTGCCCCAGTAAAACCTCCCAAGAGTAGCGTGATCAAACCAATTAATATCCCTGAAAATACCATCGAAAATATAGGTACAAGCAGTAACTCCTTGTCATTTGAGAGGAATCGCCACGACTCTTTAAATAACAAAAAACTGGCACGTAGACGACCAATTTTTTGTCCTCCGATAATGATTGGAGTTTTCATAGGTTATGTTAGAAGGCCACTTTTACCACCTCTCGCTCGGCAGCATTTTCTGCCAATTCAAAAAATTCTTCTTCGGTAAAGTTAAAGACATTACCGACAATATTACCGGGGAACGACTGGAGCCCGATTTTAAGATCGCGGGCGTTGCCGTTGTAGAAGCGACGTGCGGCCTGGATTTTATTTTCAGTATCGACAAGCTCGCTCTGTAAATGCAAGAAATTCTGATTCGCTTTGAGGTCAGGGTAGGCTTCGGCAACCGCCATCAGTTTACCTAACGCACCACCAAGCGCTGATTCTGCGCCTGCCATAGCGGTAATCTGTTCTGGCGTAATTCCCGTTGGATCAACGTGTACCTGCGTGGCTGCGGCGCGCGCAGTCATCACCGCATCAAGAGTTTCTCGTTCATGCGCAGCGTAGCCCTTCACACTCTCCACCAAGTTAGGGATCAAGTCATACCGGCGCTTGAGCTGCACATCAATATCCGCCCACGCCTCCTTTGTCCGTTGCGACAACTTTACAAAGTTGTTATACGTCAAAATAAAGTACCCACCCAGTAACGCAATCGCTCCCAAAATAATCCAAGTGATCATAAAAATATAACTTACTAAATAAGTACTCGTAGTATAACATATTTGCACAATTGACAACCCTACCCTAACGGCCGTATATTTGCAGGGAATAAACTTGTTCTTTAGGAGAAGACTGATGGACTCTCAACTGCTAACATGTCTAAATGAAGCCAAGATATTAATATTCACGTTTCACCTGTCTGATATTAATGAAGTACCAAAAGCAATAGGAAACATTAAAGACCGTGTTAAATTATCCCGATTTAGAAAACAGCAAGAACCTACGGGACTCCGTAGGTGGGATTATCCTTCGCAAGATCTGGCTCAGCATCCTAAAACTTTGGCGTTCTATAGACGAGCAAAGATTCGAATGTGGGCAACGGCACTTTATACCGAGCCCGACAGCGTTGCTTCGGACATCCGTTTAAATTTTCGCTTTGAGCAAATGCCAGGAGTCAAAGTAATAGAGGAGGACCCTTACTTTCAAACTGAATGTATGAAGCAAATATACAACACCAAAATCAGTTCATACACAGCAACAAGTACTATCATATTTTCCTGTAAGCCGTTACGATAAGGTTTGTAACTGTAAAAAAGCCGCCTTGTTAAGGGCGGCTTTCTCACGTCAATACCAGTCTTAATACATACCACCCATTGCTCCCCCGCCCATCTGACTCATGTCAGGCATTTTTTCTGGTTCTGGTTCGTCGGCGATTGCACACTCAGATGTCAGGAGAATAGCGGCGGCTGAAACAGCATGCTGAACGGCAGCACGCTCGACCTTGACCGGGTCGATGATTCCCGCCTTAATCATGTCGTCAACCATCACCCCCTTAGCGGCATCATAGCCGGCATTTCCGCCAGCAGCTTTGACTTTATCAACTACCACTGCCCCATCAATCAAACCAGTGTTATCAGCGATTTGTCGTAGTGGTACCGTCAGCGCTTTAAGGACGATGTTGTACCCAACCAATTCCTCAGCACTTAAATCCTTTTTAGTTGCCAGATCTTTTTCTACCACTGCAGCAGCGCGAGCAAGACTAGTTCCTCCGCCAGGCACAATCCCTTCGTCAATGGCAGCTTTGGTAGCATTGACAGCATCTTCAATTTTGAGCTTGAGATACTTCATCTCGGTTTCGGTAGCTGCCCCGACACGAATTACGGCCACCCCACCCGTTAGCTTGGCGATTCGTTTTTCAATTTCAGCACCATCATATTTTGAGGTTGTGTTTTCAAGCTGCGCCTTAAGAGCGACGACCCTGTTATCAATTGATTCTTTGGTACCAGCGCCACCAACAATCACTGTGGTATCTTTTGTGGCTACAACGCGGTCGGCTTTTCCTAGATCGGCAATTTCAACCGTTTCGAGCTTGAGTCCCACATCATCAGTAATGAGTTGTCCGCCGGTTGTCACTGCAATATCAGCCAGCACTTCCTTTTTACGATCACCGTAGCCAGGAGCTTTAACTGCCAAAACTGAAAACCCGCCTTTGAGTTTATTAACCACAAATGTAGCCAACGCTTCCCCTTCAATATCGTCAGCAATGATTACGAGCTCCTTCTTGCCCGTTGCGGCAATTTTTTCAAGTAGGGGTAGGATTTCTTGGACTGAAGAAATTTTCTTGTCGGTAATTAATATATGAGCATTTTTGTAAGCGGCTTCCATACGTTCCGGATTTGTCACCATGTATGGAGAAACATAGCCTTTATCAAATTGCATTCCTTCAGTTAGTTCAGTTTCGATACCGAAACTCTGGGACTCTTCCACAGTCACTACCCCATCCTTGCCGACTTTATCAATTGTCTCGGCAATTTTTTCACCGAGCTCTGCACTTTCGGCTGAAATAGTAGCCACTTGTTTGATTTCATCCACTGACGTGATTTGCGTTGCCATAGCCCTCAGCGCAGCCACTACATCTATCGAAGCATGTTCCATTCCGTTACGAACGGCCATAGAGTTGAGACCCATGGTTGTTTGCTTTAAGCCCTCACTGACGAGAGCCTGGGTGAGTACTGTCGCTGTAGTCGTACCATCACCAGCCAGTTCATTTGTTTTGTTGGCTACTTCTTTGATAATCTCGGCACCCATATTCTCAAATTTATCTTTGAGAGTAATTTCCTTAGCAATTGAAACACCGTCATTAGTGATTGTTGGGGCGCCATAGCCTTTATCCAAAATAACGTTACGTCCTCGGGGGCCAAGCGTCACCTTAACGGCGTTCGCGACTGTATCAACTCCTTTTTGCAGTTTCTTTTTTACTTCCTCTCCGTAGATTACTTGTTTAGCCATAATAGTTAAATAGTTTAATGGTTAAATGGTTAAATGGTTAAATGGTCTATTTTGAAAAGATGCCAAGGATACTGGCTTCTCCCACAATGAAATATTCCTTTCCGTCTACCTTTACTTCGTCAAAACCGTATTTCGAGAAGATAACCTTGTCGCCCATTTTTACTTCCATAGCAATTCTTTTATCACCATCTTCATTCCATTTACCGTTACCAACCGCAATCACAATACCTTGTTCTGGTTTTTCTTTTTTGGCTGAATCAGGGATGATAATACCCGAAACAGACACCGTCCCAGCTTCGGCATCGGTTAAGGGACGAACAATAACTCTATCTCCCAGTGGTCGAATTGGCGTAACGCTCGGTGTTAAATTTTCTGACATATTTTGAATGTTACAAATGATAAAGATTTCAGTGGGTCGGTTGAATTTAAATTAAAATCCCCACGACGCGGGGCTATTATACGTCACCTCGACAAGTCTGCAAAGTTTGGTAGTATCAGTTTAGAAAACATACACGTACATAACTCTAGGAGTTGAAACGAGGATCAGTAAACTTAATCCCCGACGCTTGCAATTGCGTCTGGCATAAACATCAAAGCGGCGCCCCAGTGCCGCTTTTCCAATTTTAATATTTAAATCCTTAAGTAGCCAATGGAGTTTCAGAAACGAGTGCAGTTCTAGGCGAATGAGAAAAAATAATGTGAGCAGTACTTTTTGTACGGTGAATGTTGTTTTTTGAAATTCAACAACGAAATGCACCGTTTCTGGAATTCCTCTCTAAGAATGTTGGCGAATCAAAGCAAGAGCGCCATACAATCCCGCCTCATCGCCTAAACTAGCAGTTGTAATAAACGGACACTCGACAAAGCTATCGAGGACTTCAACGGTAGATTTGCGAATCGCTTCAATGGGAATTTTTGGGTCACCAATAATCATAGAGCCACCCAGAATAATCGCCTCCGGTGACCAATATAAAATAGTGTTACGCAGACCTTGTGCGAGGTAACCAGCCAATTCCTCCCAGATCACATCTTCTTGTGGGATGTCATATGGCTTTATACCCAGACGACGCTCAACTGCTGTCCCAGACACAAGGTTTTCTAACGTTGGCACAATTTCTTCACCTAAAATGGTACGATCGATATCAAGCACCTGGTGTCCCGGCTCAAAACCAGCCGAAGCAGCATCGATCACTCCATTTGAAATCCTCACTCCGCCCACTCCGGTTGAGACAGTGTGGTATACCACTAAATCCACTCCCACCCCAGCACCAAAATGAGCTTCGCCTAAGCCCGCTAGTGCGGCATCGTTCTCGAGATGAACTGGGACATCATAAGATTTTTGCAAGGCTGCGGCCACATCAAACCCAACCCAACCATCAAGAACATCGTCATGAACAATGCCTACCCTCTCTTCACTGAGTACTCCTCTAATTCCGCCTGAAATGATAGATACTTCGCTCGGAAGATTGAAGGCGGCGATAGTTTCAATGATTTTTTTTACACCTTCTTTTGGATCAATTGGTGTATGAAAACTTGAAACCTCTGCCAAGGTCGTACCGTCGCTCGAAACAGCTACTCTGGTTTTTGTGCCGCCAATGTCAAACAAGATAAAGCTTTTATTCATACCTAGAGTTGTTTGATGTTATTGCAATCAACATTTTTCAAAATGTACTTGCAGGCTTCTTCAATTGAATCAAATACTTTATAGAGATCTAAATCTTCTTTGCTAATTAATTTATGTTTCTTGAGCAACTCTTTTTCAAACCAAGTGAGGAGTGGGTTCCAAAAATCTGAACCAATGAGTACAATCGGGACGGGAGCGATTTTTTTAGTTTGTACGAGGGTAAGAATTTCAAACAATTCATCCAGTGTTCCAAAACCTCCCGGGAAATAGATGTAGGCTTCTGATGCAAACGTGAGCATCACTTTACGTGAAAAAAAGAAATCGAAACTCAGTGACTCAGTTACATAGGGATTGAGCTTTTGCTCAAACGGTAATTGGATATTGAGCCCGACTGATTTGCCACCAACCTTAAAAGCTCCGACATTAGAAGCCTCCATGATACCTGGTCCGCCACCAGAAATGACTGAAAAACCTTTTTTTGCGAGCTTGGCAGCCAGAGCTTCGGCTGCTTTATAGTAGGGGTTATTCGGCTCAATCCGGGCACTACCCCAGAAGGTCACTGCTAACCCGTGATTACGAAGCAGTTCAAAACCGCTAACAAACTCCGACATTATCCGGAATACGCGCCAGGACTGAATGGCGTCCCCATCACTCCCTTTAGGGTCAAGCAAGTCAGTCACAATCCGGCAGTGACTGAGGTTGGCATTAGCTTTTTTGGTAACTTTCCTTTTTCCTAATCCTAACAATTTTTTAACCATAGTTAGCTCATTGTATCATCATGCTGTCTGCCAAGGGATTTCATATTGTTTAAATTCGGGGAGAAGTTTTTTATCAAACAAGAGACGAGACACGACTTCGGCATGAGACAACGCACCCGTCAGTGCATTATGGGGATCAGGCTCATCTGGAATACCACAGTAGTTCATCACACCATCAAGATTCAGCGCGCTATGTTTATGAACAGAATCAAATGGTGGCGTGAGTCCCCGTTTAGTCATGTGCATCACGCCCAACGTGTGTGCATCAATCGTCCGAAATGATAAATCAAACTGAATACCAGCCCGTTCGCACGCCGCGACGAGGTACGCTCGGTCAAACGAAACGTTTTGTCCAGCTGGTGTACGGTCAGCCAGTTCATGCGTCCACTCCATAAACTGTGTCACGAGCTCGGCTTCGCTCATTTTATTTCTGTCATGTATTTCTTCTGGTGTAAAACCATTTATAACCAAAGCCTCATCCATGACATGAGCGCCCGCCCACATCTGACACTCCCCATAAAAACGATTGGTAGGATTCTGTAAATCAACCGCACCAATAGACAAAATGGAGTGTTTGTGGGCGTTAGTGCCCGTAGCTTCGATATCGATGATTAACATACGTATATAATATCATGTCTAATTATTGCTTAAGTAATTTACTTAGGTATTATTAACTGTAGGTGTATTTTGAAGGAGTTAATCATGCGTATAGTGCGAATAATCTGTTTTAACCATAAGGCTGAAATACTTATGGTGGAACCATTAAAACGCTTGGGGGTATTCGAACTTCCCGGGGGAAAGGTCAAGCGAAGCGAAACTGATATTGCAGGCATAATCCGTGAGTCCTTTGAAGAAGTTGGGATTGAAATTGTCGAAGACAATCTTAGGGAAATCTACCGGTTAGTGGATTACGATTTTCCATGTACAAATCGAATTCATTACTCAATGACTTGCTATGTAAACACACAAGTCGTGACTGTTGAACCAAAATCAACCAAGACCGATGAGATTAGAACAATTGCCTGGTTTGATCCTCAAAAAATTTGTTCCTGTAATGTCGACTATCGTTCAAAACGATTTGCACTTCGCTATTGGAGGAGTCTTAAAAAATATTGCTCGCATTCATGATGCGGGCAATTTTGAATATTTTGTAATGCATCAATTTTTATATACTCTACCGTCGCAATATGATACGCTTCAGCAAGAAAAGTAACGGGAGAAGCACGTGCGCAAAACAAGAATCCAAAAAAAGAAGGTAGTGCGTGTCATTTTGCTTAACGAGAACATAGAAATGTTGCTTGTACGACAAAAGACACGTCAGCTATGGCAATTTCCTGGCGGTATAATTTCTACCAAGGAAGGTGCGCTCCGTGCAGCCCAACGAGAGCTCCGTGAAGAAACCAACATTCGTCTTAACCGACTCAAGCCAATACACACAGAAACTGTTCTTACTGCTGTGGTAGAAGAAGTGATCTACTGTTATGTCAGTAGAGTGAGTCAAACCAAATCAATGACCCCCGATGGAAAAGAGATTGATAAACTGGCCTGGGTCAGGATACAACAGTCGTTTGATTTGCCGCTGACTGACACCACTAAGGTTCTCCTGTATAACCTGACTATTATCGAACTATTTATATAAACACCTTATCAAAGCTGCCTCGTAGGTGGCTTTATTTTTATATATAATGCTAAAAACATTCATTTTTAGTATAGTAGTCTCTATGGATATCAAGATTGAGGATTCTTGGAAAAAAGTACTCCGTGATGAATTTGCTAAAAAATACTTCCTAGAACTCACCTCTGCAGTCAAGCGTGAGTATATGACGACAACCAGCTATCCACCACAGTCGCTTATTTTTAATGCCTTTAATCTCTGCCCACTTGAGAAAATAGTGGTAGTTATTTTGGGGCAAGACCCCTATCATAATTCAGGGCAAGCTCACGGTCTGGCTTTTTCAGTGCCAGACGGAGTACCTACTCCCCCATCATTGGTAAACATATACAAGGAACTCACATTAGATCTACAGAGACCTGTTGCCCAATTAGGCAATCTCGAACACTGGGCAGACCAGGGCGTGTTTTTACTCAATACCACACTCACCGTCCGCGCCCACGAACCAGGTTCACACCAGGGACTCGGCTGGGAACAGTTTACTGACACAGTTATCAAAACAATTTCTGAACACAAAGAACACGTGGTGTTTTTGTTATGGGGTGCACATGCTATACAAAAAGCAGCCTTGATTGATGGACAGAAACATCTAATTCTCACTGCGCCACACCCCTCTCCCCTGTCTGCTTACCGTGGATTTTATGGCTGTAAGCATTTTAGCAAGACCAACAGTTACTTACACCAACACCAGCGTGCGGAAATTATCTGGTAGCTAGTTTTGTATTTTTATTCTCGTAGACGTAGGCAAAAGCGGCACCGTAGTAGATGATACACGCTGACATATAAATCCAAATTAGGAGGACAAACACTAAACCAGCCGCCCCGTAAATATCAGGTGATGGTGAAGTCGCGACATGAAGCGCAACGAGAGTTCGGGTAAACAGGAACAAAATGGTGGCCACAGCAGCTCCATACAAACGGGCTTTAAAACGTGGAGACTCAAGTGGTAACAGGCCATATCCGATAGCGATTAGAAGCGTTGTGAACATAAAGAAAACTAAGGGTGAAAGAATTTGAAAAACAAATAAACCAGAATATTCCGTAGCACTCGCAAAAATATTCTCACACATAATGGTGGCAACGAGATACATCTGAAAAACTAAAACAAATAAAATTGAACGACCTGACCTCCTGATAATGTTTTTGACACCTGGCTTGCTGACGGACCACAGATGTTGAAAACCGCTCGACAGACTATTCAGCGCAAACAAAATCATAATTGAAAAGAACAGCAGCGCAAAAATAGGTACCGTATAACTCGTGGTTAAGACTTCAAAATTAGCGAGGGAGGTCTGCATAAAAATCGGGAGCGCCGGATCAATCAATCCGCCCCAGCGCAGCAGTAGTGCAATCACGTCTGCTCGACCAATAATCAGCCCGACTAGGGTAATAGAGATAAGCAAAAGCGGTGCTAACGCAAACGGCGTAAAGTAAGCGAGGGCGGCCGCGTGCTGTTCGGCACCGCCAGCCATCCAAACCTTTAGAGAGCGTGATAGTAAGCGAAAAAAGTTCATGACTATTATTATACGCTACTTAAAACGTACAATTAGCTGCTCGAGTGTATCCAGCGGACCTCGCCTCGTCTTCTGTAGTAAAAAATATCTTATTGGTATCTTTAATTTGTTTAGCCCCGCCACAGTTCAATTTATGATACTTGGTACCAGATTTTGAGGCCACAAAATTGTGAGTGATAACCGGCCCGATGACTGCCAAGCTACTGCTAACAGAAGATTCTGTACTCGCTGAATCAGTGACGAGTGGTTTGATTTCGGCGGCTGGCACAACCGGGCTTAGGTTCAGCGTTGCGGTAGGGGGGCTCATTTTGACAGTGCTGGCCGACATTTTGCCTAAGCTAAACGATCCTAATCCAACTAAGATAAGCAGCAAAGCAATATATAAAGTGTCATCGAGTAGAAGGGGCTTGAGTTTTTTCAACATATAACGTATACTCTGCCGGTTAAGAGCTACAATCTATTATAACCTATGTCAACAAAGAAATCAGGTGGATCAGCCAAGAACCTCAAAGACTCACAACCAAAATACCTGGGTGTGAAAATTACTGATGGACAATCAGTAAAGACTGGTCAAATTATCATCCGTCAACGCGGAACCAAGATCGAAGCTGGTAAGAATGTAAAAATTGCCAAAGATCACACTATTTTTGCTATGGCTAACGGCGTTGTTTCTTTCCGAAATATGCGTAAAGTAAAATTTGATGGTCAAAAAGTGACCAAAAAAGCAGTTGATGTAGTACTCGCAACAGCGTAATACTCACTTCAAACACACAAAAGACCGGCGCCCTAGGGCGCCGGTCTTTTTGCTTATAGGATTGTTTACTTCGTCTTTGCGAGCGGAGCGTGGCAATCCACGGTTATTGCGTTTATAGATTGCTTCGCAGGCTCGCAAAGACGAATGGTCTATTTAATACTCGCTTTCTTAATTACAATCGCTTCTACTGGTCGATTATTGCCAGGGGTAACCGCCACCTTCCCAATAGCGTCTACAATATCCATTCCAGTGATGACACGCCCAAACACCGGGTGAGCAGAGGAAAGCGGTGGTTTATCAAAATCAAGACCGATATTATCAACCAAGTTAATAAAGAACTGACTACCACCACTGTTGGGGCCACTGTTGGCCATAGAAAGCGTGCCACGAGTATTGGTAAGCAACTCCCCTACAATATGTTCATCGGCAATAGCGTAGCCGGGACCACCTGTTCCCCACGCTGCCATCTTGGTATCATCTTTGCTCAACGGATCGCCACCTTGAATCATAAAGCCGTCAATTACCCGGTGAAATTTAATACCATCGTAATAACCTTCTTTGACTAGCTTGGCAAAGTTACCTGCAGTAATCGGCATTGTATCTGCAAAAAGTTCAATCTCGACATTTCCTTTATTTGTTTCAAATACTGCAATTGGATTCATAACATTTGTATCTTTAGGTTGAGTAATATCTAGTTCTTTTGGTGTAAATGGCGTATCAAGAGGCGTTGCGTTTTCGTCAAGCGACAGGACCGAACTACTGGTGTCCATGCCAGCCCAGTACGACAACCCGGCCACCAAGAGTATACACACCCCGAGTAATACCCCAATTTGTTTATACGAAGCCATAGGAATTATTTATTTTTAATACTGACAATTACAACGTCACGTGCACTACCGAGTTCTACCTGAATTTCATAGTCGCCAAGAGCTTTAATTGGTTCAGCTAACTTGATAGATTCAACTGGCAAAGCATGTCCCAGTGCGGCCATAGCCTGGGCTATATCAACCGCTTTTACTGACTTAAACAAATGATCTTGAGCATTTGCGGGTGCAGTTACTACTATTGGAACTTCTTTGAGCGCTGCTATTGCGGTCTTAAAATCAGCTACTTCAGTAATTTTACTGGCTGTTTGTTGTGTAGTACGAGCATTAACTTTCTTTAGATTTTCGGGCGTAGCAGCTAGCGCCATCCCACTCGGAATCAGTTTGTTCAACGCGTAGCCGTCTGGGACTTCGATCACGCTAAAGCGTCGGCCGAGCTTGGCTACGTCACGCAACAAGATTACTTTCATAGTCTATTTTCTATTACCAGCTAATAAGGACTGTATGATACCAGATTTAGACTCTGTATCAAAATAATGATATTTAGCGGTTATTGGTACTCGTGCTGGTAGTGGTAGCCGGTACAAACGTTCCAGCCAGGAACTCAAGTGCTGCTTTCATTTGCGGGTCTTCATTGGCGAGTCTTTGCTCTGGCGTTCGCTCGATGACGATTTCTGGAGTGAGTCCCTTGAGTGAAATAGAAGTACCATCCGGAGTCAGCCAGCGGGCAATTGTGACTTTAAGCGCCGAACCACTAGGCAGCGGTACTAGTTCTTGAACTGATCCTTTTCCAAATGAGTCCGTACCAATCAGCGTCGCGTAGTCATGTTGCGACAAAGCACCCGCCAGAATCTCTGCCGCCGAAGCAGAACCACCATCAATCAATACCACCATTTCTTTGGGAGCAAATTCTTTGAGAGTTCGACCCTGGCTACGATACAACTGTTCCGGCCTGCCATCTGCAAAACTCTCCCGCAATACCACCTTGCCACTAGGAAGGAAATAGCTGGCAATTGAAACTGCACTCTGTAGATACCCGCCAGGATTACCACGCATATCCAGCACGATTTTTTTAGCGCCACTTTTCACATACGCGCGCAAGGCATCTTGCATTTTTGTTTCAGCCAAGGCGTTAAAGCTGTAGAGTGTAATAATGAAAGTATCCCCTTTTTGTTCGGTCTTGACGGTTGGGATTTCGATGGCTGCTCTAGTTACCGGAATTTCTCGCGGCTCTTTGTCTCCTACCCTATAGATTGTTAGATTGACCACAGTGCCTTCCGGTCCACGAATGAGTCGCACCGCTTCATCAATGTTCATTTTTTCAGTAGACGTGCCGTTAATTTTTACAATCACATCACCGGCTAGCAAACCCGCCTTTTCGGCTGGAGTACCGGAAAGTGGCGCAATAATCGTAGTCAAATTATTTCGCATCCCCACCTCCATTCCCACCCCGCTAAAGTTACCCGAGATATCAGCGTCAAAAGCGGCCGCGTCGCTCGGGGGGAAATAGGTTGTGTACGGGTCACCATAGGCAGCGACCAAGCCATCAATTGCACCTTGGATTTTTTGCTCAGGCGTCAGAGAAAAAGTAGTGGTACCAGCAGCAAACTTGGAATCAAGTAATTCCCAGACTTTCCAAAATTCATTTAAGTCGGCATTATTTGTAACTGCTGGTG
>JAYVIL010000077.1:0-3169 GCA_043770255.1 Candidatus Kaiserbacteria bacterium
CAATTAACATATCTTAATAGTTTGAAGTTACGCTGGAAACCAACTGTTATCAGTGGAGTGATTCCAGTGGGTTTCCAACGTAACTCCGCTCTGTATACTACTCCTTGCGGTTTAGTATACCACTATCTCCCACCACACGTACACTATACACCACTTCATCCCACCATCGTGCACTTTTGCACACGTTTCAGGTGGATAACTCTTATAAAAACAAAAAAGCGACCTTGCGGTCGCTTTTTTTGTAGATTTTTTACACTTCAATAATTTTTAAATCGCTGGAATTTCTTCACAATTAAATGAATAGAGTTTACCTGTTGTTGTTTCTTTAAGAGTTAGGTAACCAATTGTATTCTTTTGATCCGTATTCCATAATGAATGAACGTGCCCATTCACTTCAACTTGATTTTTATCAGCATACTCAACCTCAGAAACAGGATTGAAAATAACACTGACTGGTTCAATTAGAGCTTTCTGCGTAACCTCGTCTGGTGGTCGGGTACAATACGTAAAAGCTCCATCGGTAAATACTGAAACGGAGTAGCCTCCATCAGCAAGCGGACCTGTAATTTTAGTATCAGATAGTATATTTGACACCTCAATTTTGGAAGCTATTTGCCGCCCTGCTACATTTGCAAACATTAACTCAAGAGGTTGATCATTGTAAGTTCTTTTGTAAATATTTGAGTCTGAAAGAAATACGCCCGGCGTTAATGATCTAAAGATCACCGTTTTTTCTTTAGAAGTATTCTCGAACCACAGCATATCATTGGCATGGACTATGTCAGGATTGTACGCGGTAGCGCGTTCAATGTTTTTTTGGAGTTCTTGTAATTCGCCATTCTTTCTTTGAAAATAGAGATTTCCATTTTTTATAGAGTACATTGAAGACGTGGCGCCAAATCCAATATCAAACTGCAACGCTTGATCAGGCATAACCACCCTAGCTTCAGCTGGAATAAAATTATTTTCATTTTGTTGAGCTATCGGTATTCCTTCCACTTTCTCCTCCGCCACCCTATACCCCACATACGCCCCAATGAACGGTAGACTAATAAAAAGCACTGCCGCCAAGATCTTAGAGAACGTCGTCACGCGACACAAGGGGTCGCAGATCATGAGTAGGTTTGATTTTGTACTGGTTGTGCCTGTAGTGCTGCCAGAATAATCTGGGGTGTTTGATGGTTCCATATGGATATAGCGTAGCATGGTATTGAATAGCTAAAGTAGAATAGTGTGAATTAGAGAAAAGGTATCTACAGGGGTAAGGCCTTGGTAAGAATAGGCAACGCGTACTTAGTACCATATAGCATGGATATTCAAAGCTAAAACCAATTACTTTTTCAATTTAGATTTTAAGATTTTTATTAGTTCATTTATAGAATTACTCGGGTATGTCATATCTCACCGTTGTAGTAGAAAAATTTTCCTTGCAACCATAAATACCTCTCTCAGATGTAGAAACGCAATCTTTTTTTGAATCATAGTTTGTAATAATGCTTAACTCAAAACTACTGTTGCTGAGCCACTTAAGATACGCGAAATCTTGTCTAGCCATACCAAGACTAATATCTATTGATTGATAATCGCCTAGCTGATCTACTATAACGTATGAATCACTCGCGAGATCGAGATACGCAATTTCAGATATCTGCTTAAAACCTGATGACTGATCTACGATTGGTACTTTCGATCCATCTGGTGACGTTATTTTTTCATCAATGTAATACTCTGACACGTTTGACGTTCTCAAGGTTTTATCATTTTTGTTATATCTAAATAAGTCTTGATCTCCACATTCTGAGCCTATAAAACAATTCGATGTAAAGACGAGTTCGTCACCACTATCATAAATAAGTTTCAGGTATATATATTGACCGGCATCTTGCTTATTAGGAGAACTCGAAAAATCGTACTTTCTTTGAAGCTCTATCAAGGCTTGCAGGTCTTTGAAGACAATATTTTCTATTTCACCTAAATCAATAGTGGTATACTCATAGCCCGGCAGCTCCGAAATATAAAATAATGTTGTATTTAGTGACGTAGAACTATGCAGTAGCATATCTAAATACTTTATCTCGGAAACAGCATCGACCAGCCTCCTTTTTACTTCACTTTCTTCTCTTGCTCGTGGAGTTTTTTCTACTGAAGGAAGTACCGATGCAGAATCGGATTGATTATTGACAGTACTTAGACGCCACCCTATATACCCTCCTACAAACGGCAATAGTACAAAGAATATCATCGCTAAACATTTTGATACTGGTGTTATTTGATTAACGGGATGCGGTTGTTTCACTACTTGCTCAACGGATAACGTTGAGACTAACCCGGTATCGTTGTCTGGATTCATATACTCATAATTGTAGCACGGAGATTATCACCGTAGTGTTACTTCTACCGATAAATGTCTTTGCGATGCATTATTTGTAATATGACTAACACAGTCAACGTACCTTCGGAATCAATTTCAAAAATAATCCGATAATCTCCTACTCTATATCGGTACAAACCAGTGAGTTTGCCCGACAGTGCTTTAGAATTGGACAGCGGGTCTGAACTCTCACTATACTTTTCTAACTTTGCAACAATACGTCTTGCTACAGCTCTATCAAGTGCCTGTAAATCCTTATGTACACGGGGAGCATACCTAAGGATATATTTTTTCATAGGTTAGTCTTCTAAACTTTTTTTTATTTCAGCGTGAGTATAAAACTTACCCGTTGCCACTTCTGCTTTAGCTACCATAACTTGATTAAAAACAGATTCAAGAGAAGCATCTTCATCAAACGGAGTCACTTCAAACAGTGGCACATTACGATTCATAACCACAAAACGAGTAGTTCGCTTTTGTGCTTTTTTTGCATAATCTGCCATATTTTGGCGAAAATCTTTTATACCAATAAATGTTGTGTTCATATGACACAAGTGTACACTTGAGTGTACACTTGTGTCAAATAGCTTTGTACGTTATACAGGACTGTTTGTATTACCCTTCGCACGCACCGCAATCTGATTCAGGGGAATTATTGTCTGACTCTTCTGGTTTTGGTTTCATTAGGGGGAAGAATTGAACTTCTCGTAACGGCTTCCCTGCCAGGAACGCAAACAATCGTTCTCCAAAGCCAAAACCACAGGTTGGTGGCATCCCGTGTTCGAGCATCTCCACAAA
>JAYVIL010000078.1:0-8703 GCA_043770255.1 Candidatus Kaiserbacteria bacterium
ACTCAAATACACCTTACCGGTAGTCCAGGTGATGGGTATCGGTGCTATCTACCAAGAGGTCATGGCTTTTAGACCCGACCTCGAACACCCTGCTGGAGCTGTCTGTCTCCTTTTTAAAGAGACCGGCAAACATGGCGATCGGGATATGTTCCTGCTGCGGGAAGTCGAGGATGGCAAAAGCGAGCTACAAGTAGCTCATGCCTTACATAACCCGACTAAAATGGAAATCCAAACAGCAGATTACTGGGTCAGGTCGCTCGAGCTGACCCCTGAGTCGCTTGACACTTTGCGCCGCGAAATCTCGAGCAAGCTTGGATAAAAAACTAAAAATCCTGCGTCAGACAAACTAGACAGCTACACCGGTCAGATCTGAGAAGACACAAACAAAACAAAAGGGGCCGCAAGAATTGCGGCCCCTTACCTACTCTTTTCTCAGACCGGCGTCACGAATTTTACAAGCAAATTCGTTAACCAGTATGCGCCAAACGCGGCAGCAAAGGCTGGGGTCCAAAGTAGCTCCCACCATACCATGTCGAACCAAACGCCGCCTCCTGCTATTATGTTCATGACAATCGAGATCATAAACGGTGATAGGAAACCAGCGATCACTGCCCCGCCGATACGCACAGCTACTCCTGCCAGGAGACCCTGACTCTGACCAAGAATCGCCTTAATTATCAAAAGGCCAGACAAGGCAGCGGCTGCTGTTGCGGCCGTAGCTACAACTCCCATAGGGACATACCCAAACATAAGGCCGAATGCCTCTTGCGGGTACAGCAAGTACCAAGCAATCGGGTACAGCAAAGATGAAAACAAAAGAACGGACAGATTTGGTTTGGTCATGTTTTGCCCCTATTTGACTAACTATTTAATACTATATCACATTAAATTTAATTAGTCAATAAAATTCTTTTTAACCATTTGACCAATGCTCTACCACGCGCTAGGATAAGACCACCTCAGAGATTGTGGCGGCTACCAACCACCAGCTGTCTAATCATACGATTAATCGTATGATTAGACAGTCCACTTCTAAGTGTCTAATCTGAATTCTAGAGTGCAGAGCGAGCAGACTCGCCTGAAGCCCGGTGGAACCGCGTTGGAGAATTAGTTCTCAATCGTCCGAGCGAACACACAATTTTCTGTGTAGTCGCTTGGGCGATTTTTAAATGAACAAATGAGCGTAGCGATTATTGTGAATTTAGTTCCGAATTCGCCCCCTCCTAGGACGAATTCCTGGAACACTCCAACTTACTAAACAAACATTATTTACACCACTATGTCAGAACAACTACAGAACAAACGTCACACACTAGCTCACTTGCTTGGGGCGGCGGTGTTGCAGAATTATCCTCACGCCAAACTGACGCTGGGGCCGGCGATTGATAATGGGTTTTATTATGATTTTGATTTTTCGGGTGGGCCGGCGCTCGGTGACGATGGACTCAAGGATGTTCAGAAGTCGATGAAAAAAATCCTTAATGGTTGGAACGAATTTTCTCATCGCGAAGTTTCAGTTGATGAAGCGCGAACTATCTACGCTGATAATCAGTATAAACTGGAGCTCGTAAACGAAATTGCTGAGCGAGGTGAAAAAATTACGCTCTACACGTGCGGACATTTTACTGACCTCTGTCGCGGTGGACACTGTGAGCATCCAAACAAAGAACTCGATACTGACGCCTTTAAACTAGACAAAGTCGCCGGGGCCTATTGGCGTGGTGATGAGAAAAATCCCATGCTCACCCGCGTGTATGGGTTAGCGTTTGATACTGCAGCCGAATTAGACGAATACCTCCGTATGATCGAAGAAGCTAAAAAACGTGATCATCGGAAACTCGGTAAAGAGATGGGGCTATTTTCATTTTCTGAATTAGTTGGTGCAGGGTTACCGCTGTGGTCACCAAAAGGCACCGCATTAAGACAACGCCTCGACGCTTTTGTACAAGAGCTGCGTGACGCTCGAGGCTACGAACATGTGACTATTCCCCATATTGCCAAAAAATCACTCTACGAGACATCTGGTCACTGGAATAAATATAGTGAAGATCTCTTTAAAGTTAGTGCCAAAGAAGGCGACGAGCACGAAGTATATGTTCTCAAACCAATGAACTGTCCGCACCATACCCAGATATACGACGCTGTCCCCCGCTCATACCGTGACCTACCGCAACGGTACGCCGAGACTACTATGGTTTATAGAGCAGAACAATCTGGTGAATTAAATGGACTCACCCGAGTACTCTCCATTACTCAAGACGACGCTCACGTATTTTGTCGTGAGTCACAATTACGTGACGAGATAGAAAAAATTTGGGATATCGTTAACGAATTTTATGGCGCCTTTGATTTTAAGTTACGCGTTCGGCTATCGTTCCACGATCCTGCCAACAAAGAAAAATATCTGGGCGATTCTGCTATTTGGCAAGAAACTGAAAGTCTTATGAAGCAAATTGCGTTAGACCGCGGTGCTGACTATTTTGAAGGAGTGGGTGAAGCAGCATTTTACGCACCGAAGCTAGACTTTATGGCCAAGGATTCCATCGGTCGCACGCATCAGGTAGCGACCATTCAGCTTGATCGTTTGATGCCTGGACGATTCAATCTCTTCTGTACCAATGAAAGTGGCGCAAAGGAAGGGGTCGTAATGATCCACGCAGCTATAGCTGGTTCACTTGAGCGTTTCTTGGCAGTCTTAATAGAACATGTCGGTGGGAACTTCCCTCTGTGGCTGGCACCAGAACAGGTAAAAATTATTCCGGTGAACGATGCTCACCTACCGTATGCGGAAGAAGTCTACCAGACGCTCAAAACAGCGGGGCTCCGTGTCTCGCTCGACGCAGACAACGAGTCAATGGGCAAGAAAATCAGAGCTGCTAAAACGGACCGCCTCCCCTACTTTATTGTACTTGGTGATCAAGAAGTAGCCGACAAAACTGTTACGCTTGAAAAACGAGATGGTACAAAACTAGTTCTACCACTAGCAGAACTAGCAGCCAAACTTAAAACTGAAGTAGATACTAAGGCGAACTAGGTCGAGGACAGCGATTAATCGCTGGGTCAGACACGTAAAGTGCCTCAATACTCCGTATGTCTTTGCGAGTGAAAAAGTCTGGGGGACTTTTGCAAGAGGTTGTCAGCTCTTTTAAAAAAAGCGCCAACCTGTACAGCTTCAGTGTGAAGCGCAGGCGTGGCAATCCATGGTTTTATTTACAATGACTCTGGATTGCCGCACAACTGCGCTGTCGCTTCGTAGTTCGCAAAGACGGGTGTCAGACGAAACAATTTTAGAATAGAGCAACAAAAAGCACCGCTTGAAGGCGGTGCTTTTTGTTTCTTACTCTCAGTTTCAGGTAAAACGGATATAGTGGATGAAGTGCCAGGAGCGGTCCAGCGATTTTCCTTAGGAGGAAAAATCGGGACAGAAATTCATCATCTTGAAAAGCAATCCCGTTGCTTTTCAACTACGCTCTGTTCTTCATTCCACAAAGCAATTCGTGAATTTAGAATTTTGCGGCAAGCTCAACCATTCGTTCAATAGATAGAACCACCCATCCATCTTCACTTGGGTATGACGCTTTGGCAGCAGTCAAGACACCAGCCAAGATTGAAGTGCGATCTTCGTTTGCTGTTGCTGCTACAAAGTAAGCAATTGCATCAGCTGAAAGAAGTACGTGAGCTGTGTGAGCTTGAGCTTCAAGAGTCGCAGTCAAGTCAGTGTGTGCTGCATAACCAACTGTGGCTGTAGACAGAGCTACCGGCGCAGCTGCTTGATAAAACACTGGGGCTGAAGTTACGGTCTCAGGAAACAAAGTTGTTTCTGGTACGATATCAGCCATAACTGTCGCTGGTGTAAACGCACTCATACTATTGCGGCGTCCGACAAGGACATACGCCATATAGAGAGCCCAGGCAGCGAGCAGTGTGTAGAACACACTCGTCATGAACGCTCCGGCTTCAAATCCTGTGTATGGCACTTGGGTAAGGGCAATACCAGTCACGAGAGGCTTTTGGTCACGAATTTGTGTTACTACCACAGTGTCTTCAACATCCACACTTACTTTACACGTCTTGTCACGACTTCCCTTCTCAGCAACAAGTGTATAGGTCGTATCTTTTTCAGGACGAATAGTGATTTCACCATCGTAGAGATCTTTCTTTTCTGAACTTGATTTATCATCAGTGTCAATGAGTGTCTTGCCGTGATTATCTTTCAAAGTAATTTCCGTAGCGCGAGTGGTATCCCATTTAAGAGTTACACGCTCACCAAGAGAAATCTTGCTGTCAGAAATCTTGAGGCTACATTTTGGACTTGATGATCCACCACCTCCACCATGACTTCGTTCATCCACATTCACTGATGCGTAACAGTTAATTGTCTGACTACCTTTGGTGGCTGTGAGGGTGTAGGTAGTGTCAGAATTTGGTGATACTTCGGCTGACCCATCAAGACGAGTTGAACCGTCAGGATTAATAGGACTCACACCATTATCTATACTCACACGAGTCACTCCTGTTGTATTCCAAGTCAGAGTTGTGTTCTGGCCTTCGTTGATTGAAGTAGGGTTGGCTCCAAACGATACGTTTGCTGCACATGAGATATCTGCATCAACACGAGGAGCAACCAATACTTTTACAAAACAACTATTGTCGATATCGCCATCAGCATCGCGAGCAGTCAGGATGAAGGTTTTAGTTTCCGTTACATTAACTACTTTTGAACCATCAACCGCTACTTCCGGTGCAGCGAGTTGTGAAATAGTCACACCCGTTGCGCGAGTTGTGCCCCAAGTAAGAGTCACGTTTCCGCCACCATATGGTAGAGAGGTATCTGAAGCGGTAAAGAAATCACACTTTGGCACAGTATCGACTGGAGTCTGTGTTACCGTCACTTGTACAGGACACGTCACAACTTTGCTGTTAGCTGCGACTGCACGTAGCAAGTAGACCGTCGTTTGCAGTGGTGATACCACTTGAGTGCCGTCTACCGCTACTGTACCAATAGCATTGTCGATCGTGGCAGTGATGGCGTTAGTCGTAAACCATTTTAATGTACTACTCTCACCTTTTTTAATTGAAGCGGGTGTAGCAGTGAATTCATCACATGTTGGGTCAGCTGGTGTAGGTGGAACAACAGTAATTGTTTTCTCACATTTAACGACCACGTTATTAGCGTTCGCAGCTGTAAGAATGTAGGTAGTAGTAACTGTCGGAGAAACTGATTTCGATCCGTCAACGGCCAATGTGCCCGTAACATTACTAATCAAAACACTTGTCGCACCAGTTGTTGTCCAAGCAAGGATTGAACTACCACCACGGATGATACTAGCTGGTGCTCCGGTGAATGAATCACAGGTTGGCGCTGGTGTAGGCTGCGTAACAGTAATCGTACGAGTACAGGTAACTTGTGTTCCAGCAGCATTTCGTGCAGTTAAGGTATAGGCAGTTGTCTGGGTTGGAGTTACTACTCGTGAACCATCAACAGCGAGTGCTCCTGTAAGACCACTAATGGTGATAGTTGTAGCGTTTGTTGTCGTCCAAGCTAGTGTGGCTGAGTTACCACGGACGATTGTAGCTGGTGCTCCGGTGAATGAATCACAGGTTGGCGCTGGTGCCGGAGTAGCAACTTTCACAGCGACCGTACAGCTCTTTTGTCCAATACTATTTGAGAGATTTAATGTAAATGTTTTATTTGCAGTAACGTTAACATTTAACGTACCGTCACCTGCTACTTTTTGACCATCAAGGGTCGCATTGGTCGCATTTGTTGTGTCCCAAGTAAGCTTCACACTTCCACCTCCAACCGGAAGTGAAGTCGGGGTAGCTGTAAAGGCTACACATACTGGTGCTTCAATCACTTTTTTAATAACACGGACTTCTTTCTCACAAGTTACACCGCCGTTGTTTCCAACCATTTTAAATCGGTCATAATTTGGACCAGTGAACTTGAAGTTTGCCGCACCGGAATCAGCAACGGCTGCACCGTTAATGTAAAAGCTCGCTGAAACTGGGCCGCCTGACCACGTCAAACGGTAACTATCACCAATATTACTGACTTCAGCTATATTGAGAGAAAGATTACAGGTTGGTTTTACTGGAGTTGGGTTTGGTGTTGGGTTTGGTGTTGGGGTGGGTGTTGGTGTTGGTGTGTCGCCACAAGAACCGCAAGTACCAGCAGCCTCTGCTTGATTGGCAAAAATGTTTGATTGAGTTAAAAACCCAACAACTCCTAGGGCTAGTACGGTAAGAATCACTGCGACTATTACTTTGTTAAATGTAGATGTCATAAATCTATTGAATAATTTTATAAATGTTAACTTACCTCTGTATTCCCACCTACACCTGTACGCGAGAATATTGAAGGTGGTAAGCGCGATTATTTCATAACGCTTACCCCGTTTTTTTGGCCAAACCTTTCAGCTTGGCAGCGGCCAACCGGTCGGAATGTCGTCAAACCCTGACGCCGGTTCCGTGTAGTATTCGACCAACGTGTAGGTCGAGTTGTCGAGGATAACCGGGGTTGTCAACCAGTGGCGCACCCATAGGCCGGTCGCCCGATCTAGACAGTTGAACCAGACGATGATAGTCGTCCCCGGATGTAAGCTTTGCTTGTTCTGGCATTGCTCATACACCTGGGTTGCATAGACTTCCGGCTGATTTCCGTTGCCGTAGTAGAGACCGTAGTCCCATACCACCGGCAAACGGACCAACTGACCGTTCTGGCGCGCGAGCGTCATAAGATCAAACGCCTCATTCGAAAGACAGAAAGTTGGTAGCAGCGGCGATGACGTGTCGTTTGTGCCCACATAATCGCCCGGCTTGTCCGGCGTGCAGGGATTAACCTGCACATCGGTTTCGCAAGCCGCCACTTCGGTGGGGGTGACGGCGGTTATGGTAACCGCTCCACCAGACAGACCGACCACGAGCAACAAAGTTGCAATCAGATTTTTCATGATGCCCTCCAAGGCTATCAGTGCATCCGTTCGGGGTTGAGTTTGAACTCAAACACAATCCGAAACAGACGCTGTTTCAAATAACTAAACACTCATCATCACGATGAGTGCATAGTTGCATACTCATCATGAGCAGCTTGATACTAAGAAATATTTTCTCACCGAGGAGATATTTCCAAACACAAAGCTTGCGATAAAACGTCGAGGTACTAGAAGGGTAAGCACTTTCCGCAGGAGAACTTATTTGCAACAGTCTATCACAGTTGGTACTATTTGTCAATACTATTTCTCTATTGTCAAATAATAAAGGGCGAGGGGACAAATATGTCCACCCGCCCTCATTTGCTTGGTCAGCAGTGGCAAACTTAGCCCCCGATTGCGCCAAACCCGATATCTTCGCCAGTTACAGCGTCGGTTCCTTCGACCCCTTGGTTCTCACCAGTGTTCTGCTCCCCCGAACGTTCCCGGGAGCGCTCCTGGGGTTCACGGGGACCACCATCGCTCTCACGCTGCGTAACAGGAGAGATAGAGACACATTTCGGCAATTCACCGCCGCAAGTCGGGACATAGCCCCCACAGGCAGTCAGCATAGCAAGAGCGGTAAGAACGGCGGCAAGTTTGAGATTGTGCATGTTTTGTCCTTCCAGACATGTGGCGCATTTGCTGCGCAGTTTGATAGATCTTTCCTTCCACTACAATATCATACTACCCTCAATTTGTCAAGCAAATTGAGGGTAGTATTTGCCTGAAAAGGCTTACTGTATATGAAATTTAAAGCTGTTTTGTGCTCTGTAACGTAGCTTCGACTATAAAGCGGTCGTCGGTGGAACCGAAGCTGTTACAGGTAGCCAGGGTTAAGGTCTTTCCTTTACCCGCGACCGGCACGGTAAAGCCAGAAGCCTTGGCCTTGTAGGTTTTTTCTATTTTGTAGGTATAGGCGAGGTTTTTCGATTGTAACGTGATCGTATCACCCCATTTGAGGTTTTGGATACCGTTGAGCGCCTGGAAATTGCGATTATGGACTGTGGGTAAATAACTCGAATGTCCCATAATAAACATGTTCCCTTCCTCGCCAAATGTCGCTGAATCAGGGTGACGAATTACCCCCTCGAGCAAGGCGGCGTCGAGCGCCGCCACCGAATTAGAGGCTGGATTAAGGACTTTAACAGTGCGGTCGAGCGTGGCAATGGTAAGTAAGAGGGGCAAGGTATCAGCTGCGTCTACAGTAACCGCAGACGTAGTGGGGGCGTCTGTTGCTGGTACATTTAGCGGCAACACGGGTGTAGAAGTAGAAGCAGGAGTAGAGGTAGAAGTAGAGGTAGCGGCCTTGGTAACTACAGTAGTGTCCACTGTTTTTGGTTCGGGGTAGAAATCAAAGGCATATAAGATACCGTATGATAAGGTAAAGATACAAAAAAATGCTGCCAAAAAACGCCACTTGTTCGCCATCACGTCGTTTATGATTGAGCTGAGATTTTGCATAAATATAGTCGCACTATAATAGCACGTTTCATAGATTTGTCAAATTGAGCACCCGGTGACAGTGTTTGATTGACGCACTCGTGCTCGCAAGGGCGGCCGGCAAAGAGACTGAGGACGAGCAGCGTACAGTGAAAAACGAGTCCTGAGTTTAAATAAGTGACTAAAATTGCACTGTTTTAAGCAATGACTTCTGTCCCTTTTAAATACAATACCTCATTCGGTGTTTTCCCGCCAAGACCACAATGTTCCAAATCGTTATAATACTCAT
>JAYVIL010000079.1:0-25376 GCA_043770255.1 Candidatus Kaiserbacteria bacterium
CTGTTAAAAGGTATCTAGACGACTGCACAACAACAGGAGTTAAATCATGCCGTTCTTCTCGCCAAGATTCTTTCCGTCTTACGGACCCGCTACCGAACAACTTTGTGAAGTTGTCGGAGCTCTGTCCGGAAAGATGGGGTCATACGCCACAGAATTCGAAATCTGGGGTGAAAGCTACATCACCCTGGAAGACCGCAACGGTGCTCGCGGCATTCTGGCCACAGGCATGATGGATTACAAGGACCCGTTATGCAAAGTCAAGAAAGGAGACAAGTTGCTTGTGCGCGTCAAGCACAAGAAGTACTTCCCTCTTGAAATGAAAGTCGTAGGCAGGGTGAGGGAAATCTACGCTCAAGACAAAGTCGAACCCATCGTCCTCGCCGCCGCCTGACCAAAGCCGTTCACTAGCTGGAAAAACCAGTTGGAGAACGGCTTTTTCTATTCCCCTGCCCCACACACAGTTGTCGAACATTACATGTTCAATACAGGTTGCCTGGTAGTTTTTCAAACTACCAGGTATTCCTTACTGGAACTGTCCACTTTTTGGAGGCAGGGCTTCTTAGAAAGTCTTGCACTATGACTTAGGTCATAGTTCACTCTTGCGAACGTGCCCCTACTTTCTCAGTTGCGCAATTTTAAAAAAAGCTCAGGCATTTGCCTGGGCAATTTTTATTAGGTATAAAAGCAAGTTTATTGTCTACTAAGGAAACTGAAAGTATCAATGACTGTTTCCTGAAATATCCTGTCAACATCCGGTGTGTACGAACTCATACGAATTGATGACAATACCAATCCATAATACTGACTATCTGGATTATAGACGACATATCGCTTTGGCCTATACCCCATCTCCTCTGGCGGAGGGTCAGCTTCATATACGGCAAAAACTAAACCTTTTTTATTTCTATATAGACTACAGTTTGTAGCCTCTTCACACTCAGCAAGATACTCTGGACCCACATCACCAGCTATATCTCCCCAGAAACCTCCTCTACCGACAGGGTTGCTCTGATGACCTTTTGTCTCTGCTGTTAAAAATAGTGCGTCATTACTTGTATCTTTAAAAAGCAAAGTTCTAAAATTACAATCATCGGCGGTATAATTTTGTAAACAAGTTCCCTTTTCGTTATTAATTGTTACCTCACCCCACGATGCTGGGTATTTAAAAGATATGCCCAGGTCATCATCTTGATGTATTTTTAACCCGGGGTCGTTATTGGTCAAAATGTTCACAGTTTCAACTGCAACGTCTCTTTCAACAGCTACTTCCTTCACAACAACCTTTTCCATCACCACAACTTTCTCTGGCGCCAAGCTGTACCCAATCCAGCCACCAATAAACGGTAAAATAATGAATAACACCATCGCTAAATATTTTGATAAGGGGGTGACTTTTTTAAGTGGTGCTATAACACTCTCAAACTCATTGATTTGTGGTTCCATAATGTCTAAATAGTAGCACACTGGTGTCGAACCAACTCCATCTCGGCGCACGCGTATAAAAAACAGCTCGACTGAAAAGTCGAGCTGTTTTTTATTGCGTGCGCCGGAGTGAGTGACTAAACGTTGTGTAAAATAATGAGCGTAGCGATTATATTTTTCATACGTAGGATTTTTTATCCCTAATAAAAACCCTTGCACTCACGGGAGGGATTCGAAGCCCGATTGAGCTGGATTGGGAACGAAACGAAATAATCCAGCCAATTGGGGTACTGTGCGAACTCGAGATTACTAGTGACCCCTAAGCGAACCTCTGCGTGGAAACTCACTCATGTTCCCCTGTAATACTTCTCGCTCTCATACTGCTACTATCCAGGCAATCTAATGAAGTGCATCTACAGTTTGTAATCCTAATTAGCAAATATCAGACAAACAGCATATAGTGAATAGCGAGCACCTATACTTGAGAATTAAACTATAACAACGTGAAAAAAATTCTCATAATTGAAGACGAAAAAACATTATCTAAAGCGCTGGAGCTAAAACTTACATTATCAGGTTTTGCTGTTACAACCGCTTTTGATGGCGAAAGCGGAGTAGCGACTCTCTTGAAAGAGTCTTTCGCACTGATATTGCTTGATTTAGTAATGCCCAAAATGGGCGGCTTTGAAGTACTGACGATTTTAAAGGGAAAGAACATCCTGACGCCCGTTATGATACTTTCTAATCTAAGCCAAGAGAGCGACATGAAGCGTGCCGATGGATTCGGTGCCAAAGAGTTTTTTATTAAATCCAACACGCCTCTTATGACCATTGTTGAACGTGTAATTCAGATTTTAAAATAGAAATTATGTCAACTTCCTCGTATAAAAAAATTATAGCCACATCAGCCGACATCACCCGTAAGTTGGAAGTGCTTGCCCAAGAAAAAGAAGCGGCGCGTCGGAAACTGGTAGTGACGGCAAAACAACTTGCTGTAAATGCTGACAAAATTGCATTATCAAATAAATACGCCCGCAGTCTTATCGAAGCCTCTCTTGACCCTTTAGTTACCATTAGCCTAAAAGGAAAAATTACTGATGTTAATGAAGCAACAATCGCGGTCACTGGTGTTCCGCGTCAGAAACTTATAGGTACTGATTTTTCGAAGTATTTTACCGAACCAAAAAAAGCCCTCTCAGGATACAAGAAAGTTTTTAGAGAAGGGTCAGTTACTGATTATCCTCTTACTATTCGCTCACAGAAAGGAAAGCTCACTAATGTCCTCTATAACGCATCGGTCTATAAAGATGATCAAGGCAATGTTCTTGGAGTGTTTGCTGCCGCACGGGATTATACACGAGCAAAAAAAGCAAATGAACAATTGGCAGTGACTGCTAAACAACTCGCTGTAGTTGCAAACGAAAAAGAGGATGTTCGGCGTAAACTGGTTGTGACGGCGCAAGAAAAAGAAAGCATAAGACGTACCCTAGCTGTTACAACGGGTAAGCTCAAAAAGTCTCACCTCACTCTAGAAAAAAAAGTCCTTAGACGTACCAAAGATCTCGAACAAATTCGTTCAAAAAATGAGGCAATACTCACCAGTATCGGTGACGGGTTAGTGGTGGTCGATAAAGAAGGAAAAATAAGCTACATCGATAAATCGTTTGAAGAAATGCTTGGTTGGAAAAGCCAAGAAATCATTGGCAAAAGTATGGTTGAGATTGTTCACCAAGAATATGCAAATGGGCACGGTGTTCCGTTCAAAGAACGAATTTTGACACGAGCATTGGCTGGTCAAAAGTTTGTAACCGATTCTACGAATCCACTTTATTACGTCCGCAAAGACAAAAGCCGATTCCCAGCCAGCAGTATTGTGGCGCCCGTTATCCTCAATGGGAAAATGGTTGGAGCAGTTAAGACATTCAGAGACATTACTAAAGAAAAAGAAATCGATAAAGCCAAGACGGAATTCGTTTCGCTGGCTTCGCACCAATTGCGTACACCACTCTCCACCGTCAATTGGTACAGCGAGATGCTACTCGCCGGTGACGTCGGCGAGCTAAGTACTGAACAAAAAACCTACCTCGAAGAAATCTACAAAGGTAATCAGCGAATGGTCGACCTGGTAAATACCCTTCTCGATGTTTCTCGTATTGAATTAGGTACATTTTTAGTCGATTCAAAACTGACCGATATAAAAGCTCTTACGCGTGGTGCCATCAATGAACAGACAATCCAAATTAATGAAAAGAAAATAAAACTTACCTGTACTTTTGTGAAAAAATTGCCACGGATACAAGCCGATCCCAAGCTTTTGCGTATGGTTATCCAAAACCTTTTATCGAACGCGATAAAATACACCCCTGATGATGGCACTATTGCTGTTTCCTTTTCCTTAGCGGATACAAAGAACGTTGTGCTAAAAATATCTGATACTGGGTACGGTATACCAGATAATCAGCAAGACAGAATATTCACGAAACTATTCCGGGCAGACAATGTGATTGGTAAAGATACTGAAGGAACTGGTTTGGGTTTATATATAGCAAAGTCAATCATCGAGCAATCAGGAGGGAAATTATGGTTTGAATCAAAAGAAAACAATGGAACAACATTTTACGCAACATTACCAATCAAGGGTATAAAAGAGAGCGCCTGAACATAACAAATACGTGAATATCTTTTAGGAGATTGACCAAATATAGTCAGCTCAGTCTGGCAGAGAGCACCATCTCCCCGTGATGATGTTTTTCTTATATCTAAAATAAACAAAGTGGCTAGACCTTTTCAGAGTCGGCGCTCATACCTTGACAAAACACTATAAACCGTGCTATAGTTTATAAAGTTCAGACTAATTTGTCTGTCGATTTTTACTGTAATACTAGCGCTTCTTTTACGTCATCATGTCTTGTATTGGTATTTATACCAACTCTGTCCCTCTTTTGGGCTTTATTTTTTGCACTTAAACCTAAATCATTAATATTATCTATGTCTATCATTCCTCGTCAGGTCCTAAAAACAACGCTCCATATTGGATTGTTGTTAAGTATGGCCACTATTATTGTGCTCGGCATTCTCCTTTTGTGGTCCCCGTCTTCTGCTGCCAACCAAGATATCTTCTGGGGAATTAACTACTCGGAGAGCCAGGCCGCTTATCTTGGACTTGATCCTGCTGCTACGTATTCAGCTATGATTCACGACCTCGGTGCAAAACGTATCAAAATTCACGTCAACTGGAATTCAACTCAAAAAGATATGAACATCATCGACTTTACCTCGCTTGACCGCATGGTGACAGAAGCAGAAGAGAATGATGTTAAGCTCGTCCTCGTTATAGGAATGAAAACTGGACGCTGGCCTGAGTGTCACACCCCAGATTGGTTTTTACAGGTAGCTCCGGACAAACGAGAGGCTGAGATTATTAAATACATCAGCACCTTAGTGGGGCGATATAAATCTTCACCAGCCCTAGAGTTTTGGCAAGTTGAGAACGAGCCACTCCTTCAATTTGGCACTTGTCCCGATTGGTACTACGACCTTGGTACTAAAATGCTTGAAGCTGAAGTCGCAGCCGTACGATCACTTGACCCTAACCGAAAAATTATTGTCTCTGATACTGGTGAACTCTCGACTTGGACTGATGTCGCGAAAATTGGTGATATTGTCGGAGTTACAATGTACCGCAGTAGTTGGGATGCTACCGAAAAAACGTTTGGTGTAAACCCCTACACGTTTCTCACCCCACAGTTTTATGCTAACAAAGCAGCGTATATTCAAGCGGTCTACAGTAAACCAGTTATCAGTATTGAACTACAAGCCGAACCGTGGGCTTCAAAAGGACTTGCCGAGGCCAGCTTAAGTGAACAAGCGCTCTCGATGAACCCGGAACTATTCCGTGAAAATATCGAATTTGCCAAAGAAACGGGCTTCGGTGGCTACTACTTCTGGGGCGCCGAGTGGTGGTACTGGATGAAAACAAAACATAACCAGGGTGAGATCTGGGACGAAGCTAAAAAAACTATGGCTGAATAGAGTCACAATGAAACTGGCCTCGGCCAGTTTTTTGTTTAATTAGGTATACTAGTCAGAACAAACGATGCTCAACTAATCGTCCCGAGCACAGCAACCAAGGCGACGAGGGATAGGTCGAGACCAGCTTTATTTGTTATACTACAGTACATGAAATTTATTAGTCGAAATCGACTCTGCTCGTACATTTATTTTACAACGGTCTTTCTCACGGGCGCCGCGGTTCTCATTTTTGAAGTGGCTGCTGTGCGAATGCTGGCTCCGTATTTTGGGAGTTCACTCTATGTTCTCTCAAGCGTACTTACTACCATTCTCGCCGCTTTAAGCCTGGGCTACTTTTTTGGTGGACGGATTGCTGACCGTACTCCCCACCCGACGGCGTTATATCTTATTATCGGGAGTGCCGGGGTAGTCATGCTGTTTCTACAATCACTTTCACTCTACCTGCTACAAAGTGCAAACGAAGTATTTTCTATTACTACTGGACCCTTAGTACTATCCCTCGCATTGTTCTTTATTCCCGCATTTTTACTCGGGATTGACTCCCCGTTTGTCATCAAACTCTTAACCCAAACTGGTTCAACTGATCATAATGGAGCGTTAGTTGGATCAATCTTTTTCTTTAGCACTATCGGTAGTATTGTGGGCAGTATTGCCGCCGGCTTCTTACTTATTCCTTTTTTAGGTCTGACTGTGACTATTATGCTAGTCTCGCTCCTGCTCATACTCTGGTCTATAACTGCGGGAGTCTTACTTCACTACCTTGCTCCGGTCACAGAATCTTTTAAACTAAAAATACCCCTACCGTTATTGATACTAATCGGTATCTTCACTGCGGTATATTTTAGCTACCTCACACTGAGCTTTAGCCCAGCCACCACGGCCCAAACGACGCTATATCAAGCCGATGGTTTTTACTCAAATCTCCATATTTTCGAAATGACTAAAAACAAGACAACCTACCGCATTCTTAAAAATGACGTTAACAACTCCTCAGCGATTATCCCCGGAGAACCAACTCCCGTCTTTACCTACACCCAACTAGCCGACATATTTACCGTGAACAACCCCAACGCCAAAAACTACCTCGTGCTCGGCGGCGGATCATACACAGTCCCCCGTTCTATCCATCACTTTTATCCAGAGATGCAGATAGATGTAGCAGAAATTGAACCACGTCTATACCCGCTGGCGGTACAATATTTTGAGCTACCGGTGACCGATAAAATTACCAACTACGAGCTCGACGCTCGAGTTTTTTTACAATCAACGACCACCCAGTACGATGTCATTTTTTCTGACATTATGAATTCAGGTTTGTTTATTCCACCCCATGTGGCGACAGTAGAATTTTTTACAGCTTTTAAAAAACGCCTGGCACCAGATGGTATTGCTATCCTAAACTTTATCGGTTCACTTGATACCACGGAGACCAGTCTGACGGGATCAATGATCAAAACCATCTCGACTGTATTTCCTAACTACAAACTGATCGCACTCCAGGGTCCACAAGTTTCCAGCACCCAAAATATGTTATTTATTATTCGGCATGATGGACAAACTATAACCATTCCCAAAAAAGACATTGTTGACCATTTCAGAGGCACGACCTTAGACTCAGGCACACTCGTAGTAGACCCAAATAGTCTCACACTTTCCAACCAGACAGTATTCACTGACGACAAATCTCTCATTGAACCATTAATCGTAAAACAATTTGCCAATTTAAAGTTACGGTAACAAATAAAATCACTCATGCACAATAAGATTGAGCTATATTTTACCTACTCGGCGTTACGTTACCGTCTGCAAGCTGCACAGCAGTAGCCCCCAACAATAACCCCAACCCAACCGATAACTTTGGGGTGCGTTATTTTTATTATTCACCAATACACAAAAAAAACGACCGCTCGGTCGTTTTTTTATGATTTATTTATTTCACTCCAGCAACTTCTTTTTTGGAAGGTTTCTTGACTCCGCTATTACCTGCTCTTGCTCGTTTCTTTATCTCAAAGGTGAGTTCGTCTTTTTTCATATCAACGCGCACGGTTCCGCCGCGCAACATTCCTTCACCGACCATCATACTAGCAACCGGGGTGAGGATTTTGCTTTGGATGACGCGCTTGAGTGGCCGCGCGCCAAACTTTGGATCATAGCCTTCTTTGGCAATGTAGTCGAGCACGGCATCTGAAATTGATAACACAATTTCTTTGTGACGGAGGCGTTTAATAACTTCTTCAACTTGAAGCGATACAATGCTCCGAATAGTGTCCGTAGAAAGGATGTCGAAAATCACTATCTCATCGAGTCGATTGATAAATTCTGGACGGAAGAAACTTTTAAGAGAGTCCATCACTTTATCTTTCGCTTGAGTATATTTCGCAGCATCCCCCTTATCATGGGTAAATCCAAAGTTAGACATTCGGTCGATATGTTCCGCACCGATATTCGACGTCATGATAATCACCGTATTACGGAAGTTAATCTTGCGTCCCTTGGAGTCGGTGAGATGTCCCGAATCCAGTACCTGGAGCAAAATATTAAATACCTCAGGGTGCGCCTTTTCGATCTCATCAAGCAAGATGACTGAATACGGACGGTGTCGCACTCGTTCAGCAAAGTTAGTGCTTTCATCATGACCGACATATCCCGGTGGTGAACCGATAATTTTAGAAACCGAATGTTTCTCCATAAACTCCGACATATCAACCCGCAAGAGCGCTTCAGGGTCGTTAAACATAAATTCTGCCACCGCTCGTGATAGCTCAGTCTTACCAACTCCCGTGGGACCAAGAAATAGGAACGAGCCAATTGGTCGATTCGGGTCAGCAATCCCAGCCCTCGAACGTTTAATAGCGCTAGAAATAAGCGTAATGGCGTTTTCTTGACCGATCACCTTGGCTTTGAGGATTTCTTCCATTCGGGCCAGTTTAGCTACTTCAGCCTCGAGCATGCGTGATACTGGAATACCAGTCCAACGTGAGACCACACCCGCAATTTCTTCTTCGGTCACTTCTTCTTTGAGCAGGCGGCGGCTGCGCTGCAATTTCTTGAGACGCTTCATCTTGGCCTCAAGTTCTTTTTCAGCACTAGGGATTTCGTCATAGCGAATTTCAGCGGCCCGAGTCAGGTCAGCTACCGCTTCAGCACTGTCTGCTTCTTGGCGAAGTTCTTCAAGCTCTTTCTTGAGATTACTGATTTCACTTAACGCATCTTTTTCGTTATTCCATTTAGTTTCGAGTGCCGAAGTTGTTTCTTTGAGTTCACCAATGGCATGAACAATCTCTTTGAGGCGATCCTTGATTTTCTTTTTGTTATCAGTCATTCCCTCTTCTTTTTTCAAAGCTTCACGTTCAATTTCTAAACGACGAATTTGCCTATCTGACTCGACGAGTTCCTCAGGCTTATTCTCGAGTGAAATTCGCAGTGCAGACGCAGCCTCATCAATCAAGTCAATCGCTTTGTCAGGCAGGAACCGGTCAGTAATGTACCGGGCAGACAGACTAACCGCTGCCACAATGGCATCGTCAGTTATTCGCACACCGTGATAGAGTTCGTATTTTTCAGCAATACCGCGCAAAATAGCGACCGCATCATCAATTGATGGTTCATTCACATACACGGGTTGAAAGCGCCGGGTTAGGGCTGGGTCCTTTTCAATGTGTTTCTGATACTCCTTGAGCGTTGTGGCACCGATCACTCGCATCTCACCACGCGCGAGAGCTGGTTTGAGCATGTTTGAGGCATCAAGCGAACCTTCAGCCGCACCCGTACCGACGATTGTATGGAGTTCATCAATAAATAAAATAATTTGTCCTTGAGCACTTTCGATTTCTTTCATGACTGCTTTCATGCGGTCTTCAAATTCACCGCGGAATTTAGTTCCGGCAACCAGGAGTCCGAGGTCAAGCGATAGAATTTCTTTGTTCTTGATTGATTCTGGTACTTGTCCTAGAACTATTTGCTGGGCGAGACCTTCCGCAATGGCCGTCTTGCCGACGCCGGCTTCCCCGATGAGGACTGGATTGTTTTTCGTACGACGTGACAAAATCTGAATCACCCGCTGCACTTCACTATCACGACCAATCACTGGATCGAGTTTATTGTCTTGGGCGAGCTTGGTTAAGTTACGAGTATACTTCGTGAGCGCACGGAACTTCTTTGGACGCTCAGCATCACTGACATGATGTTCACGAATATCTTTGATGACATTCATCACTTTGTTTTTATCGAGCCCGATTCGCTGCATGATTTCAAGCGCCGGTCCTGGGTGTTCAAGCGTAGCAAGGAACAGGTGCTCCACTCCCACATAAGAATCACCGAGTTGTTCTGCCAAAATGCCCGAATATTCAAGGGCCTTGGCAAGTTCAGGGGTGAGGTAGAGTTGGTATGATTGTGAAATATTTGAACTAACCTCTGAACCCTCGAGGGCTTCAAGCAGCAGGTCGGTAAATATAATAATATCAACGTCCATTTTATCGAGGACAGAAATCACCATACTCTCATCCTGCATCGAAAGAGCTGTCAGCAAGTGGACCGGACTGACATGGTTTTGACCCCGCTCGATGGCGAGTTCATGGGCTTTGCGGATTGCTTCTTTGGCTTTGGAGGTAAAATTGTGAAAATTAGGCATAGTATCAAAACTTAAACGAACAATGGGATAGTCAGTCGTAGCGGCCAATCAGTAGTAACTACAGTATAGCATTAGTGCACACCCAAGTTATGAACAGAATATTACCATAAATTTTAGGTAGTGTCAAAATAGATGCCGGCACTTTTGGTGCCGGCATCTTTATTTTCCACACCTAGTCCGGAGGGGGTTCACTGTTCGGCAGGCAACATAAATCTGATACCAAGTTCAGCCAACTTAATATCGGAATGACCGGCTCTCATAGTTGCAGAAACGAGTCTTGCTTGTTCAGTACGAGAATCAAGGGCTGCTTCAACCAATAAACTGAGCCTTTCACCCTCGACTCGTAGTCGATTCACCTCATCGGCGAGCTTGTCTGACATTTCAAGTATCCTGTCCCTCTCATGCTCAGCATCTTGAAGTAAGCCGCTCTAGTAGACATGTCTTTCTTCATGCATCTGTACCAAACTAAGGTTAGTGGCATGGGCTGCCTCTAGCTCAAGTTTCATAGAATCAACTGCGCCTTTGCGTGTGCTGACATAGGCACTTATTTTCTGAAGAGCTTTTGGTCTGGTCTTCAATCTTTCTTGAAGTTGCATGTTTTTTTTATGGGCTGTCCGAAGGTACGGATGGCTTGTCACCCCTTTACGGTCGACAGCAGCTACGTCGGCCACGGCGAGAAGTAACTTCTCGAGTTCAGATTTTTTAAGCCTCCTCACCCGCGAAACACGTTGATCCTCGCTTGCAACAATAAAAGAAACTGCGGTCATTGGGTCTGTCATTTGGTTCTCCACTATTTTAAGGGCCAGTCTGCCACTATCTAACTACCATCCAGAGATTAAGTCAATCACTAAACTATTTTTGAAGTATGGCTCCCAAGAGCAGAAATGACGCGATCTATTTCCGTTTTTTTTATATTTGGACCTAAAGTAAATCGCAAGGTGGCACTAGCGCGAGCACTATCACCCGTGATAGTTTTTACTACCGTACTCGCGCCGCCGCCGGCACTACTACAGGCGCTTTTGGTTGAAATAGCGATACCTGCGACATCGAGCGTCACGACCGCAAATTCACTGTCAATTCCAACAATGGAGATATTTATATTATTAGCGACTCGAGCCTCTCCCACTACACCATTGATTACCGCCGTCGGGATTTTGTCTGACAATTGTTGGTAAAAGTATTTTTGCACCGCGCCGATTTTTTCCGAACTGTCTCGCCATGAATCTTGAGCGAGGTTGAGTGCAGTAGCAAACCCAACGATACTCGCGACGTTCTCAGTTCCAGGCCTCAACCCCCGTTCTTGTCCGCCGCCATAACTAATATTTGTTATAGATACACGTTTCAGATGGACGAGCACCCCTACCCCTTTTGGCCCTCCAAATTTCCCCGCATCAAGCGACATGAGGTCGCAACCGAGACGAGGTAAATCACACGGGAGCCAGAGCGGTGCTTGGGCTGCATCGACATGTACGTACAGCTCTGTGCTATGTTGTTTAGAAAATTTCGCCAGCACCCGACTGATGGCACCAATATCTTGAATCACGCCAATCTCACTATTAACGTACGCAACCGATATGAGCAGTGTTGCCGGTGTCAGCATATTTGCCAACTCAGATAAAATGATTTCTCCACCGTCGTCCACGGGTGCGTATTTGACCACCACCCCAAGCGTACTCAAATACTCAAACGTCTTGCTCGTCGCCGGGTGTTCAATTTTTGTGGTAATGATTTCAATTTGGTTATATGGTGTACCACTTTCAAACCTTGCTTGTACCACCCCAATAATACCGAGATTATTACTCTCAGTACCACCACTGGTGAACGTCACGCATTCAGGCTGGACCGACAGCGTTCGCGCAACCGTAGTTCGCGCCTGTTCAACCGCCACGTGAGCGGCTTGTCCCTCCTCATGAATTGAGCCAGGATTACCAAATACAGAATCCTGGTACGGCAGCATCGCTTCGAGCACCTCGGGACGAAGTGGTGTGGCAGACGCATGGTCTAAATATATTCTTTCTAATTTTTGCTGCGGCGCGGTTTTTCCACCCCAAAGTGTAAACATTTTTAAATCATGACACAGGGTGATATTTATGTAAATATCTGCTATACTCCCGATACTTATTTAGGTCATAAATACCCGTAGGCCGAATTATTAGCAAATACCTCATATACACCATGGCAAAACATACAAAAACATCAGCTCCGAATATCACCAAGCGACCCCCTATTGTCGTGGTAATGGGCCACATCGACCACGGTAAATCAACGCTTTTAGACTACATCCGTAAAAGTAACGTCGTTACCGGTGAAGCTGGTGGTATTACCCAACACCTTAGTGCCTACGTGGTAGAGCACAAGACCAAAGATGGCGCCCTTGAGCACATCACCTTCCTCGACACTCCGGGGCACGCTGCGTTCCAAAAAATGCGCCTCCGTGGTGCTGACGTGGCTGACATCGCTATTTTGGTGGTTTCGGCTGAAGACGGTGTAAAACCTCAAACACTCGAAGCGCTCGAATCAATCAAAGCAGCCGGCATCCCTATGATTGTCGCCATCAATAAAATTGACAAAGACGGCGCCAACATTCCCCGCACCCAAGCTAGCTTGATTGAAAACGAAATCTATATCGAAGGTATGGGCGGCGACATTCCGTGGGCCGGTATCTCAGCCAAAACAGGGGCGGGTATTAGTGACTTGCTTGACCTGATTATCTTGGCAGCTGACGTTGCCGAATTCACTGGTGATATGAACGCGCCTGCAACTGGTACGGTGATTGATGGTCTGATGGATGCCAAACGAGGTAACACGGCTACCCTCATTATCAAAAACGGCACGCTAAAGAGTGGTCAGTTTGTGGTGTCAGGTCATTCGTTTGCACCGGTACGCATTATGGAAGACTCATACGGTAAATCACTCAAAGAAGCTACCTTGTCTATGCCTGTCGGAATTGTTGGCTTTACCTCTATTCCAAAAGCAGGGAGCGCTTTTTACACTGTCGCCAGCAAAAAAGAGGCTGAGCTGGCTCTGGTTAATACTGAAGTCGCCCCCATAATTGCTCACAAAAAAACCAACCTCCCTACTATTCCAATTTTGATCAAAGCGGACATGCTTGGCACAATTGACGCAATTGAACATGAAATTAACAACTTCGTCTCTGACCGAATCAGTGTACGGATTATTGATACAGGTGTCGGGGCTATTTCTGAAAGTGACGTCCGCAATGTTAGCGCCACCCCTGACGCGATCATTGTCGGTTTTAACGTGGCGGTAGAGCGCGCCGCAGCAGATCTAGCTACTATAAGGGGGGTAGAGATTGACACCTTTTCGATTATCTACGAACTATCTGATTGGCTTAACAACGCTCTTAAAAACCGTACTCCTAAAAAAGAAGAACGAATTGTGCTTGGACACGCCAAAATCATTAAACACTTTAGTACCCAAAAAAATACACATGTGCTCGGTGGACGAGTAGAAGACGGCATGATGAAACTCGGCGCCCAGGTGCAAATTCTGCGTCGCGATATCGACATGGGCAAAGGAGTGATTAAAAACCTGCAACAACAAAAATCTGACGTCAAACAAGTCGACGAAGGTGAGTTTGGAATGCAAATTGAATCACGGGTGGAAATCGCTCCGGGGGATGTACTAGAATGTTTCGAAATGGTAATTTCGTAAATTAACATAAAATGAGCGGAGGCTACGTTGTCGTTCCTAAAAATTAATTCCATGTACAATTAGTACACTTCATCAATTTTTACTCCTCCGCCTTGCCGGCATCTCATTTTCTTCAAATTTATCTTTTTTATTCCTTATAATTATTTAAAACTTATGGCAGCTCCTACCACATTCGATCGCCACGACCGCGCAGCTTCCCTCCTGAAGGAAGTAATCGCTAAGTTCGTGCAGCAAGAAGCGAACACCAACCCAATGATCACGGTCACTCACGTGACGGTTTCGCCCGACTACCGCAAAGTCACCGCCTATGTAACGACCATCCCTGACGGGCGCGAAGCTGACGCCCTAATATTCCTTAAACGCAGTGCGAGTGAAATGCGCGGCTACGTCAAGAAGCGAACGAACCTAAAAATCATCCCCCACCTAGAATTTGCCTATGACTACGGCGAGAAACACCGCCAGCATATCGATGAGATAGCTCGGGATATCGATGTGACCAGCAATAAAACGAGCGAGGAGCTTGTAGACGAACTCCTCATCTCCGGAACTCCCATCGAAATCGAACCCGAAGAAACTAAATAACCAATCAAAACAAAAAACTTTTCAGTTAACTGAAAAGTTTTTTAATTTTGAGACCGAGGCGGGAATCGAACATTACATGTTCAGTACCCGTTGTCGCTATATTGTTTCGCTTTCAGCTCACAATCTAGCTGGCAACAGCTTCGATTCCCTTGCCAAATATAAAAACCGCACAGGAGTGCAGTTTTTATATTTGAGACCGGGGCGGGAATCGAACCCGCGCATGGAAGTTTTGCAAACTACAGCGTTTCCACTTCGCCACCCGGTCTTGTGTCTGGCACTATACCATTATTTCACACAATAATGAAATTGTATTCATGGTGGAAAACATGGTACCATACCGCCATCACCTTTATTTTAATAATCGTGTTGTGCCCAGATGGTGTAATTGGTAGCCACGCAAGACTTAAAATTTTGTGGTCGAAAGGCCGTGCGGGTTCGATTCCCGCTCTGGGCACCCATAATAAAAACCAGCATTTTTGCTGGTTTTTATTATGGGCTAGGGAATCGAAAGACGGAGCCGAGAGATCCTTTGGGACGGCGAGTCAGGGTCGAGAACACTTTGCGGATTTGGAATGAAGTGAGCAGATACACTTAGTAATTCATGACCAAGTCCCGTTCAAACCTTGTAATATAGTGCAAAATCTTGTACACTTTCCCCACCAAACAGAATGAAGTTAATGCGCCCTTAACTCAGTTGGTAGAGTAGCTCCCTCTTAAGGAGACGGTCCAAGGTTCGAATCCTTGAGGGCGCACAAAGGTAAAGTTTATAAAGTGCGCGTGTGGCGTAATTGGTAGCCGCGTTAGTCTTAGGAACTAATGGAGCAATCCGTGGAGGTTCAAGTCCTCTCGCGCGCACTTTGTACAGTTTACCCAAAACAATAAAACCTTTCAGTTAACTGAAAGGTTTTATTGTTACAGGATTCTTTATATATACAACTATTACAAACTCCTTAACCGCGCCTTCTTGAACTGGGAGGGGCGGAAATATTGGTTGTAGTAGCGAGCGAATATTTTTTTAAATTTATGACTTTTTTAATTAGAGCAATTGTATTCTATAATTTTTCTGGAATCTAGAAGTGTTGCTTTGGTTATAATTCTTAAAGTCGAATTTTGAGGTATAGAACTATGGCATAGCTGATGAAAAATACTCAAATAAATTCTTGCTTCGGGATACACTGGTACATTTAACTCACCCATGGACCAATTGTTCACACGTAAAACAGCAGAAGTTCCATTCAGGCTACTTTGATAGGCACTGTATTCATGTAGTGCGGAATTTTGATTTTGCCATTCAATCTCTGCTTTTGTAATATTTCCAGAGTATAAAGAATATGATGGGTATGAATCCCAAATACCAAAAAAACTAAAAACTGGCATAACAATAAAAAGTAAGAGGATTATTTTATGTACCAAAAAATTTCTTACGAAAAATATATCTCGAATAGAAAAGTGCTCTGTTCGATAAAAAAGTAAGATGGCAATGAAGGCATGGGCAATATTCCACGGCCAAACTACACTGTTCCAGTTATGCCCGAGTGGACCTAGGGTAAACAATACAAATATCAACATTAATACTACCCCGAACAAGGCTCTAGCTCTATATCTTGGTATTAGAAGTCCGATACCAATAGCCATCTCTAAAAACGGAACGCCAAAACCAAAAACAGCCGGGAGTAATTTGATTGACGGGGGTAAAAGATAAGCTATCGGTTCAACCATCCAGGGAAAAACTGAGCTAAAAAATGGTAAAGTAATTTTTTGTAAACCACTATAGAAGTAGATACCAGCAACGAGCAGTCGTAGTGTATGGAGGGTATTAATTCTGCCGACTGAATCACGCCAATTCCATGAATAGGCTGCAAAAACCATTAGCATACAAAAGTATTGATAGACCCAAGGCTGAAGCCGAAGCTGATCAAACATAATAAAAAAGCCCATGAGTGCCAAGACGGCACAGATAATTTTTCGGGGGTTTTTAACGAAAAGTAAAACGGCGAGCAATCCTAGCAGTAGTCCAAACAAGACTCCTTCTAACATAACTGGTAAATCTGGAAAAAAGGTTAGGGCTGGTACAGAGGGAAACGTACTCACTCTAACCCATAGACCAACTGACAAATAGAGACTCGAAGCTAAGCCCAAAACTGTAATGGTCCGTAACCAAAAAATTCGACTAGCGCCACCAAATAAAAAGTGTCGATTATTCGCTATAATTCCATAACCAAAACGTAATATGTTTCTTACTATAGGCAATCTCCCTATCCAGGTAACATGACGCCAAAACGGCTGACTATCCAAAATCTGTAATATGGCTTCGGCATTTTTATATACAACTCCATCCTTATCAATAACATGAATTTCTTTCTGAACAGATTCTGACGTTAAGTTTTCAGGCAAAACTGCTGCAGTGATATCTTTTAATCGCAAGGTGCTGTCTACTGCCGCCAGCTCAATCTTATTAATAAAAACCGTACACATCGGACAGCTCCCATCATAATAAATAATTGTCGTAGGTGGCTTTGGGACTGCAGGTATAATACGAGTATTATTCATACATTTTGATTAACCATATTGTACCCCATAAATTAACCCTAATTACCCCGCAACCGCGCCTTCTTGAACTGGGATGGTCTGAAATATTGGTTGTAGTAGCGAGCGAAGACTTTTTTTACTGACTGGGGAGCTTTATCAAAGAGACGGCAGCGAGCACTGCAGTAGCCGGCATGTTTGGTGACACAGGCATCGCAGCCTAAAAACAAAACGTGGCAGGTCTGGTTTTTGCAGTGGTAATGACTATCTGATTTGGTAGGCTGACTTACGGGACAAAGATGACAATGTGAAATAATTTCACCCCCCACTCGTTCACCCAGCCGCTCATCAAACACAAAGTTACTCCCAAGAAATTTATTTTCTAAACCCTGCTCTTTTACCTGATGAGCATAGTCGATCACTCCACCCTTAAGGTGACGGACGTCAGTGAAGCCATTGTGTTTGAGCCAAGCACTCGCTTTCTCGCAACGAATCCCGCCAGTACAATAAAGCGCAATTTTTTTATTCTTATGAATTTTAAGCAATTCCGGAGTGATGGCCAACTCTTCTTTGAACGTATCAACGTCTGGCAGTACGGCATTTTTAAAGTGTCCAATCTCACTCTCATACGCGTTTCGCATATCAACTACTACCGCCTCTGGATCATCGACGTAGTCGTTGATTTCAGCTGCTGTCAGGTACGCTCCGGTATCAGTCACATCAAAACTAGCGTCATCCAGTCCATCAGCGACAATTTTGTCTTTGACTTTGATCGTTAATTTATAGAATGAAGAAAACTCTTTTTCCGCAACGGCAATTTTATAAGGAACCAAAGCTAGCTCTGGCAGCGACTGAATAAAACTATCGAGATCAGCGAAATTGCCCTCAGGAACATTCATTTGGGCGTTAATCCCCTCTTCTGCCACATAAATACGTCCGAGACATTGAAGCTCCGTAAAACGCGCAAGTAACGCCAATCTAAACGCCGCCGGGTCAGCAATCTTTACATATTTATAAAACGACAACGTCGTCCGCGGACGAGTATCCGCCAAAACCGTAGCTCGCTTTTCAGCTCGCGGTCGTGCATCAATAAATTTACTAGGGGTAGCTACATTCATATGTGTTAGTGGCTAAAATCATACCCCGCACACGTACAAGACGCAACCACAAACTGTATTGTTTATGAGATACTGGAAACTAACATCCTGAGGCTCACTATCATATATGATAGTGATTTTACTAAAACAATAGTTTTATTGCATTCTAAACCTACCAGTTAAGGGCGGGTTTAGACAACACTGTCCATAATATACCCTAGGATTTTTTTGACAGGCATAACCGTTGTGTATACAATGGTTATATTATGAAAACTGTCTTAAATGTCAAAACTGATAAGGATGTAAAGGAAAAAGCCCAGGCTCTTGCCAAACATTTAGGCATTCCCCTGTCAACGGTGGTTAATATCCAACTGAAGTCTTTTATTGAAACCGGTGAGTTACGTATATCACGAGAACCAGAACTACGCCCGGAAGTTAAAAAAGAACTAGAAGCCGCAATGAAAGAAGCTCGTGAGGGTATAAACATGTCCCCACGGTTTAATAACGTTAACGATGCAGTTGCGTGGCTGAACAAAAAATAAGTATCCGCTCGTTATGGAAATTGAATTTAGAAAAGAATTTGCTAAGCAGTACAAAAAACTGCCGGCAAAAATTCGTGAAAAGTTTAACGAGCGATTACTTCTACTGACTGAAACTCCACACCATCCACTCCTCAATAGACATACACTGCGTGGAGCTGACTTTCCTATTGAAACTATCAATATTACTGGAGATTACCGCGCTCAATTCCTACAAAGTAAACGCGTTATCTCATTTCTCAGAATCGGCACGCACATTAAGCTGTACTAAAATAAGGAATTTAAGATAAATATTCAATTAGTTTCACTATCATATATGATAGTGTTTTACCTTTAAGTATAGAGGTACCACGTTCTAAACCTACCGGTTAACCGGCAGGTTTAGGTAATGTCTTACCACTACGTTTCCGTAAGTCTGTCGCTCACAGGCCTTGCCTAGGTGGAGTGATGTGTTTTATTTTATCTGAAAACTCTATTATTTTTTTACAAAACCGGCACTCACCGCGAACTTTATTGATCTCAATTAAATCTAATCATACGATTAATCGTATGATTAGATTTATGCCATGACTCTTTATGATTACTCAGGGGTACCCTGGGTTTTTCTAAAGTTTAGAATTTAAATAGGCCTTACCTATGTAAATGCTATGTAAATTCTTGCCCGTGTTTTATTTTTACACAGGGCGGACCGGTGTATACCAACCTGAGGGTACGGAGGGGTACCCTGGTATTATTTATAATATGTTGAAAAAAAAGGCTGGATTGACAGCTGTAAACTTGACTTTTGTGTTGTTTTATGCTATCATACTAATTGGACGTACGGGCTCTACCCCGACTTCCCCGTAAACACCTACATCTGGTGGTTACCTGCAAGTCTGGGCATCCCGCCCGCAAACGGAAACCTGAAGACCGCTGGTCTTTGACAATTCAAGAAGGAATAAAAAATGGCTGCAAATCTGCAAGGATTGCTTGGTGGTCTTGGACAAGCGACGACGCTGTTCAGCCACCTACACCTGGTGACCTCAATGATTAAGGCCCTCCGGGGCAATGATCTTCCAGATGATGCACCAGCAGTGTCGCAGGGCATGGCTGGCTTTCTCGGAAAAGGCGACGAGCGAAAGCTCCAAATTATTTTTGCTCGTCTGACGGACGACGAAAAGAAGATCTTGACCAGTTTCTTCAACTGGCATTTTCGGGGCGAAACAGTCCAGGACAGGCTTCTGGCAATCTGGTATATGGGTTCGTTTCGGATATTTGCTACCGGTATCAAGGGTTCCAATACCCCGATCGGTACCAGCAAAACAACCACGACCCATCCTGAAAAGGATGGTGCAAAGGTGGTCACTGAAACAAACAGTACTTCATATGCTGACGAGTACCAACCGGCTGTCGACTTCCTGAAAGAGATTGTTCGCATCATTCGGTCGGGTAAAGCAAAATTCAAAAAGCTGAACCCGACTTCGGATTTGAATGCACAAATAGAAGCCGGCTACCAGGAGGTCGTCGCCTACTTCAAGGCAACTGGCGTACCCAGCATGCCTCCCAAGTCTCAACAGGATTGGGGAGTATGGGCAAGCGCCCTCGGTGTGAAGTCACTGAACGAATTGCAAGGATGGTACTCCGGTGCCGTTAACGCAGTTCACGAGGCCCATGAGGCTGAAATGAAACAAATCAAACGCCCCACACTGTTTCAGCGCTTGGTAACCAATCCGCTGCTGAACCTCATTTCCTAAGGAGAGATCAGATGTCTGTAGTAGGCGAAATGACGACTGTTGCCCGTCGTAAAATCGGCAAAACCTATCTGGGTCTCTGGTTCGCAATCCTTATGATGATGGCACTAGTTGCCATCATGTGGATCTGCAACATCACAGGATCACCCGGATGGGCGCTTCTCATCGGATCATTCGGGATGATTGCTCTGGCATTCATCACGTTCGCACCGAAAACTGTCTTCATTTTCCTGGGCTTCGGCGCACTCGTGGCGGAGCTTAATGACGAAGATATCTCGCAAGGGACGCTCAAAGGCGTCAATGCGCTCTACCGTGTTTTCCTGGCACTTGGATACGCCTTCATGGGCATGTCTGGATTACTGGGCACATGGTCGTTTGCAAACTACCCCGCAGCGTTCTGGGTGATTGCCTTCTTCGGCACCTTCCTCTTGATTCTCTTGGCACACAACAAGGTGGCAATGGGAAACTGGATGTTGTGGATAGCAGGGGGCTACGCCATTGCCGTCATTCTCTGGATGATGGGCATGACAATCTACCCTGTTGAAAAGTCCTCAAACACCCTCAACGATACCATCGTTGAGGGTGCGGCGAACCTGGGGATTTCCACCCCAACCGCAGAACAACTAGCTGAAGCTCGGGCGACGGAAGTTGCTGAAGTGAAGCATCAAGCTGAACTGGACGCGGCCGCTATTGTACAGCCGCCGGAACGAACCGATGCGATTGATGTCCGCAATGACTGCGGGGGTCGATATGCTGAACTCACTAACTGCCGGAACGTTTATTTCGGAGAAAACGAAAAGTATTTCGTCGAATCGGCTGAGGGTATCTGCCCAGTCTCAGACCCCAGCAATGCTGGTGACTGGGAACCTCTGGGTGGCGACCAGTATAACTTTATCCCATACACCGACAACGGTGTGCGGGTCACGTTCTTTGAGATGAGGGTAGGCGAAGTCTTCTCAGGCTACACCTGCCAGTAGCAGCTTATGCTGCTTACAAAAACCCCCGCTGCCATACCAGGCATGCGGGGGTTCTTTTTTTTATCTTCCAGCACCTGGCCCTCCTGGATTAGAAGTACCGCCAGAGCCTGGTCCACCAGGTATTACCCCTCCGCCGGCACCGGGACCACCTGGTATAGGACCGCCGGCAGGCCCAGGACCGCCAGCATCAGGGATCCTCATCACATCTATACACCCAGCCGCATCGGGGTTACTGGTACAATCAAGGACGGCTTCTAGACCAAACGTGTTGGCGGCGATTTTGAGGATGGCAAAGGCCACTAACATGACGAACATGCCGATGAGGCTGTAGATGATGTGACTGCGGCCTTCTTCACGGGCACTGCTGTTTTCGGCGTGAGTGATATAGATGAGGCAGCCATAGAGGAAGACCAGAAACGCAATGCCGGTGAGGAGGATAATCACCGGATATAAAATCACTTCGTTGAAACGGGCGACGAACGCAAAGGCCTGTTCGGTGCCGGGCGTTTGGGCGAGGTTGGCGAGACTGACAGGGTTCATAGTGCCATTATTATAACACCCGCAGTCAAAAACAAAAAACCGCCCCTGTTAAACAGGGGCGGTTTATGAGGGTAAGAATTATGGATTATTCACTGTATTTACTTCAATTGATGCATTTGGTGTAGAGTCTAGTGAGTCCTCAAGACCAAGACCATTTGAAATAATATTTACAATTCCCCAGAAAGCCAGGATCACAACGAATCCACCAATGGCATACATAATGAGACTTTTCCCAGATTCTTTCGCTTCATCATTCGCACCGCCAAGAATAAAGTATTTAAAAATACCCCATACAAAAACTAGGAACCCGATAGCAAGAATAAAGGGAAGAATAATAGTGGTAATAAAATCAAGAACATTACTCATAAACCCACCCAGTTCCCCACCTTGTACGTCTCCTCCGGCAATACCATTTCCAGCGAATGTGAAAGCTGGGAGCATGAGGACAGTGGCTAATAATCCGAACAGAAAGTTTTTCATAAAGTAATTAAATATAATGTTAATTTACTACCTATTATATAGTAAAATGGTAGAAAAGATAGGGGTTTTAAGGGGGGTGGGTATAACTGGTTTAAGAACGGTTGCAAGGTTTAATGGTTGCAAGGTTGCATGGTAACGGGCGAAGGACATGGATTGCCACACCAGTTCCGCATTCGCTTCACTGGTTCGCAAAGACAGTGGAGGCCAGTGTGCCTCGCTTCCGTCTTTGCGAGTGAAAAAGTCTGGGAGACTTTTGCAAGACTCACCCTGCTAGTTTATGGAGCGATAGCAGAATAAAATAGTGAGTGAGTGGACAGTCCCTGTAAGGGAACGTAACGAAGTGGAGTGACGTGGCAATCCACGTGCCTCCTACAATGAATTAATAAGCAGATTCAAAATCCCCCATCCACTAAGCATAATCACCAGTACAATCACGCCGGTGATAATAATTGTCTTGCCTTCTTCCCGTCTACTACCATCATCAGGGTGAATCACCCAGGCGTCGATGAGTTTCCACATGATAAAGAGAAAAGCAATGGCAAAAATGAGCGGAATGACTTGATTGATGAGACTGAGAAAGAACGCAATTAATTCAGCAAATGTGGTGGGAGTTTCCATATAGTAATTATGAATTAAAAAGCAGTGACGACATTTCTGATAATTTCAGTAATGGCTAAGGCAGCCAGAATTAACACCCCACCAATAATGGCATAGGTAAGGGCACGGGTCGCTTCCTCGACCTGACTAGCATTACCCTGTGCCATAACGTATTTAAAACCAGCGTAGATAATGAAAAAAACAATTACCGGCACCATCAAAATCATGACGATGTTGAGGATAGCGACCAAGAGGCCCTCGATTGAGTTGATGCCGTTGAGCGGGTTTTGTAGGGTGACGGGGTCAACTGACTGCGCGTGAGTAAGCGCTGGGGCAGCGATGGCAATTAGAAAAAATACTACCGGTATGAGCGCGAGATATTTGAATGCTTTGAGAGACGGGATTTTCATAAAATTAATAGACTGCGCTCAAACGGGCGACCGCGTCGTTTACCGACTCGGACGGACGGAAGCGATTGGACAGGACGTCCTCGGCCATTTGACCAAAGACTTCGTTTGTCCGCACAGGATCAGGACTGAGCCAGCCACGCGCAACGATGCTTGACTGGTAGCTTATCCGACCGTACTGGTCATTACTACCCGCCGTTAACGTCACCCGGTGGGCTGGAGCCATATTGAGAGCGTCCGCCAGAGTCTTGCTGCGGCCGGCTTCACCCAACGCTTGCAGGACCGTAAAGGCACCATTTTTGTTGGGAGAGGATTTTAGCAGAGCTAAGCCATAAAAGCTAGCGTATGTCCGTCTCACGGTGGCGGTCGCTCCTTGCGGGACTTCGGCAATATCAAAGTTGAGATTCGGGTTTTGACTTGCGAGTGAGCGAGCTTCACTACCCTTGCCAAAATATAACACAAGTTTTTCACTCAAAAACTCGTCGCGATCAAGCCCGAGTGCCCGGTTCCAACTATAGAGCGGGTTGCTCGGACTGGCAAAGTTGGTGTAGAACGTCAGGGCATTTTCAAACGGCTGACCTGTACCATTGACCGTTGTATTAAGAAGCATTTGGTATTTCTGATCACGCTCCACCACGAGCGCGCTCCCCCCCTGCAAGAGGAGCATCGATACTATTGCGAAGCCATTGTTAATATTTCGATATTCACCAAACGCCAATGGGCTACGAATAATGTTACGGTTGTAGTCACGCTCGACCATGGTCGGAATAATGTCGTTCACCACTCCTTCCCAGGTGGTGGGTGGGTTGATGATATTTTTAGTGCCGAGCAAGTCGCGATTGTAGTACATCACCAAGGGATCAATTGCGACCGGATAGGCGTAAATACCGTCACTGAGGGCAAATATCTCGGCCCCATCGATATAGAGGTTTTGGAAATCCCGCTTCGGGAAACTATCGTAGGAAACAGGTTGGATTTTGCTACGGGTCTGAATTAGTTTTTCGTGTGGGATAAACACAATATCTGGACCGCGTCCTTCGGCGAGAGCGTTGAGGAGTTCACTATCAAAACTACGGGCATCTTTTTCTACATAAGAAACAACACTATATGCTTTAATCTCTTCTTTGAGAGGCTGGAGGACAGCCTGGAAGGCAGAGGCAGGTACAGTACCCCAGATGACAACTGAATCACCTAAGGTAGCCGTGGTTTTATCAGGTGCGGGTTTATATGTTGAAATCATCGCGAGCGCGACCAGCCCAAGTAAACCAAAAACGGTTACCAACACCAATTCAAATGGACGCATCTTCATCATAGAACCCGAAAAGCTAAACCATAATGATGAGCGCCCGCCGGATATTCACGTTCCAGGATAAACCCAGCCGCCTCAAAGAGATCAATGGCCATTTGTTTACACACTACACAATCAGGGTGTGGACCCATTCCACCAAATGACTCCTCCCAATCAACCACGTAGATGACGCCCCCTTGACGCATGGTGCGTCTCTTTTCCGCAATGGCTCGTTCTCGTTCTTCGTACTGATAGAGCGTGTTGATAACAATCGCCACATCAAGTATGCCGTCACTGATTTTAATACCATTCTCGGCTTCGAGATCGCACCAGAGCGGGTCGACATTACGGAGATTTGCTTCGTTTATCAGTGTACCGATTTTATCGACCAGCCCACGCTGAATCTCACACGCAAACACTCGACCAGTCTCACCCACTTTTTTAGAGAGTGCAGGTACAAACGCCCCGGCTCCAGCTCCAAAATCACCAACTAAATCTCCATCACGAACATGGAAGTGACTCAATATTAACTCCGGCGCCACAAACCTATTTTCGGTAGCGTATGACATATGACTATAGTATAGCCCGCACCAGCCCAGTACGTGAGTGTCAAGGTGTGTAAAGCGGGTTCCAGTTACATGGTTTAATGGTTGCAGGGTTGCAAGGTTGCGGGGTGACAGAGAGTTGCAAGGTTTAATGGTTTCAAAGTTGCATAGTGACGACGTGGATTGCCGCGTCACTCCACTGTCGTTACGTTCCCTTACAGGGACTGTCCACTCACTCACTATTTTATTCCGCTATCGCTCCATAAACTAGCAGGGTGAGTCTTGCAAAAGTCTCCCAGACTTTTTCAC
>JAYVIL010000080.1:0-8519 GCA_043770255.1 Candidatus Kaiserbacteria bacterium
CAAAACAAATCCGCACCACGACGGGTACTGGATTCTTTGTACACCCCAGTGGAGTTATCATGACCAACGCTCATGTGGCCCAATTCCTGCTACTTGAAAAAACCGGAGTGTTTGGAGAGACTGATTGTGTGATTAGAAACGGCAGCCCAGCTAGCGCCAGGTACAAAGCCGAACTCCTGTATATCCCACCAGCCTGGGTTAAGGCTAATGCGTCCCTGGTTGACGACAAAGCCCCGAGTGGTACTGGTGAGCGCGACTACGCTCTCTTGTACATCATTTCTGATATGGATGATATGGTACTTGCTGACACGGTACAATTCCCTGCCCTAGCCCTCAACACTGACCTTCTACCTCGTAGTGTGACTGAATCAACTGTAGTGGCATCAGGCTACCCAGCCGGGTCGCTATTTACTGAAGGCTCGGACACCGCTCTCTTGGCTCGTAGCGCGGAAACGACTATTTCCGAGCTCTATACCTTTGGATCTAACTACGCAGATGTCTTTGCCTTACGCGGTAGTGTGATTGGTGAACAAGGTGCCTCAGGCGGACCGGTAGTGGCATCTGATGGTCGTGTTATTGGGATGATCACAACGAGGGGGGACGACGCGCGTGACGGTGCTGGTAGTCTGCGTGCTATAACGACTTCTCACGTCAACCGAACGATTACCGAAGAAACCGGCTTTTCTCTTTCGAGCAACTTATCAGGTGATATCGAGAGTAAAGCAAACATTTTTACCACTACCATGGCTCCATTTTTAACACAACTACTCGTAGCAGAGATTCGTAGGTAAACCACGAACAGCCGTCCGACAAAAAAGCTTGCGGTGATCGCAAGCTTTTTTGTATAAGGTGAATTATGAAATCAGTTTGCTGTCGTCTTTATACTTGTCTGCACAAAAGCGCCAAAGTTTTTTAAAATAGTATTTGAGCTACTGTCGGAAATAAATACTTCTTCAAGATTTACCCCTTCGGGCAAATACCCTGGTGTTGCTTCCATGCGTAACCTCATATCATCAAGCGTCAGTTCGGGGTGAAACTGAGTTGTAAAAATGTTTTGTTTGTAACATAAGGCTGACACCTTACAGGCTTCCCCACCCTGCATAAGCAACACGGCTCCTTCTGGTACCCGGTCGAGACTATCTTTATGCCCATAATGAGCATAAAAAGTATCTGGGACATTCGCACAAATACTATAGGCATCCTTATCAACTACGACCGCCACAGCGTGGGAGCGGCTTTTCTTTTGCGTCATATCATTGACCACTGTAGCTCCGGCATATGCCCCAATAATTTGGTGACCATAACAAATTCCTAACGTCGGAACATCATTATCAAATATATAATCCAGCAACGGACGTAGTTTTTCTAGTAAAGCATATGACGTCACTCGTGCATCGTCGTCGTTCGACCTGCCGCCATCAAAATCGTAATCGCCTGAGCCGCCGAAAATCACTCCACTCACGTGTGCCAGCATCTTATCCGGTACAGTCCACGCTGTATGCTGGTCGAGAGCCGAAATGGCTGACACTAAAACTCTATCCCCTAATTCACGGGCGATACTTGTCTGCTCTAAATCAGCAGTAACTTGCTTTGATCTAAACTGAATGAGGAGAATATTAGCTTTATTCATATGCTGTAACATATCTTACGTTACATCATGCAAAGAAACTAGGTTTTTCCTAGTTTCTTTGTCTTATATGGTCCGGCTGCACTACTGAACTGTAGTAGTCCCTGTGCTCGTAGCTCCGTCTTCTATTTCTGGGAGATCGGGTGTAGTTGTGGCTAGCTCAGTCTCAATATCTTCTTTTTTAATTTCAGTTAAATTAGGAAACTGGTACATGGCGAGAATTGATTCTGTTAACGCGAGAGCCTCATCAATCGCAGCTTTGGCAGTACTTATGTCAACATACATAGTTGTCGTAGCAACAGTTAGTTTTATTTCAATTTCTGGAATTGTAAACTCTACTTTTTCAGCTATTGCTGTTTCAGTGATGAGCGGTAAGCCAAATTTAATCCGTTGTAAATGGCGATTTGTTTGATCGTACTTTTTAATTGACTCAGCCAACTTTTCTGTGTCTGACAAAACCGCTGGTACTAAATTTTCAACAGTGAGTGTGTTTCTAACATCAATATCAGTCATAAAAGAAATTAGTTTCTGAATATCTGTCCACGCTCGCCTCAGATCAGTTTTAACCACGTCAGTAGCAGAATTTGTATCTGCAGTTGCAGTTTCTATTTTACTTTCCACATCGGACAAGCGACGTCGAACGTCAGTCTGCTCTTGCTCTGTTGCTCCATCGGCAATACTTTCTAACAACTCATAACTACGAGTCGTTTCAATCTCGAGCTGTGCCAACAGTCGCACTACTGATACCCCATCAGCTGAGCTGTCATTACTAGCTTCAGTATACCCCGCATCAAGCGCAGTCGAGAGAGCCACCGTTGACTTGCCGGCTGTAGTACTCGCGCTATCATCTGACTTAAGTACTGACGACTGCACATCAAGCATAGTGGCGAAGGTCATTTGAGCGAGGGCTGCTCCGTCTGCATCAGTTTCTCTTAAAGTTTCAATCTGTTGCCTAGCTTTATCTGAATGAACCTGAACCGCTGCGAGCACGCCCGCTTCTACTTCCGGTGTGAGTTTCCCCGCTTGTGCGAGCAAGCGCGCTTCTGATACTCGACGTTCGAGTCTGGTTGTTTCCCACACTACTTTTTCGTACGAGTTAGTGCTCAGGGTACTTCTAATTTCTTCAGTCACATTAACTTTCACCGGATATAAAATATCTCCAGGAATAGCTCTCTCTGCCATCGCAGGCAAAACCACAACAAACAAAAGGGCGGTTACTCCAATAAAAGTTTTAAGATATCGACTCGGTATTGCAATAATACGATACGGCTCTAATATTCCCCTGCCTTTTGTTACGGGGGTACTTTTAACTGCTGCCGGAAGTGGATGGTACTCCATAAAAGCTACAATCCTCGATTGGAGTTCAGCTTTTTCAGATGGCCGCAAGCGGATAGTTTCTGATTTTTTCTTAAGTTGTTCGCTAAAACGTTTCATTATTAAAATTTATTTGCCTTTCAGGCGATTCTCTTCCATATTTCGTGCCGAGGACTCCATCTTGTCCCGCAGCATTTTTAAGCCGCGGTGAATCCGAACAGAAATAACGTTCTCCGACTCCTCTACCAATTCACTAATTTCCCTTGGCCCCAATCCATCCACGAACCGCATAATCAAGACTTCACGATACGCATCGGGTAATAGAGCGATGAGGTCAAAAGCCTGTTTACCGTCAATAGTAGCCGCCAAAGCTTCGGCCGTGCTTTCCGATAGTTCGGGAAAGCTCCCTTCATCTACACCATCACGCTCAAACAAAGCATCGAGCGATGATTCTTTTTGTTTGCGGTATTCATCAATAATCAAGTTATTGAGCACTTTATACAAAAACGGGCGATAGTTTTCAACGGCATGACCGTTTCGTACATACGTCCAGACCTTCGTAAAAGTGTCATGAACCAAGTCAATCGACTTTTCTCGATCGCTTATACGCATGCTGGCATGCCTAAAGAGAGCATCGCTATACTCAGTAAATGCTTGGAGAAAACGGCTTTCATGGCTCCCACCCTGGGCGCCTGTATTATCAGGATCCTTCATGTGGAGACCATTATATATGTAGACGGCGTAGTCGCCTAATACTTACCGCCACCTGTGGATAACTATAGAACCGCCCGAAATGGCACATTGCGTTGTGGAATGAAGAACAGAGCGTAGCGACAATTCTGAATTTCTGTCCCGATTTTTTCTCCCCTTTGGAAAATCGCTGGACCAGGCTTCAAAAAATAATCCTCAACGTACAAAAGTACGCCTCGAATCATTTTTCTTGCACTCCTAGCACTGCACTCATTTCAGACATTTCTACAGTAATTTGAATATTAAAACCAGTTCTTTTTGTTAAAAATATACCCGAGCAACACCAAAATCAATACATTGGCGGCAATAATCCCCGCAAACGCATACTTGCTGTCTTGGAACGGCAAATCAATGTTCATCCCATAAAATGAAGCGATGACGAGCGGTACGGTGAGTAAAATCGTTAAAACAGTGAGGATACTTAAGGAATTGTTTAAACGACTAGTCATAATAGCCTCAACACCCCCGCGAATATTCTGAATAGTCTTCAAAATCGAACGCGCAGAATTAACTACCTGACTATTCGCAATCACTAAGTCTTCCATCATCTCAATATCGTCAGCATACAGTTGCATATAGTTCCCTTTTGGTACCTGCTGGAGCCACGTATTGGTCGGGATCAGGGCGTCCACCATGTTATTGAGCTTATTTTCATACTGTACCAGCCGTTCAATCTCCCGCGGACCAATTTTTCGTAGTCTAGCCCGATCTTTTTGTACAGCCTTACGCAACCGTACCAACTCTAAATCATAGGCGTGTGTAATTACATCCATCATTTGGATGAATAATTTAGCCTTTTGAGTAGTCACCACTGCCTCTTTGCCATTTAAAATCTTTGCAAAAGCCGGTACGTCTCGCATTGCAATAGTTAAAACAAATGACTCCCCCATTACAATGAGAAGCGGCGCCGTTTCACTATCCTCTTTTTGTTCATTAAATGGGTATCGGGTAAAGAAATAGTTAGCTCCTTCAGAACGCTCGAGACGTGGCACCTCATAAAAGTCCTGTGCGTCTTCTAAAATATCTTCATCAAGAACAAAGTCCTTTATTAATTGGCCGATTTCTTCAGTTGTTGGCGCAACCGCGTGCACCCAAACACCAGTTCGAATGGATTCCACAGTTTTGAGTGCCTCATCTTTAACTGTGCGAAAATAGTAGGTGATCATGTCGACCCTATTGTGCCCTAGTTTGTATGTTTTTCAAAATAATTACTATCTGTTAAGATTAGCAGATGAAATTCTATGTTGCTGGGCGGTTTAGTGATGAAAAAAGTAGGTTGCTCATTCAAAGTATGATTGCTGAATTAACTGAACTAGGACATATCTGTACTTTTGATTGGACTACCGGTCCATCTTGTAAACCTTACGAAGAAAACATCGATTTAATAAGAAATATGACAATTAAAGCTGCCGCGGCTGTTTTGGATGCCGAACTCTTTATCATGGTTAGTCACCCAGAAGGGACTGGTATGTATGTTGAATATGGCCTTGCCCTTGCAGGACAAATGAGAGTTGGGACTCCAAAAATGTATCTCTTGGGGGACCACAAAAACTGCTCCATGTTTAACTATTATCCAAACGTTATTTGGAAAAATTCTCTGGCGGAGATTCTGAAAGATCTAAGGGCTTAAAAAACCAAGTCGTAACCCATAAACACGTACCTTTCCCCGAGCATCCTGGGAGATTATCCATATAAATCAGAGGAGGCCGTAGTTTGACAGCTTGAGCTTACCAAACAAAACAACTCGTTTCATATGAAACGAGTTGTTTTTTGTCGGACAGCAGGGAATCGAAACGTACCGTTTCAGTTCCCCAATTGGCTACATTGTTCGCCAACTCACAATATAACTCAATCGGGCTTCGCTTCCCAAGCCACAGAAACTAAAAAACCTCAGCATTTGCTGAAGTTTTTTAGTTTTGTCGGGGAGCAGGGAATCGAACCCTGACCACTCGGTCCCAAACCGAGTACACTACCACTATGCTACACCCCGATTGTAGCCAGCTATTACTAAATTCCTTTAGTCGCAAAATAGTACCATCAAAGTAAAAAATACGCCAGTTACAGCATCTTAATGAACACTTTTTTGTAAACAATGATGTACTGAATAGGCTAAGCTCCGCGCATCATGGGCTGCATCATGCGCCCCTACCCCTTCAATATGGGGTAAAGACAACCCGAGCACTGTAGCCATATTCCCGCTATTAACTTCTTCAAAACCTTGTGACTTATAATCATCTAATGTCACACCCCAACTTGAAAGCAATGGCTTAACTCGAATAAATTGCTTTTCAAATGGCATTTTCATACGGTGGGCTTTGATATTGCTTTCTAACACCCAATAATCACCATTAAAAATATAAGGAACAACATCTTTTCCTACAAATTCTACCAATTGTTGCAATGCGTCGCCAAAATCAAATCCACTACTACGTTTTTCAGCAGTCATTCCCGTCATTTTAACCAGCCATGGAGGTATTATCTCAATAATATGTGCCCGAACAGTTAAATTTAGCAATCCAATTTCCTTACCTTCACTATCGAGCTTACAAGCACCAATCTGCATGATTTCACAGTAAACATTCTGTACATCTGGTCTTGCTCCAGGAATATCACCCATCTGTGCATCATTTGCAATATATTCGAAATCGAGAGCAACTATTGTCATACTAATCAATAATAACACGGCTAATCATTAATTAATTAAACAGCAATAAAGTTTCACATGGAACATGTGTAATTGTTATTCAGACTGATTACTGGTATTAAAATGGAAGTTACTAAAATTTTCAATTGCTTCGAAATGATTATCTTTTATTTCACTTCCTTTAGCTCCCAAACGGACCATTCGGACAGCTCTGCCAGCAGGAATACTCTCAACAAAACCCTCCAGATGTTCAATAGTGTCATCAATAAAAATAACCTTTTCACATGAAACATACGTTTCAAGGTATTTTTTGATACATTCAGCCTTGCTCCCCCGTTCCACGTACAACATATCTTTAAAATATGACTCAATTCCAGTAGCTCTAAACTTAAATTCCTGGATTAGTCTATTTCCAAAGGTGAGCAATACGCACGCAATATCATTTTTTTGACATAAACACAAAAAATCAACTACATCATCATAGATAAATTGATTTAAATCAGCTTCAATTTGATGTTCACCTTGTCCAAATACATAATTCTGTTCGAGTGAGCTATAGAATAAATCAGTATTGAAGATTGTTCTGTCAAAATCTAAAAAAATCACCTTCATTACATTATATATACTGGCTCTATAGGTTAAAAGTTACTTTCACATGAAACATGTCCGCGGACCCTACTCAATAATAATATTTGGTATTATTTTAATAGTGGCATATGTTTCACGTGGCACAATTCTAACTGCTGCTACGTCGATTTGAAAATCACCCGTCCAGTTTCTCTCCGAGATCCAGGTCTCAATAGCTCTAGAGAGCTTTTTAAGCTTAAATTGGTGAACATTATCCTCTGGACGCCAGGTGCCACGTAGAACAGCTCGTTCCAGATCGGATTTAGTTTCATATGAAACAGTTTTAACTTCAACAAAGTGTACTTTGCCGTCTTTTTTAACAATCACATCGATTTCCCCCCATTTTTTTAGATAATTCATTTCCAACACCAAAAAACCTTCTTTTTGGTAGTAATTTGCGGCCAATAGCTCGCCATCATTGCCAATTTTTTTACTTAGAAGCATTTTGCTGGATTTTGTTCCATGTGCAACACATTATACCATTCAGATCTACAAACAATGTTAGAAATCATCAGTAGTAAGGCGCGGGGTCTGTTTCACACGAAACATTATATAAAAGATCACATATAAGATAGGTGTAACAACATCTTATGGTGTCAATTTTAAAGCAATTGTTTGCTACTGTGGGTACATTTACAGCGCACTAGTAGACCGCGTTTCACGTGGTACTTATATAGAATGTGTTATTAACAGTTAAATTAAGACAAACTATATTTTAAGCCATATTCATAAGAGAAAGATGTCTTTTATGAATGTCTCTTATCCACCTGTTAGATAAGTTATCCCCCTTGATGAACAAATGTCAGGACTGCTCTTGTTCTCAGTGCTGAACACAGGCTCAAGGACAATATTTATGCTGCGCATGGTAAAATTGTGGTGTTATTAAGATAATGTGTTTTGTATGAAAATTATAGATCGGATCAACGGAACCAATCGTTTAAACGCTGACCATGCGAAGTTAATCCTTCGTTTGTCAGTTGGATTTCTTGTTTTATTACATGGTATTTATAAATTGCAAAACCCTGGAGCAATGGATTTTGTTGGGGGAGCGTTTGCAAGTGTTGGCCTTCCGGCAGCTCTCGCATATTTGATATATATCGGGGAAGTAATTGCTCCAATAATGCTGCTTGTTGGCTATCAAACACGAGTGGCGTCATTGCTCGTAGCAATCACTATGGTAGTGGCCATTCTACTCGTGCATACCGGTCAATTGTTTACGCTATCACCGATGGGAGGAGGTTATGCGCTTGAATTACAAATTATGTTCCTCGCTGGGGCACTGGCCATCTTTGGACTCGGAGCAGGGAAGTATACTTTAACAAAGTAAGTAATGAAACAAAACAGCCCTTACGGGCTGTTTTTGTTTGAAACGTATTCAAAAACGGCCATTATGTAATGTCTTGAGTTATTTGGTCACCAGTCACTAACTATAATAGTTCACTGTGTTCCAATTTTAGTAAGAGCTCATCCACTAACCCTCTGTCAGATCACAAAGTTTCAAATTTTGAGCGAAAATTAGCTATTTTGAGAAGGCATATCGAGATATGTTGACGAAAA
>JAYVIL010000081.1:0-3049 GCA_043770255.1 Candidatus Kaiserbacteria bacterium
GGGTTAAATAGTACAGGCTTAATAGTGGACTCATACGGAGTGATGAATTACTTTACTAGCAACAGCCGTACCTTCACAACTAATAACGGGGATGTATTAATTGAAATTGCTTCTTCACAAGGTGGTGGAGTCTTTACCGCACCATCAGGGGCAACAGTATTAACAAATGCTGACCACAGTGATGCCAACATGGGAGCTACCGCAGTTACCTACAAGGTGGCTACAGGAGTAACTACCACAAGTATTATTACCCCCGCTACGACTGACAACGTAGCCCGTGTGTCGCTCGTCTTGCGCCGTAACACTATCCTTAACTACCTCCCTAAAGACAACACGGTGGTCTATACACCAACTGCTGACTATCATCCCGCTACTAAAAAGTATGTGTTAGATAACGCAAGCGGAGGTATGGTGCAACAAACCCCTACAGGCACAGTCAACGGCACAAACGTCACCTTTACTGTCACGGTAGCTCCAAAGTTTATCGTCACTGATACAGGTTTTTATATTGCAGGCTTTGGCTACACGTTAGCAACGCTTACCGTCACGATGGACCTCGCTCCGAACTCTTTTATCCGTTCTTATTCTTGATGTTATAATTACCTTATGAAAAAAATCCTCGTAGCCGTTGTAGTGTTGTTTTTACTCAGTGTCGGTCTCACGCAAGCCGCTTTAATTAACATCAACACTGTTTTTGATAACGTAGCAAATGTTATCCAACAAATCCCTAACGCGGTCACAGCGCAATTCAGAGCCGCGTCTTTTATGGCTACGAGTACCACGGCGACTAGTAGCTTTGCGGGGCAAGTGAGCATCCCCAAACTTAATGCCGATGTATATGTTGACGGCACTATCTATCCTCAAACTAATGCGGGCATTCAAAGCGCTATAAACAAAGTGTGTGGTGCGGGTGGGGGAACGGTGGTTCTTAGCCCAGCAACATATCTTATTACTACTCAAATCAACCTTTGTTCAAACATGAGGTTAACTGGTTATGGAAGTTCTACTATATTGAAACCACAAACCAATCTGTTTGCTCTTCAAGTTGATGCAAAAAGCAATGTGGCGATAACCAATTTAATGATTGATGGGCAAAATTCAACTAATACTATAGATGCCGCCGGGATTAGAATTAAGAACTCTAGTCGGGTTAGAGTTGACCAAAACATCATTATTAACCAATCCGCCTTTGCGGTGTTTGTGGACTCATCAGGAGTGAGTACATCTTCTTCAATTTGGATTACCAATAACACCTTAGAGGGAGAAGGAACAAATGATGTGATTGGTGGCGGACCTCAAAATAGTACGGGAGCGATAGTAAAGGATGTTTATGTTACCGGGAATAATGTAACCCAAGATTGTACAGTTGGTACTTACTGCAACGCCTTTGACTTAGTTGCCATGAATAACTTTATAGTACAAGGAAATATATTCTACGGTATTGTACAGCCAGGTATGGAGCAATTCCCACACGCTAACTTAAACATAACAGGCAATAACATTTTCCCAGCAATCGGTAAAACATCTACAGCTCTTTACATTAGTACCACTGACGCGGCAACAGCAACATCAAGTCGCATTATTTTGGCTAATAATAATATAAAAGATGGAACCATTGAGGTATTCGGTACATCAACATCGCTAGTGCAAAATGTAGTTGTTTCAGGCAACAGTGTAACCACTGGCTCACTTCAAGATGGTATTTCATTTAAGTATGTGAATGGCGCATCTGTAACTGGCAACGTAATTGATGGTGGTGAAAGTGGTATTGAACTGGCAACATCAAGCAACTTTATGATTGGGGGCAATTCAATAGCCAATTCAAACTATGGTATTAAAACAGATACTAAAAGTACTGGTATTACTATTGGCATAAATAGATATACAAATATCTTGAATCAAGACGTTCAAAGTCAGCCAGTTGTAAACCTTATTCGTACTAGTTCATCACAAACGGCTGATTTTGCCATCCGAGATAGCCTTTATGATGCTGACGGAACGGCTGGTAAATTCTATTTCTCAAACTTTGCAGACAGACTAGGTATTTACCGAGGGGTTCAAGGTTCTAGTGGTTCTGAACGTATGCGTATAGATTCAAGTAAGGTGACATTTGGAGACTTGGCGGTACAAATCCGTTCACTTGGAGTGTTTGATGGGATAGACGTTATGCGCTTTAACGCGGCTGGCAACTCATTTATAAACAACGGCTTTAATTTGGGATTAGGTACTACAACGGCTACTGAGAGGCTTCATATAGCGGGCGGTCTTAGACTAACCGGAAACTTCATGGATTCTGCAAACGCAACAGGCACCCTCGGTCAACTTTTGCAATCTACTGGCACAAGTACCCGTTGGGTATCAACCTCGACATTAGGTTTTTCAAGTGGAGGTTCAGGAACAGTAGCAAGTGGGACTGCTGGACAAGTCGCATACTATCAAACCAATGGCACATCAGTTGTAGGAACATCAACATTATTTATTAGCACTTCAAGTCAGGTGGGCGTTGGAATAACTGCTCCGCAAGCAACTTTAGACATTGCTAGTACCACACCGACATTTCGCTTAACAAATACGGTTAACTCCAGTTGGGCGCCAGGAATAGTTAACGGTGCGATAGATTTCTTTTCCCAAGATTTATCAAACATTGGACAGCATACGATTACATCAATTCAATCAATAAATGACATTGCTGGTACACCCACTTCACCATCAGGCGCTTTGGCGTTCTTTACTGCAATCAATGGAACAAACACTACCGAAAAGATGCGATTATCATCAGCAGGATTTTTAGGGCTAGGAACAACTACCCCAGACACCATGCTTTCAGTAGTTGGAACAACTACCCTAGCCACAACCTCGATCACTTCCCTATCCCTTGGTTCTCTCTCAGGACTACTAAAAGCCACTACAGGCTTAGTATCTGTCGCTACCGCAGGCACTGACTACATAGCCAACACCATAGGAGACTGGACAGGAACTTTTGATGGATTGGAAGGTACAGCCTACCTCGCCCGCGCTAACCACACAGGGACGCAACTAGCGGCTACTA
>JAYVIL010000082.1:0-8316 GCA_043770255.1 Candidatus Kaiserbacteria bacterium
CAAACGTGAACAGGTCTCGACTGTGTTATGGCTGAGGAGATATATCGCGGGGTAATCACAAGGGGTAGTGATGTCGATATTAATAGGGTAAAAAAGCAAGCAGTAAGAAAAAACACCAGTGTGTGTTGATTTTGGTGTCTGCCTTTTACCATCAAAGTAATCAAATAATACAGTATGCAATTCAAAGCTGACGAATACGCTTCTACCGGAGCGATGCCAAAGAAAATCTTTTCCATTGCGCCTGCGCCAATGATTGAAGTGCCAGATTTGATTGAGCCACAACGCGAGTCGTTTAAGTGGTTTGTCGAGACAGCGCTTAAGGAAATCTTTACTGAGTTCTCACCGATTACTGACTATTCAGAGAAAAAATTCGAGCTTAAGTTCAAGAAGTATGAACTTGGTGAACCTAAATGTACCCCCGAGTTCGCTAAAGCTAACAAGCTAACCTACGACGCGCCTCTGCGTGCCCAGGTGATTTTGAAGAACAAGACGTTTGAGTCTGAAAAAGATCAAGAGATGTTTATGGCGGATATGCCAGTCATGACGGAAAACGGTACGTTTATTATAAATGGTGTCGAACGCGTGATTGTACCCCAGCTCGCACGTTCATACGGTATTTTCTTTACCGCTAACGAAGTAAAAGGTCGCACCATGTTTGGCGCTAAAATCATCCCGGCTCGTGGAGCTTGGATTGAAATGGAATCAGACGTTGATGGTGTGATTTATGTAAAAATCGACCGCAAAAAGAAGTTCCCAATTTCATCACTATTACGCGTGATGGGTATTGAAAAAGAAGCAGACATGATCAAAATGATGAGTAGTGTCGAACGTGGCGAGGAGTACATGAAGGCCACTATTGCAAAAGATCCAGCTAAATCAGTTGATGAATCATTTGTTGAAGTCTACAAGCGTCTTCGCGACGGTGACCTGGCAACAATTGATAACGCCAAGGAATTTGTCCGCTCACTCTTTGCTCCAGAGCGATATGACCTGTCTGAAATCGGACGACACCACTTTAATGAGCGGTACGGACGCCCAATTGATAAAAAAGCGACTGATGAACGCACTATATCAACCGAAGATGTGAAGCTAATTTTGACAAACATTGTCGCAATGAATCATGACGTGATGGCGCTGCCTGACGATATCGACCACCTCGGTTTCCGTCGTGTGCGTTACTTTGGTGAAATGCTCCAACAGCGTGTTCGCGTTGGTATGACTCGCATGAAGCGTAACATTCAAGACCGAATGTCGACGATTGAAGCGGAAACTTCACTCCCGATGCAGATTTTGAATCCCCGTCCACTGCAGGCCGCAATCAAGGAATTTTTTAGTACGAACCAACTCTCACAATTCTCACAACAACAAAACAACCTCGCTGAAATCGAGCACTTGCGGACACTGTCTGCGCTTGGTCCCGGCGGATTGACTCGTGAACGAGCTGGTTTTGAAGTGCGCGACGTTCACACCAGTCACTACGGCCGTCTCTGTCCAATTCATACACCTGAAGGTCCGAACATCGGTCTGATTCTTCGTCTCGCTATGTATGCCAAGGTTAACCGTTTTGGTATTATCGAAACACCGTACGTGAAGGTAGAGAAGGGTGTTGTGACAGGTGAAGTAACCTACATGAACGCCCACGAAGAAGAGAAATACACTATTGCTCACGCAGCGGTAGAACTAGATAGCAAAGGCAAGATCGTAAACGACCTCGTTGAAGCCCGTAAAAAAGGTGATCCTCGGACAGTGCCGCGAAAAGACATCGAGTACATGGATATCGCCACCAACCAAGCGTTCTCGATTGCGACATCAATGATTCCTTTCCTCAACCACGACGACGCCAACCGTACCCTCATGGGTTCAAACATGCAGAAGCAGTCAACTCCGTGTCTCATTGCTGAGGCGCCGATTGTGGCAACTGGTGTTGAGTCTGTAGCTGCGCGCGATACTGGACGCGTACTGTATGCGCTTGAAGCGGGTGAAGTTATCGAGTGTGACGCCGAGCACATCGTGATTAAAAACAAAGAAGGCAAGAAAAAAGAATACCCACTGACAACTCTCAAGCGGACTAACGACTTTTCAGCTTTTTATCATCGTCCAGCCGTGACGGTTGGTACCTCAGTGAAGCGTGGTGATTTGCTCGCTGACACGACTTCAACTGACCAAGGTCAATTAGCTGTCGGTCAAAACGCTTTGGTAGCCTTTATGTCTTGGAACGGTGCTAACTACGAAGACGCGATTGTTATTTCAGAACGATTGGTCAAGAAAAGTAAGTTCGCCAGTATTCACATGGATGAGCTCGAAGTATCAGTTCGTGATACCAAGCTCGGCCCTGAAGTAACTTCGGCTGACATTCCAAACGTGAGTGAAATGAAACTCCGTAACCTTGATGAAAATGGAATTATCCGCATCGGTGCTGAAGTACGTCCCGGAGACATCTTGGTTGGTAAGGTAACACCAAAAGGTGAAACCCAGCTTACTCCAGAAGAAAGACTCCTCCGCTCTATCTTTGGTGAAAAAGCCAAGGATGTAAAAGATACATCACTGCGTCTCGAAGCCGGCAAGCGCGGTCGCGTGATTGGGGTTAAAATATTCTCTCGTGAAAACGGTGACCAACTCGAGTCAGGTGTGATCAAGCGAATCCACGTAACGGTGGCCCAGGTACGTAATATCTCAGTGGGAGACAAGCTAGCAGGACGTCACGGTAACAAGGGAGTTATTTCTCGCATCTTGCCAGAGGAAGATATGCCGTACACCGAAGACGGACGCCCAATTGATATTTTGCTTACACCACTAGGAGTTCCATCTCGTATGAACTTGGGTCAAATCCTTGAGCTGCACCTTGGTATGGCTGCGCACACTCTTGGCTACCAAGCGATCGTGCCACCATTTGCTGGTGCTAGTGAAAAGCATGTTAAGGCTGAGCTCGTAGCAGCTGGTTTGCCCGAAGACGGGAAGATTCAACTACGTGATGGTCGGACCGGTGATAAATTTGCACAGCGGACTGCGGTGGGTCTCATGTACATCCTCAAACTCCACCACATGGTAGAGGACAAAATCCACATGCGTTCGATTGGTCCGTACTCACTTATTACCCAACAACCGCTTGGTGGTAAGGCACAGGTCGGCGGTCAGCGTTTCGGGGAAATGGAAGTTTGGGCTTTGCTCGGATACGGTGCCGCCTACACGCTCCGTGAAATGCTCACGATTAAGTCAGACGATATTGTCGGACGTTCAGCTGCTTTCGACTCGATTGTACGAGGTGAAAAAATTGGTCACCCACATACACCAGCTGCCTTTAACGTTCTCGTTAACCAACTGCGAGGTCTCGCGCTTGATGTGAAGTTAACCAAGGATGAACCAACCCGCCCACCGCGAAGGGACAGAGAAGAGTCGTCTTATGAGCCTGCCTAATTTTTAGTAGTATATGTCAACATTTTCACCAAAGAAGCCGACTCTCACTCCAAATCAGTTTACTGAGATTGGTCTTAAACTCGCTTCCCCAGAAACAATTCTCGAGTGGTCATATGGCGAAGTAACCAAGCCGGAAACCATCAACTACCGAACGCAGCGCCCAGAAAAGCACGGTCTTTTTGACGAACGTATCTTTGGACCAGTCGAGGACTACGAGTGTTCTTGTAAAAAATACCGCGGTATTCGATACAAGGGTATTGTTTGTGAGAAGTGTGGAGTAGAAGTTACTCGCGCAATCGTCAGACGAGAACGTATGGGTCACATTGATTTGTGTGTACCCGTGTCCCACATTTGGTTCCTCCGTGGCGTGCCATCACGAATCGCTTTGATTCTTGGTATTACTGCTGCCTCAATTGAAAAAGTAATTTACTTTGCCGGCTACATCGTCACTAAAGTAAGTGAAGACGAACGCGGCCGACTCCTTAAAGCCCTCGATACAGAATTCAAGGCTAAGCTCAAGGATCTACAAAACGAAGATGCCAAAGAAGCTCTGAAGACACGTATGGAAGACATGAAGCACGAGATTGAAAAAATCGCGCAGGGAATTGTGCTTGATGAAACTACCTTCCATAAGTACTCAGTAAAATATAGTACGCTGTTCGAGGCAAAAATCGGGGCTGAATCAATTTATGAATTGTTCAAGAATATCGACATGCCAAAGCTGCTTTCACGTCTCGAAACCGAGCGCGAAACAGCTGGCGCCATGGAGCGTGCCAAGCTTGATAAACGCCTCTCGCTTGTTCGCGGAATGATTCACGCTGGCGTCAAGCCAGAGTGGATGTTCCTGACACGCATTCCCGTAATTCCACCAGCTATCAGACCGATGGTTGCGCTTGAAGGGGGACGCCACGCGTCATCTGATCTCAACGACCTGTACCGTCGTGTGATTAACCGTAACAATCGTTTAAAGAAATTGCTTGATATCTTTGCTCCAGACGTTATCTTGCGTAACGAAAAGCGTATCTTGCAAGAAGCGGTTGATGCCCTGATCGACAACTCTATTCGACACGGTAACGCCGCCTACTCAGCGATGGGTCAGGCACAACGTCGACCACTCAAGTCACTGTCTGACTACCTTAAATCAAAACAAGGTTACTTCCGCCAGAACCTTCTTGGTAAGCGTGTGGACTACTCGGGACGTTCAGTAATTGTGATTGGTCCGGACTTGCTGCTTGATCAGTGTGGTCTACCAAAGCATATGGCACTCGAACTCTTCCGACCATTTGTGATTGCAGAGTTACTCAAGCAGGAACTCGCGTACAACATTCGTGGCGCTGGTCGTCTGATTGAAGACGGGGTGCCAGAAGTATGGGCGATTTTAGAAAATATTATTAAACACAAACACGTACTTCTTAACCGTGCGCCAACGCTGCACCGTCAGGGTATCCAGGCTTTCCGTCCAGTTTTGATTGAAGGTAACGCGATTCAGGTACACCCACTCGTTTGTCGTGCCTTTAACGCCGACTTCGACGGTGACCAGATGGCGGTACACGTACCTCTAGGAGAAGAAGCGCAGCTCGAAGCTCGTGAGATGATCTCTGCCAACAAGAACATCTTGAAGCCAGGATCAGCCGAACCGGTCGTGTCTGAAAAGCTACTTGATATGGCGCTTGGTGCGTACTGGATGACTAAAGTGGTTAAAGGGGCACTCGGTGAAGGTAAAGCGTTTGCCTCACCAAACGATGCTATTAATGCCTATGACTATGGTGTGATTGATTTTCGAGCAATGGTAAAGGTGCTCGCCACTGATACCGAAAAATACAAACAATTTGAAGGTAAAATCTTTGAAACTACCGTTGGGCGTCTCTTGTTCAACAGTGTGTTGCCATCAGATCACCTCTTCATTAACGATGTCGTAGTCCAGCGCATGATGTTTGATGTTATTATCGACATTATTGATGACCGCGGTCCAGAAGCCGTGCCGGCTATTGTCGACAAGCTCAAGAAGCTTGGATTCAAATACGCCACTATGTCAGGAACCACCTGGGGTATTGACGAAGTTAAAGTGCCAAAAGAAAAAGCCGCTATCGTCGAAGCATCTCGCGCGGAAGAACGTCAAGCATTTGCCTTCTACGAAGAAGGACTTATTTCTCGAGACGAACGTCGTCGTATGATTGTGGCTATCTGGCACAGAGCCAAGACAGAAATTGAAAAAGTACTCCCGCAAACCCTTGATGAAAATGGATCTGCCTACGAAATGTGGAAGTCTGGTGCTCGTGGATCTCTTGGTCAGATTGCTCAGATGGCTGGTATGAAGGGGCTCATCGTTAACACCCGAGGTGAGACTTTGGAATTCCCGATTCTATCTTCTATGAAAGAAGGGATGACGCCAATTGAGTACTTCAACACCACTCACGGTTCACGTAAAGGTCTCGCTGACACCGCTCTCCAAACTGCGAAAGCCGGTTACCTTACTCGCCGTCTCTTCGTAGTAGCCCAAGACGCGATTGTAACTGAGATTGACTGTAAGACTAAAGACGGTACTAAAATTGGTCGCATCAGTGCCTCAGGTATTGAAATTGCTTTCTCAAAAGCTATCAAAGGCCGCATTTTGTCTCAAGATGCCATTGATAGTAAGGGTAATGTTATTTTTCCTAAGGGGCACCTCTTGTCACGACGTGACGCAATTGCCGTCGAAGGTTCAACTTGTCCTATGGTTGAAGTACGTTCACCAATGACGTGTAAGACGCTCCGTGGTGTCTGTCAGAAGTGTTACGGTATTGACCTGACAACTAACCAACTCATCGATATCGGTGAAGCTGTTGGTACAGTAGCCGCGCAAGCGATTGGTGAACCAGGAACGCAGCTGACGATGAACACCAAGCACGCGGGAGGTACTGCCTCAGCGGGCGGAGACGTAACTTCAGGTCTGCCACGCGTAGAAGAAGTATTCGAAAAACGTCAACCAAAAGTACCAGCCATTGTCAGTAAATGTGAAGGTCTCGTCGTAGACATTCGTACTGAAGGTCGTGAAAAGATTGTTGTGGTAGCGCCAGATATGAACGCTAAGGGCGCGCCAAAGAAGAAAGACAATATTGAGTACCCAGTACACTACCGTCGCCAAGTAATTGTAAACAAGGGCGACACAATTATCTCTGGTCAACTTATTACTGACGGTTCAGCCTTGCTGCCGGAGTTGTTCAAGTTTGGTGGTCAAGAAGTAGCTCAGGAATACATCATTTCTGAAGTAAACAAGATCTACGAACTACAAGGTGTAACGATTTCACGCAAGCACCTCGAACTCATCGTCAAGCAAATGATGTCACGCGTGAAGGTAAACTTCACAGGCGACAGTCACTTTACCAACGGTGACGTGGTTGAGGAATGGATCTTTATCGAAGCTAACAATAAACTGAAAGCCGAAGGTAAAGAGCCTGCCAAAGCTGACCGTCTCATCATGGGTATTACTGAAACCTCACTCTCACGCAAGAGTTTCTTGTCCGCAGCGTCCTTCCAGAATACAACTCGTGTACTTATTAACGCCGCTGTACGGGGGAGTGAAGACAATCTCGCCGGTCTTATGGAAAACGTTATTATCGGAAAACTTATCCCGGCCGGATCAGGCTTTAAGGGGAGTCGGAAGTATGCGATGATGCAGGCCCTCCAGGGAGGCGCCACTAGAATTGACAGAGAATAATTCCAAAACGCACGCATCTGCTGTGTTGGGTGGCAAAAAATATTGTTCAATGTGCAAGCAGCACACCTCACAACATTTTCCACCACCCGCCTTGCATTTACGCACGTTTAGAAATCATTCTAATTGACGAAAGGTAATGTTCGACAATTGAGAGAAAACAAAAACCGCCTCCGGCGGTTTTTGTTTGTGTCGTCTTCACCCCTCCGTCTTTGCGAGCCTCAGCGCGGCAATCCACGTTCGTAATAAGGGGAATAAAATATAAAAAGCAAAACCCCGACAAACTGTGGCGGGATAAAGCCAGTGTTGGTCGGGGAACCTTAGGCGGGAGAACTTCTATACTATCTCCCAATCGTACATCTCAGTCAGGAAATATGAAGTCACCTCGCACTCTGCAGGCTTCAACTCGCAATAAGCCCAGGCTGCAATAGGAGATGGATTATCATCATCATCATCTTCTTCTTCTGCAGGAATAAGGAGAACGTCGATGATTTGTGCTCTCTGGTCGCCGTCTCCAGGAGCGATAACAAAACATTGACCAGCTTGAGGCACCGCCATAAACTTTTTAATTCTGGTAAGGGTAACCTTTCCAGAGGATTCATCACACATCGTGAGAATAAGTTTAATCGAGAATAATGGGGACATGGGGTTCATCCTTGCTGTTGATTTTCTATTTAGCATGATAGCATATTTTTATTAAAAGTCAATATCTCTCTAAAATCTGCTAAATCGCGTATACTACTAGCAATTATGGCATCAGGGGACGCGGTACAGCAGATTAAAGATCGGCTCAATATTATTGATGTGATTTCGCCGTATGTGCAGTAGTTATACTGAGTAATATATAGAATATTAGAAGTTACATCTTATTAAATACTTCTATATATAGAAGTATTTAATAATCAGTTATTTATAATTTTGGCCAAGGGAAGAGGAGAAAATGGAGTGGGTACTTTCGTTTTAGAGCAGTAAGTCCAAAGGGATTTTGCTTAGCAATTTCTCGTCGCCTCATTTCTGTTGTACGTTTCATTTCACGTTCTATATGTCGGCCATAATCAGGAAGTAGTCCCCGTAGCCACTTTTCCACATTTGCTATTGTGCCAGAACCAACATGTAACCTAGCCCCAATTTCATCATAGCGTTTATTTTCGAGTATCATGCGTGAAATCCAGATCCTGCGTCCAAGCATAATTTGTTCACTTGGAGTT
>JAYVIL010000083.1:0-3041 GCA_043770255.1 Candidatus Kaiserbacteria bacterium
ACTACAAGTCCAGTTTCCTTGATGCATAAAATTTAAAGTTAGCGGTTATTTAGTAATTATACGTGATAGTTTTTGATAGTAATGACTATCTGCACACAATGTGAATTGCCGCGTCATTGCGCTAATCGCTTCATTCCCTTACAGGGACTGTCTACTCATTGGATATTTTTTCAAAATTCCCCAATGAGTCTTGCGCAGAGACGTTAGGTCACTACTCACTCGCAAAGACGAAAGAGAATTTATCAAAAGTTTAAAATTGCGTTAATAACGCGAAGCAGGAGAATAATTTAGCGAGCCGTACCCATCGTACGGTGAGATACATTATTTGAACTGACGACAAAGTTAGTGACGTGATTTTAGGCTTTTGATTCGTAGGAGGCTTTTACGAAGGCTGTAAACAGCGGGTGTGGCCTCAGTGGACGAGCGATTAATTCAGGGTGGAACTGCGTGCCGACGAAGAATGGGTGGGTGGTTTTTGGTAACTCGACAATTTCCATCAGTCTGCCGTCGGGTGAGGTGCCGGAGAATACCATCCCCGCTTTTTCAATCGCTTCGATATAGTCTGGGTTAATTTCGTATCGGTGGCGGTGACGTTCGGTTATTTGCGAGGCTTTGTAAGCAGCTGCTGCTTGGGTTTTTGGTTTGATGTTGGCTACATAGGCTCCAAGACGCATCGTGCCACCCATATCGTTTTTAGCTAGTTTCTCGCGTTGCTCGGGCATGATACCAACTACTAAATCTTTGGCTTTGGGGTTTATTTCTTCGGTACTGGCATCTGTTAATTTGAGGATATTGCGTGCATATTCGAGTACCGCTAGTTGCATACCATAGCAAATACCAAAATAAGGGATTTTATTTTTTCGCACATATTCGATTACTTTGATCTTACCCTCAATACCAGTTTTCCCAAACCCTCCCGGAACCAGCACCCCATCATATTTTTTGAGATCACTAAGGTTTTTCCCATCTTCAAACTCAAGCGAAGAACGATACTCGATGATTGGTTTTAAACCTAGTTTATAGGTAGAGTACTTAATAGCTTCAATCACCGATATATATACATCTGACAACACAAAGTCTCCTGAGGTCAGATACTTGCCGACTACGGCAATCTTGACCGTATCACGACCATTTTTACTGTGCGCTACAAATTGTTTCCAGCCACGTAGATCTGTGGTTTTGGAGTGTTTTAATTTGAGCAACTCACACAGTCGAGCTGAAAGGTTATCTTTTTCAAAATTAAGTGGGATATCATAAATACTTGGTACATCTGGCGCCGAAATAACATTCTCTATTTTTACGTTACAAAACCGTGAAATTTTCTCTTTACGTTTTAGGTCAACCCCGACTGGACTACGAGCGATAATAACATCAGCAAAAACACCGGCATTATTGAGAGTCCGAACGGCTGTCTGAGTTGGCTTTGTTTTCATCTCGCCTATACTGCCGGGCACTGGCAAGTAACTCACCATGACCACACCGACATCTTCTGGGGTCTCACCTTTCATCATTCGCACCGCCTCGAGAAACAGAACGTTTTGGTACTCACCCACAGTACCCCCGACTTCGATTAAGGTCACGTCGGCTTGAGCGATAGCAGCTGCAGACTTGATGCGAGAAATTACTTCTAGTGGAATATCGGGTACTACTTCAACTGTCTTGCCTTTGTATTCCAAATTTCGTTCTTTACGGATGACTGACTGATAGACACTACCCGTTGTCATATAGTTCACGCTCGGCAAGTCTACGTTAAGGAAACGCTCGTAGTTACCCATATCTTGATCTGTTTCCAGCCCATCATGCAATACAAAACATTCCCCGTGTTCAGTGGGGTTCATCGTGCCAGCATCGACATTGATGTATGGATCTACTTTGAGCGCAGTTACCGTCAGTCCCCGCGCCTGCAAGATGAGGGCAATGGATGATGAAGTAATCCCCTTACCCACTCCCGACATAACGCCGCCGACGACGAAGATAAATTTTGATTGTTTTGTTTTTTTAAGGGGAAGACTTTTTTTAGCAGCGATGGGTACTTTGCTCATAAACTTATACGCGAAGATAGCGGGTAATAGCGAGCACACTGGATACTAACCCCAAGGCGACACCGATGACAACCAGGGTAAGGAAAATAAAAGCAAAATTATTTACAAAATAATCAAAGATGTTGATTTCGAAAAACTCAGTAGTCTTGGGACCAAGCCAGAGCACAATCGGGTATAAAATAGCTAAGGCTAAGACACCAGAAATCACACCGTACATAACACCCTGCAACATAAACGGACCACGGATATACATGTTACCAGCACCGACGAGCCGCATAATTGAAATTTCTTCTTTGGCAGTAAAGATAGCCAGTCTAATGGTGTTAAAAGTAATCAGGATTGATGCCATAATTAACACCATTAGCGCAACAAAACTTGCTTGCTCCACCGCTTCTATAATTGAAGATAATTTACCGATAGATTCTTTATTTTTGGTGTAATTAATTTCGTCAATAATAGGATTTTTTTGTTCTTCGAGATAGCGGTTGATACTTTCATACTGGGACGCTTCTTTGGCTTGAACAGCAATCGTCGCTCCGAGCGGGTTTTCACGTAGTTCGTCGAGAGCTTGCATTGCGACACTGTCATTTTGGTTTTTTGCTCGATATTCAGCCAGAGCCTCATCGCGTGATGTGTATGTAATACGCTCGACGTCAGGCAGGGCTTTGACTGAATTGATTAACGCATCAATTTCTTCTTGGGGGGCAGTCGTCACAAAATAGACATTGATATCCACTTTGGCTTGGAGTTGCGACAAAGAAGCACCGAGCAGTTGATCAATTAACATCGTCGAACCAATCACAAAGAGAGCTACCGTGATCACAAAAATCGCAGCGAGGGACACATAGGCGTTACGCCAAAAACCGACAAACCCTGCTTTAAAAATTCTCCGGAGACTTGTTACCATATCAATATATTATAGGACGTATTTCCCTGTCTGATCATCCCGCACAATGCGACCACTATCCATCGTGATAACTCGTTTACCTAATTCATCAA
>JAYVIL010000084.1:0-8151 GCA_043770255.1 Candidatus Kaiserbacteria bacterium
CTCCTTTATGCCGACCGACCACTTCTCCACGGTCGTTTACCACATCACCTTCTTTGAGATCAATATAGTGCGATAGAAAATCAGGAATATCGATATGCCCCAGGAAACAAACACCCTGGCTGTCTTTCTTTGTAGCCGTGAGTAAACCGGCTTCGGCTGCTTCTCTGCGGATGTCGTTTTTTGTTGAATTGCCTACGGGAAACAAAACTTTACTTAGGACTGCGCTCGTAAGCGTCCATAAAAAATAACTCTGGTCTTTATTGCTATCGAGCCCACGATACATCGCGACCCTGTCGTGTGTGGTAATAACTTGCGCATAGTGCCCGGTGGCAATGTAATCTGCTCCACGTTCCAGCGCAAAGCGATAAAAGGCTCCAAACTTTACTTCTTTATTACACATAACGTCGGGATTAGGGGTTAGCCCAATGCGGTAGCTTTCAATAAAATAGTGCGCAACTGCATCCCGATACTCTGCTTCTGCGTCACACGTCAAAAATGGGATACCTAATTTTGCTGCTACTCGCATGGCATCCAAACGTTCTTGTTCCCAGTTGCACACCAAAAAATCCGGGTGCCAGACTTTAATAAATACACCCGTTACTTTATAACCAGCTTTAATAAGACGGAGTGCCGCGACTGATGAGTCGACTCCACCAGAGAGACCTACAAATACTGATTTTTGGGAGTTCATAGAATTTAAACGCTACTATACATGCTTTACATAAAATAGTTAAATCTAAAATAGTTGTATGGTAACTATGCAACCATTCAACTATGTAACTATGTAACTATTAAACTATTTAACCTCAATCTTATCTCAAATATTTAGCAACATTAACCTTGTGCTCATCAAAAGTCTTAGCGTAATAAAAATTACCGTCGCTGCCGGTGATATAAAACATATATGCAGATGGCGTAGGTTCTAATACGGCCATAATGGCATCAAGCCCCGGGTTGCCAATAGCAGTTGGTGGCAGGCCGCGATACAAGTAGGTGTTATATGGACTGTCTTTTTTTAAATCGTTTGACGTCAGTTCTTTGAGTGGTTTACCAAGTACATATTCCATCGACGCGTCGACTTGCAAGCCCATTTTTATTCGGAGGCGATTTTGTAAAATACCTGACACGAGTTTCATTGACTCCACTGAATTGGCTTCCCGTTCAATAATAGAGGCGAGAATGATAACCTCATCTTCGCTGAGGCCAACAGTTTGGAACTGATCACGTAGTGGGGCGATGTTTTTTTCATAGGCTTCACTCATGAGTGCGAACAGCTCGGCTTCGGAAAAATCCTTGGGGATTCTGTAGGTTTCCGGAAAAAGCTTACCTTCTGATGTGCTGGCAATGAGCATAAACTTTTCAGGACTAAAACCAGTCAACTGTTTTGATGCATTTTGGGCAATGTATAAAGAGCGCTCCCCTTCAATATGAGTGAAAGAAATTAAATCGGAATTGAAGTCACCTTGTACGAGTGCGTGCGCCACTTCGAACACATTTTTTTGGTCTTTGAAATAGTAGGTACTGGCTTTCACATCTTCTGGTTTGTAGGTTGTGAGCAATACGACATACAGTAGCAAGTCTGACTTTACAACACCGGCTTTTTTTAGCTGTTTTGTAATAGCCGAGATGCTGGTGCCGGACAAAATTTCAATCGGTGTGTTAAGTGGAAAATGAGCCGGAGGTTTTGTGAGTTGCCTTATATATAAACTAGTAAGCAGTACTAATACAGCTAAAATACCAAACAGTATTAAAGAATATAGTTTCCTATTACGGGGTTTGACCTTGGTAAATTCAACTGCTGGTTCGATCGTAAAGTCAGGTAACTGAGGTGGCATAATGAGCTAAAGTGGTGAAATACCTGTCGGGAGGTTTCCTGGAGCTTCTTTGCGAGTTGAAGGAATACGAGCTAGGCCTGGTGTCATAACTGTACTACTTGGGATATGAAATACTGTAGCTAGTTCCTCAACTGACATTCGTTGCATCTTCATTGATGGATTAAGATTCAAACCCGAACCATGCATCGGTTGACGCAGTTTATAATGCTCCAGCTCAGATTTTTTTAAGCGTTTAATTCTGTTGCCTGACCAATCTTGAAACATATGATAACCAAAATCTGTACGCCAAGCGACACCGAACTGGTTGCGACCAATATAATCATATGCAGCAAACGACCGAACTATACCGGCAATAACATTTCCATCAAATGCTCCTTTTTTAGTCGCGTACACCCACCTGATGCCGACCTCATACGCATACTTACTCATTTGGCGCTCCATCGATTCGATCATATTTCTCTCGCCGGTGGTGAGACGTGGTTGACTTTCGAATTCTGCCGGGCCAGTTTTGTCGTGACCGCGACCCATAAGCTCATCTATTTTCTCTTCTATTTCGTGCTCCCAGGTACCATGTGATTGGAGATATCCGGTGTTTATATTCTTTTTTGCATGCGGTAGCAATAAAAATTGTACCCATAACCGTTCATAGGGTTTCAAAGTTCCTAGGTGCTCAATCATTGGTGCCATCGGATCAAGTTTAAATTCCTCTTTAGGCAGTTTTTCCATTCCTAGATCTATATAAGTTTTGATAGGAAAAACATCCTCACCTTTCTGCTTCATATGCAGGGCAAAGAGATCGTATTTTTCGAAATCGGCAGTGATTTCAGCGGTGTAGTCAAATTCTTCCTCTACTACTTCTATGCCTGGATATTGCGCATAGAGCTGCGCTTCGAGTACGTTTTTTACTTGCTTGGTAGCACAGTTAACGTAGAGGCGCACATCACCGCCAATAGAAACAAGTTCGAGCGACATTATGAGCGGACGTTTACCGTCCAGATAGGTCTGCATGAGGTTGTCAGGCGATTTAATCATATGCACTTGTGCCAGTACATTTTCCATTGCCTCGGGAGACTTAAATATTTCAGCTGGGACTTTTATCCGTAACGTAGTGCGGCCTTGAGACACTCTAAATTTAGCGTGGGTGTATTCCATCCATTTATCAAAAGCCAGAAAAAACAACACCCAAGGGAGCCAAAGTGGCGTCAGGGCGATCATAATAGACACAACCGGACCAGCGTCGACGCCCATCACGTTGAAGGTGTAGCGCATTACAAAAAAACCTACCAAAAGCAAGATTGGTGCTGCAATGATTCCACCTAGAACTTTAAAGAAATCTCCCATAGCGTGATTTTAATAATTGTACCTTATGTAATTGTTTGAATGGGTGTTTTTCACCAAATAATCGAATTCCCAGCTCTCCTTAGCAGAAGTGACTGGGAATTGATTTCAGGAGCTATAATTTTAGTTTATTCAGCGAGGGTATAGGTGCCGTTACTTAATCGTTTGAAAAGATTGGCATCCTGGAGATTTACCACAATGGTATTGTCTTTTACGTAGCGTTCTTTTCGTACTTTGTCAATCAGTTCTTCACGTGAGAGTGGACCCTCGTTCTGTAGGATTTCTCGTAGTACGTCTTTTACAACACCAGCGGTATACCCCCATTCAGTGAGCGCGTAGAGACCGCGACCAACCAGTACAAAACGAGCATCTTTGATCAGCTCATTATGTGTAGTTGCTACGTGTGCTTTATGCTTGAAAAGTTCTTTGATCGATTCTGACACTTCCTTGAAATGCATTGGTGAGCCATGACGTTTAACAGCTAAGTACGCGTAATCACGAATACCTTTGACACGGACGTTTGGACTATCGCTTGGACCCCAATCACCAAGGGGATTTTGGGCAATTTGCTTAGAAATTGAGAGCCAACGTTTAAGTGTTTCATCGTCATGTTTTTCAGCTAACTCAATGAGCTCAGTCCTAAAACGGTTGAGGATTTCTTGTTCAGAGACCAAGTCATCCCGATTGAGTGTACCGTGTACATTTTTGAGAGCTTTTTCAACAACCTCAGCAATTTTCTTTTCTGTAAACCAACGGTGTGCGTACATCGGATTTTCCTTTCCTTTGTAGAAAGCGTCACCTATTACGAGAATGAAATAAAGGTGATTACGTGTCGATTCGTCTGGTGACAGGTTATCAAGGAGTACGTGCTCAGCAACGACACCGCCACCAAGCTGTTTCATGAGTTCGTGAAGCTCAGCAAAAAGGTCAGCATGTTCAGCATAAGTTGGCGACTTTTGGATTGAAGCAATGCCGTAGTTTTCAATCTGACGAACACGCTCGCGAGTGATACCGTAGGACTGCCCAATAGCTTCCAGAGTAAAAGTGTCGTTTGTGGCATTCAAGCCATAACGTTTTGTGAGAACATCGCGAGCCCTTTCAGGTAGCGCTGCCAGCAATTTTTTTGTGACTTGTTTTGGTTTGAACGTAATCATAAATGTAGTAAAGCGTTATAAATTCGAGTTGCCTCAATGCGTGGATGTATTTATATCATGCCATTTGATATACGTCAAATCCCCTGTTGTGCATTTTAGCGCATAATTAAATTAAGGATTCTACCTGGTACGTAAATGACCTTAGTTAGGGTGCCGGTAAGGAGTTTCTCTTGTAGGCTCGGGTTTTCTTGGACAGCATTTATTACTTCTGTTTCTGATGCGTCAGGCGCTACCTCTATCTGTCCACGCAGTTTACCGTTTATTTGCACCCCAATTATCACTGTTTGATCCAAAGCGAGAGTCAGATCAGCTACGGGAAAAGTCGTGTGGTGGATGGACTCGGTCTTGCCTAATTCCGACCAAATTTGTTCGGTAATATGTGGTGCAAATGGCGCTAATATTCGTACAAACGACTCATATGATTCTCGACTAATCCCCTCTTTTTCACATAGATTTACCAATATCATCATCGCTGAAATGGCGGTGTTGAATTTAAATTCGCCGATATCAGTCACTACTTTGGCAATTGTTTTGTGGAGCTGCCTGGTAACGGCCTCACTTTCAACCTCAGTTACATGCTCGATTAACCCATAGACTCGTTCGAGGAAACGACGTACGCCAGCCAAGCCACCCATATCCCACGGGTAGCTACTGTCAGCATAAGGACCCATAAATGCCAGATACATTTTAACAGTATCAGAACCAACGCGGGCTACTTGTTCGTCTGGATCCACGACGTTACCTTTACTCTTGCTCATTTTGTTCCCATCTGGACCCAGAATCATTCCGTGGTTGACTCGCCTCTTGTATGGTTCACTTTCAGTCACTAACCCCAAGTCAAACAGTGCTTTTTGCCAAAATCGCGAATACAGCAAGTGCATAGTCGTGTGTTCAGCCCCTCCAAAGTACAAATCTACCGGCATCCAATCCCGCTGACTTTCGAGGGAGGCTAAGCCTCCTTCATTTTGGTTGTCGAGGTAGCGCATAAAGTACCAGGATGAATCTACAAAAGTATCCATCGTTTCAACTTCTGGTGTCCAACCCGCACCAAATATGTCTTCAGTTCGTTTTAGTAGCAGCTCACTTTTTGCCAGCGGTGCAACCCCGGTCGGTCTAAAATCAACATCCTCAGGCAGTACCCACGGCAGATGCTCCTGGGGAACAATGTGGGCCACTCCTTCAGGTGAATACACAATCGGAATTGGCACCCCCCAATACCGCTGTCTTCCAATGGACCAATCTCGTAGACGGTAGGTTGAAGTCATCTTGCCGCCCACTTTTGCCACAATCTTTTCTGTGGCTTCTTCTGAAGTCAAATTGTTAAATTGTGCATTGTTGCTATGTAGCTCTGCAATTGCAAAGAGTATTAAAGCTGAACGTTCGAGATCAACTTCTTTTTCGGCTTCTAATTCTTCTACTGAGAGCCACTTTGTCACGATATCGTCTGCTAGCTCGTCTGCATTCAAATTTAGATCTTGTGTATCATCAGAATTCAATATAACTTCATAAATATGACAGAAATTTCTGCCATGAATTTGTCCGGCTTCTTGTTGGCGAATGTAATCAAATACTGGACTACAAACTTTTCTGCCAATAGTAAAATTTGTATACCCAGTTTCCTCTATAATTTCACGTGTGAGTGTCTCCACTTCATTTTCTCCTGATTCTACTCCACCTCCTGGTAACCAATAATAATTCCAGTTTGGAAAATGCTGTAACAGATATTTATCTTCTGCGTTGCGAATTAACGCGTATACACCCATACGATAATGTTCAATATTTTCTTTTTCGTTAAAAATTCGTGGCGAACTGACCGAATTAATTAAATATCCTGTTCCACTAATTGCAGTTTCTTTTTGAAGCAATTGCCAAACTTGTTTTTGGTGATCTGGCGTTAGTTTTTCGAGAACGTCATGTTCTTCGGCCCAGACCAAGGTATGTAATGAATTTTCCGAATCGGATATTACCCCTTGGGCAGCGAGATTTTCTACTTCAGCAATGAATGCATACGTGTGGGCACATCTATTTTCCTGCTTATGAGATGCACAGTATCTGGCAGCTGTAATCCATTTGAGAGTGGAAACGATTTTTACATCAGTCAGTGCTGCTTCCTCTTTTATCTCTGCAAGAGCAGCTTCTTCGGGTGTTTGACAAGCTTCAATTCCGCCCATAATAGCAGTAGTGATACCTTCAAGTGTGCCGTGCCAGTTAAGTAATGCAAATTTACCAGTACTTTTATCTCGTACATGAACAATAACAGTATCCCTTTTCACTTCTTCAAATTCTGGTCGTGGGGGATTTTTTGAATCATCTGCACATGGAACAATGACTTGCTTAATTGGCAGACCAAACTTTTTTGCGAACTCATAGTCACGTGCATCATGAGCAGGAACAGCCATAATAGCTCCGGTCCCATAACCACCGAGGACATAATCCGCCACGTACACGGGAATAGTCTCGCCACTCGCTGGATTTGTGGCAGTTATTCCCTCGAGCTTTACCCCTGTTTTTTCTTTTGTGGCATCGAGCCGATCTATCTCGTCTTTTTGCTTGGCAGTTGCAACATACGCATCAACTTCCACCAAGTTCGAGGTTAAACCTCGTACTTCAGAATCGCTTAGTAGCGGATGTTCGGGGGCAATGACTAAATAGGTTGCTCCAAACAATGTGTCGGGTCGTGTTGTAAACACTTCGAGCTTTCTGTTACTGGAAAGGTTAAAAGAGATCTTTGCTCCCTGACTTCGTCCAATCCACTGGCGTTGGGCTTCTTTGATATGTTCAGGCCAATCTAGGTTGTCTAAGTCGTCGATGAGTCTGTCGGCGTAGTCGGTGATTTTCATCATCCACTGAGGCATTTCACGCTTTTCAATCACATCTCCTGACCGTTCACAGGTGCCGTCGGCGAGCACTTGTTCGTTGGCAATCACTGTATTGCAACCAGGGCACCAATTCACCTTTCCTACACCACGATAGGCTGTACCACGCTCAAAAAACTGCGTGAACATCCACTGGGTCCATTTATAGTAACTCGCGTCAGTGGTGTTGGCAGTTTTGTCCCAACTGAACATGTTGCCCATGCGATCAAGCTGCTCGCGCATGAAAGCCATGTTCTCATAAGTCCATTTTTTAGGGTCAAGATTACGCTTGATAGCAGCATTTTCTGCTGGCAGACCAAAGGCATCAAAACCAATCGGGAATATCACTTGATGCCCCGTCATACGCTTAAAACGGGCATAGATGTCCGGCACGCCAAAAGCGTACCAGTGGCCAATATGGAGGTTGCCCGAAGGGTATGGTAGCTCCACCAGGACATATTCCTTTGGCTTACTGTGATCACGCTCACCTACCGTGTACAAGCCTGATTCAGACCAGATTTTTTGCCATTTTTGTTCAATTTCTGCTGAATTAAATTTTTTGTGCATAGGATGTGCTACCCATTATTAATATTCACTCATTATGTCCGCTCATATATAAATAGTCAAAGGCGTTCCGAATTTGGAACGCCTTAGAATTAGTGCGAAGTTTTTTGTTCTACATGAACAAACTGGCAACAATCGGGTGCGTTACAATAACGAGCGCACCCATTGCACCTATGACGAGCAGAAGAATTGCTCCTCCCTCATCGAAATACCTGTCAAATGCTTGCATGTTTTCCTCCCTCTGCAGCCTGGCATAATCGTACTACGAGGATATTTTTTGTAAATAGGTATCTGACTTTAATTAATGACTCTCTCAAAACAATATTCACCAGCTTTGTATGTCCAGTCGTTAGAATTTTTAATTTTCATGTCAGGTGTATAGGCTGGAGCAAAGTTTTGGTCAGG
>JAYVIL010000085.1:0-63438 GCA_043770255.1 Candidatus Kaiserbacteria bacterium
GCCATTTTTTACTTGATCTGTCGTGCCGACATTCACGGGGGCTTCTGTGTTGGATGTGGGTGGGGCTGCTGGGGGCGGAGTCCAGGCGGCGTTCATAAAATTGTACGTAACGAAGCCAAATAAAATTATCGCTGCGGGGATAATGGCCGTTAGATTTTTTCTCATTACACATAGTATACTAATATACTGTATGGATATGTGCTTAAGTTATACACACAAAAGCCCGCTACGGATGGTAGCGGGCATTTGTTGCGTTTGGGCGTAGAATCAAGGAGACTCCTCCTAGAGCATCTTGACGTCAATGTTGACTCCGGACGGGAGCGACAGATTGGTCAGAGCTTCAATGACTTTTGGGCTAGGATTCATAATATCAATGACTCGTTTGTGAGTTCGCATTTCGAATTGTTCTCGCGCGTCTTTGTAAACAAACGATGCTCGGTTGACGGTATACTTTTTGATTTCTGTTGGTAGTGGAATTGGTCCGACTACTTGAGCATCAAAACGTAGGGCCGTATCAATGATTTGCTTGACTGAACTGTCCAAAATTTTGTGCTCGAAGGCACGAACGCGGATGCGTAACTTTGAAACTGTTTCAGTAGTAGCTTTCGCTTTTTTAGTTGTAGTTACCATAGTAATTTTAATTTACTCAGTTTAAGGGTGCTGAGATTGCCCGAGCTGCTAGGCGCACAAGCAAATTTTTGTGAGCCGTACTTGCGTACGGTGAACACAAATTTGCGCAGGGCAACAACGCAGATTGGGTAAGTCTCAGTGCCCTTACGCTACGATTTTGGTTACTACTCCCGCACCCACAGTCTTCCCACCCTCACGAATCGCAAAGTTACCTCCCTGTTCTAGGGCTACCGGAGCTACTAGTTTAACTTTGAACGTAGCAGTATCACCTGGCATAGTCATTTCTACACCTTCAGCCAATGTAACTTCACCTGTTACGTCAGTTGTACGGATGTAAAATTGTGGCTTGTACCCAGTAAAGAATGGTGTGTGACGACCACCTTCATCTTTTGAAAGTACGTATACTTCCGCTTCGAATTCGGTGTGCGGAGTTACTGAACCCTTGGCAGCCAAAACCTGACCACGGTGGACGTCTTCCTTTTTGATACCACGGATGAGGATACCAGCGTTGTCTCCGGCCTGAGCTTGATCCAGCTGCTTGTTGAACATTTCTACTCCAGTCACTGTAGTTTCGAGAGTGTCTTTAATTCCAACAATTTGGATACTTTCCCCAACCTTTACCTTTCCACGCTCTACACGACCAGTTACTACCGTACCGCGTCCTTCGATAGAGAAGATGTCTTCTACTGGCATAAGGAAAGGCTTGTCGAGTTCACGCTCTGGTAGTGGGAAGTATGAGTCCATTGCATCAACGAGCTCAACCACCTTGTCTCCCCAAGCTGAAGTTGGATCTTCAAGAGCCTTTAGACCTGAACCATGGATGATTGGCGCATTAGCACCGTCAAAACCGTTCTTGGTCAAAAGTTCACGAAGTTCTTCTTCTACGAGCATAAGCATTTCTTCGTCATCAACCATATCGCACTTGTTGAGGAACACGATGATGTGTGGCACTCCTACTTGCTTGGCCAAAAGTACGTGTTCACGTGTTTGTGGCATCGCACCGTCTGTAGCAGCTACTACGAGCACGGCACCGTCCATCTGGGCAGCACCCGTAATCATGTTCTTGATATAGTCCGCGTGACCAGGAGCATCAATGTGAGCGTAATGACGGTTAGGTGTGTTGTACTCACTGTGTGAAAGAGAAATAGTAATACCGCGCGCCTTTTCTTCTGGCGCTTTATCGATTTCGTCTACACCTTTTGTAGTAGCAGAGTAGCCACCACCTTTTTGGTTAAGTACTGTGAGGATAGCAGCCGTAAGCGTAGTCTTTCCGTGGTCAACGTGACCAATAGTACCTACGTTTACGTGCGGCTTTGAGCGATCAAATGTTTCTGCAGCCATAATAATTTACGTTAATTATAATAATAAAGCGCTCACAGCTGCTATCAAAACAGTGTTGTCTGCACATCCGTCTCGGCGAGAACAATCGCGAGGCGGGTGGGCACACAAATATGTGTAAAGGAGCAGAATATGAGTTGCTCCGACATAACTTTTTGAGCTATGGTCGGTTGCGCAATATTATCAGATAATACATTTTTTGCAAGCCAGCTTCAAGCCGGCGTTTCCCTAAAAAACACCGTACCTGGTCCCAAACTGATTTTGACATCTGGTGGTGCGACCTGGGTTATAAACCCGGCGGGATTTCCTCTGCATTTTCGCTGTTTTTGGTTGACCTAAGCTGTTCAAGCGATGCTCTTTTATCTTCTTCGGGCACATCCGGTAAATTACTCCCAAGATTCTGTAAAATTTCACCTTTTTCGGCAGTAGATATGGTCGTTGTTCCGTTATCACCCAGTCCTTTCAAAATAGCGAGTTTTTCAGCTAGATTTAACTCATTTGGGGTAACTACGGTTTCGGGAATAACCACGGTATCAGTCACTAAACGAGTATTAACTGTTTCTTTTGCTATGTAGATACCGTAAAACACATATGCGCCAACGAGTCCTAGCAATACCAAAAAAAGGAATCCGGTAATAAGATATTGTGGCAAGGTGGTGCTGAGTTTAGAGGGATAATTTTTCATATGAATGTATTACACCTCTTGTGCCGAGGGGATTATTTCTACCGCGGTACTGGCTTCAGCTGTTCCAAACGTACCCGTACAGGCAATCCTGAACACTGATTTTGAATACAGTGCGCCTGAGCTTTGTGAACCGCCGGTTGTGGTTGCTCCGCTTAATCCGGGACCACTGAGAGTGCAGGAACCGGTAGTGAGCGGGGACGGGGTGATAGTCCAGTCAACAGTCACCGTGTCACCCGCCCTTACAATCACCCTATTATTAGTCGTAATAGTAATAACTGGAGGGTTGACGACACACTGTGTACCTGAAGCCACGGTGCCTGCCACACAACCAGCATTAACAGGAATGGAATTTAATTGGCCGCTCGCATCACTTACCCTGATAGTATTAGAACCTAACTGAAGCTGATTCATTTGATTAGTACCACTCGTGGCTGTCGAAAAAACAGCGTTCGTAGTGACATTCCTCACTTCATAAGGTGCGACCGCATTAGTAATATTCCACGTAGTAGCTGCCATACAATTAGAACCATTAAGGGGGATGGTGCAGCTGGCCATAGATATGGTTGCGCCCGGTTTCAACCATGAAACGTGGGTAAACATATTTACCCAGCCAACCACATCACTCCCCCAGGCGTATGAGTTAGTCACGAGGCCGCTGACATTTGTTGATATTTGATGATTGGTACCACTAAGCGCTATCCAGCCGTCCCACAATCCAGAATTGTCGTTCATTGTCATGATTGAGCAGTTTTTCTGTTCGGTGGTTGTAGGATTGTCTGTACCCGCGCACGCTCGAGCCCAACCAGTAAAACTAAGATTTGGATAGGTACCCGTTACACTGGCATTGACTGCGCTTGTTCCACCCCCTATCGGGAAGGAGCTTAGGCCACCAAATTTAATCCAGCCAATATTGCTACTCCAGGCATATCCCGTGATTGTTCGATTGGCGTTAATCACCACTTCGTAATTTGAAGTAGCACAAATATTATTGCCAGTCACTCCTCCAGTCTTGCAGTTAAGAGATATCCAGCCAATATTGCTACTCCAGGCATACCCATCAAGTTCAGACGCCGGAATAACTTGAGCAGACACTGCCTGCACCCCCGCGAGGTAGAAAAACAAACCAACCATGAGCAACTTTGCAACGTATCGAACATACGACGTATTTAGCATTACTAGTAGTATATCGCACATTTGCAACCAGATTTAATTTATACCCAAAATTTTGTCCAGGTAGCGTGATTTATTAAACAAATTAATTAGGTATTCCCGTTATTGCTGTAAACAGCATTTTGTACAAAAAATAAGGGTAGCGTGCGTAAGCGGGTTGTCTAGATTATTAGTGTGCTATTTCTGTGTCTTTAAACTTTACGGTTTCAGTAAATTCTACGAATTCAGTACACCTTGTCAGTTTTTATTTCGGTTGAAACCTCATAAATACTAGGCAAGGTCGGAAAAAGACATGCCGAGTATTAAAAACAAAGCGCCCGATGGTGGCGCCTTGTTTTTATTCTTCTGTTTCCACATCCTTCTTCTTAACAGAAGCGGTACACCTTTTGGCTATTTTCTCCTTTCAGTCGAAACTAGCTCAAAAGGTCTTGCAGGATGTTAGGCTGCGACTAAAACAAAGCACCCTAAACGGGTGCTAATTGTTTTATTCTTCTGTTTCCACATCCTTCAAACTCTACGAGTTCAGTACACCCTGAGGCCACTTTGTTTCCCTTCAGTCACAAAGTAGCTCACAGGGTCCGTCAAAGATATCACGAAGAATAATATTTAAGCCCCCTAGTCGGGGGCTTAAATATTATTCTTCGGTTTCGATATCTTTGACGCCGCGCGCCTTTCGAATTTCCATCGACACATTCGGTGGTACTACGTCGTAGTGGTCGAAGGTCATGGTCATGCTGGCACGTCCTTGGGTCATAGACCGGAGGGTGTTCGTGTACCCGAACATTTCAGAGAGTGGCACACTGGCGGTCACTACCTTCTTGTCGCCCAAGTCACCCATACTTTCTACCTGACCGCGTTTACTAGAAATATTTCCGTTTACGTCTCCCATGAACTGTTCTGGGGTACGAATTTCTACCTTCATAACTGGTTCAAGCAACACGGCATTGGCTTTTTTGGCAGCGTCACGGAAGGCGTGAATGGCGGCGAGACGGAAGGCAATTTCACTCGAGTCTACATCATGGTAACTGCCGTCGTAGAGCTCAACTGATACGTCCTCCATCTTATAGCCCGCTACCTGACCTCGAGCCATCGCTTCTTTGGCCCCCTTCATTACCGCTGGAATAAATTCTTGTGGAATTACCCCTCCCTTGATGCTGTTGATGAATTCAAAGTGCTCTTCACGAGTCACGTTCTTGGCAATCTTTGCCTCTGGATCGACGGGCTCAAGTGGCTTGATACGAATCTTAACGTGACCATACTGTCCTTTACCACCTGATTGCTTGATGTATTTGTGTTCGGCCTCAGCTGAGTTTTGAATGGTCTCACGGTAAGCTACTTGCGGTGCGCCCACATTAGCTTCAACACCAAACTCACGTTTCATACGGTCAACAAGAATCTCCAGGTGCAGTTCACCCATACCGGAAATGATAGTTTCCATAGTCTCTGAATCAGATGACACAATGAAAGTCGGGTCTTCATCAGCTAGTTTTTTCAGGGCTACTCCCATTTTTTCTTGATCATTCTTGGTCTTTGGCTCAACCCGCATGGCTACCACCGGAATTGGGAAGACAATTTCTTCTAGCACAATCGGCTTGGCTTCGTCACAAAGAGTGTGTGAGGTCTTTACATCCTTTAACCCTACACCAGCCGCAATTTCACCAGCGTACACTTCTTCAATCTCAGTTCGCTTATCCGCCTGGAGTCGTACGATACGCCCCAATCGTTCTTTTTCACCGGTGGTGGCATTGTAAATGTAACTACCAGCTTTTACAACTCCTGAATAGACACGGAAGAAAGTCAATTGACCTACGAATGGGTCTGTTTGTAGTTTGAAGGCGAGAGAACAAAATGGTTCTTCATCACTAGCGGTACGGGTTACCTCTTCATCAGTCTTTGGGTTAATACCACGAACTGGCGGGAGATCAGTCGGAGCCGGTAGATAATCCACCACACCGTCGAGCACGAGCTGAACACCGATGTTCTTCAAGGCTGAACCAGTCATGACCGGGAACAGCTGGTTAGCGAGCACTGCTTTGCGGAGAGTAGCTTTGAGGTCTGCGTCGGTTGGGAGATTACCTTCAAGGAACGCTTCCATCATGGCGTCATCATGTTCAACAACCCGTTCAATCAGCTCAGCTCGGTACTTTTCTGCATCAGCTTGGAGTTCACTCGGGATCTCGACTTCGCGAACGGTCATACCCATTTCACCTTCAAACACAAAGGCCTTCATTTTCACCAAGTCTATAACACCACTGAGGTGGTCTTCACAGCCCCATGGAATCTGAATCCGAACCGCTTTTTTAGACAGACGGTCTAAAATACTGGCATACGACTTTTCAAAGTCAGCCCCGAGACGGTCCATTTTGTTAATAAAACAAATACGTGGCACCCCAGCCTCGTCGGCATACCCCCAGTTGGTTTCTGATTGTGGTTCAACGCCAGCTACCGAGTCAAATACTACGACTGCACCGTCGAGCACACGCATTGAACGCTTTACTTCAGCCGTGAAGTCGATGTGGCCGGGTGTGTCGATGATGTTAAAGTTGTACATCTGTGACTTGTCCTTGCGGTCCTCTACTTCTGATTTCGACCAGTTACAAGAAATCGCGGCAGCGGTAATCGTAATACCACGCTCCCGTTCCTGTTCCATCCAGTCGGTAACAGTGGCACCATCGTGTACTTCACCGATTTTGTGCGACATACCGGTATAGAACAATACGCGTTCAGACGTAGTTGTTTTACCCGCGTCCACGTGGGCCACGATACCAAAATTACGCATGCGACTAATCGGAAATTCTCGAGCCATATAATATGTGTATAAATTATGTGTAAGTACCTGTCTTTCGTATCACCGAGACGCATGGGGCGCACTAAGGAGAAAAGAAAATTGCCAACAAAGGCAAGGTGCCAGTACTATACGGTATCGGACTCAAATCGGCAATAGTAATGAGAATTTTTTAAAACAAAAAAACCGCAGGTAGACCTGTGGTTTTTTGGATTTCGTTACATCTATCTAATTAGGTGTCTGCTGTAGTTCGGCTAGCATTTTTTGCAACGTTTGCAATTGCAACATGAGGGCACTAATTTTGGCTTGCAGGGTGTCAACAGTTGCGCTATTTACTGTTTCCAGTAGACCCTCTGCTACATATCCATCGGTTCCGGTTGCAAAATTCACGGGTACCCAGGAACGATCATTAGCTCTGACACTCTTTCCGGTTTTGAAACCAATCGCTCCTTTGGGTTGAGTACCAATTTTTGTTCCGCCTGGTGTCAGTCGAACGTTTACGTTATCGGTGGTATACACCTTAACTGTAGAAATAGTACTAGTTGGAGTTGGAGTTGGAGTTGGAGTTGGGGTTGGGGTTGGGGTTGGGGTTGGGGTTACTTCAGCACTAACAACATATTTTACACTACGTGCTTTTGTATCGCCCGCTCCCACACAAGTCAGATTAAGGGTTTTGGTCCCAACAACAGTGGCTGGTATGACTTCGCTACCGCTAACTGTTTTTGAACCACTCCAAGCTCCCGTTGCCGAACAAGTAGTGGCATTAGTACTAGTCCAAGAAACTGTTACCGTTGAACCGACTGTTACCGAAGCAGGGGCAACAGAAATTGTAACTTGCGGAACGGGAGTTGGGGTTGGGGTTGGGGTTACACCACCGCCAGTCCAACAAACCTCGCGACTAGCATCCAGATCTAACTTCTTCTTCATCGACATAAATTTAAGTACATTTGCCTGTGGACAGAAACTAGTTGTAGCGACACTATATTCTGTTGTAAAAACTGGTTTACCGGCAGCAATAAAAGGTTTTAGGGTATCGCATTCTTTGTACTGAAAACACTGTTCATTAAGTGCCCAATCGAAATACGGCTCTAGTTCAACCACTTGATCAATATCATTTTTAAGACCAATCGAAAGATTGCGCGCATGGGCTTTCTCAGCCAGCCACTTATTATAGGTTATTTGATCTGCTCCAGTAAGCGGAAAATTTGTACTGTTTGTATATCCATCAATGTTATCTGGTTCAACACCATCACACCCTTTGGTCACGGCTAAATCCAAACGGGCCTCCATGATTGGCCCTAGGGCTGATAAATTTCTAATATCGAGCCACCTCTCCCCGGCCCACCCATTTGTTTTACCGAGAACCGCTGCCGGAAATTGGGCCGCATCCGGTCGCCAATTTTCATATGAACCAGCTGAAAAATAACAGATTACTTTTTTACCCTTACCTTTTAGGGAAGTAATGGTCGCCGCTGGGGTATCAAAGAGATCAATATCAAACATTTCTGCATCTACCATTTGATCAATGGTACCAGTGAGTTGCCACTGCCAGGTTGTATAGATGCCTGGCTTATACCAATTACCCGTACTCGCGCCGAGCACTGCACTTTTTGCATGATTCCTCTGATACTCAGTAATATCTCGTTGCAGTTGATCCACCGCTATTTGGACGTCATCCAGAGTCGCAGCCTGAGCAGGCAGGAAAAAACCAACCCCGGCGAGCAGTGCAAAGACCAGCGCCATAATAAATTTAAAGTTTGTGACAATTGATTTCATATTTTAATGTACTAACTACACAACTGATATCATATTAATATCATAAAAGGTGCCCCCAAAGCAGGGGCACCTCTATTTACGTTTATTATATAACTTCGGTTCCTTTTTTATTTTTCTAACTGTTGATAACAAATCAAAAAAGCCCCGCTTGTAGGCGGGACTTTCCAACGATTAGGCAAACACAGCCACCATCGACATGATGACCAGATGGGCAATCACCCAGAGGTAAGGCCCTTGGTTGTCTTTATGGGTGAACACGACCGCTGCCGCGCAGGCCGCTACAACACCAGCGGCAGCGGCGAAAAAAGCCGAAATATCGAACAAAACGGTGGCAGTGAGGGTTGTAGCAAAAAACGCCACCCCCAACAACAGCAAGCTCACGGTTTCCCTGTGCAGATAGCGGGCAATTGATCCGAGGAGCATACAAGCTATCGCTACGACAGCGTAGATTGTTTCACGCCCAAATATTGGAGTGGCATTACCAGCGTCCGCGGCACCCGCACTAGCCTGAAATACCAGGAACAGACAAGCGATTAGTATTTTTTTCATCATCAACCTTTCTTTTATCTTTTTTGGATCTGTTTTCTTTGTATCACGCTTATAGCTTTTGTCAAACTAATTGCCGGCGCAGGCAGCTTCCTAACCGCACGTCGCGATACTATATGTATAGTTCACTTTACACCGTCAATTTCCTAAGCTACAGTTAACAAAATGAAAACAGACTATGATGCAATCGTAATCGGTGCGGGCTCAGGCGGACTAACCAGTGCTGTTGGTCTCGCCAAAATTGGTAAATCAGTACTGCTGGTTGAACGCGAACATATCGGTGGTGAGTGCACCAACTCTGGTTGTATCCCGAGCAAGGCACTCCTCCATCACGCTAAATCGTATTACCAAGCAATTGCTATTTCAGGCGGCAATAGCCAGACGGAAAATTACCGGAGGGACGCTTTCAGTTACGTTCGTGCAAAAATTGCTGAGACTCTCTCACACGAAACACCCGAGCATTTTAAAAAACTAGGTATTGATGTCGTAATTGGTGAAGCTGTATTTACGAGCCCGTCCACTATCAAAATTGGGAGTGATAGCATTACTTTTAAAAAAGCCGTCATCGCCACTGGCTCGAGCCCGCGAATGATTGTTGTTCCCGAGCTTGACCCCTCTAAAATTCTCACCAATCAAAATCTCTTTGCACTTGAATCAGTTCCCGCCCACACCCTGATAATTGGAGCCGGCCCGATTGGGCTCGAGATGGGACAAGCTCTCGCCATGTTAGGGAGCAACGTCACCATACTAGATAACGGACCAACATTTGCACGCCTCGAAGACGAAGCTCTCCGCCCAATTATTCATACAGCGTGTACGAAACTTGGAATCACTATTTTGCAAAACGTTAGTATTACGAGTGTGCAAAATAATATTGCGACTATATCGCAAACCGATACCACGACCACAAAAAACATACCGTTTGATAAAGTTTTAATCGCGATTGGCCGCATCCCTAACCTCCCCCAAGGATTGGAAGCAGCTACTATCCAATACGACAATGCCGGCATTAAGGTGAGCAAAAATAATCAAACGAGCAACCGTCGTGTCTATGCCCTTGGTGACGTAGCCGACACGTTAAAGTTTACGCACGTGGCAGATGATACAGCACGTAGAGTGGTGGCTCGTATCGCGAGCTTTGGAATCTTTTCACCAACAGCAAAATCTGTTCCTAAAGTCACCTATACCGAACCTGAATTAGCCCAAGTAGGTCTGTCGCAGACAGAAGCGGTGTCACTGTATGGCGAACTAAATATCCACCGGATTGAAGTTCCATTTAACCAAAACGACCGCGCTCGAACTGACAACAGTATTGAAGGTACGCTCGTAGTAATTGTAAAACGCGTATCAGGAAAAATTCTTGGTGTACATATCGCTGGACCACGGGCTGGTGAGTTACTCGCTGTATTTTCTGTTGCTATCGACAACAACCTCTCTCTCTGGAAATTGCGCAGAACTATGTATGCCTACCCTACCTACGCCCTCATCATTAAAAAAGCCGGCGACATATTTTTTGCTACTCAAATCAATAGTCTGAAAAGAGACATTGGCTATAAGTTTATAGGATTTTTGCCCAAGCTACTTCTCCTCACAGCCTGGCTCAGTGGGCTCTACTACTTGTATAACTACACGAACTCGTTTGGTCTCACGCCAACAGAGCTAGCCATTGCCTTATTTGATTTTATTACACAAACCATTTGGGGCCCACTCTTATATATCCTTGCGTATACGATTCGCCCTCTGACGTTTTTCCCAGGTACTGCCCTGACTATTTTGTCTGGAGTTTTCTTTGGACTATCGGGCGGGATTTTCTATACCATCATCGGTGCTAACTTGTCAGCTACCGTCGCTTATTTTGTGGGACGATTCTTTGGTAAAAAAACAGCAAATGTAGGTGGTGGTATCTTTGGCCGATTTGCAGAGTCCTGTCGCACGAACCCATTTACCACCATCCTCACCATGCGTCTTCTCTTCCTTCCGTATGATGGCGTGAACTATGGCGCAGGATTATTGCGTGTTCCTTTTATGCCGTACATTATAGCTACAATTGTCGGAAGCATCCTCGGAATCACTACTTTTGTAGCCATCGGGGCAAGTATCAGTGTCGACGAATTCAAAACAAACGGCATCACGACAAGCGCCATCAACGGTTCATTCCTCATTCTCTCAGCTCTCATATTTGTAATTTCCCTAGCCGTCGCCAAATACCTCCCAAAGAAATAGGCTGCAACGATTATGATGACTGGGATCTTTCGCCAGAAGAGTGGACGTAACTCAAAGCGCTCTGCATAAACTGATTTGACCTCCTGGCCGTACTCACACCCTGTGAGCGCGGCTTTTTCTTTACTGAAATTTTTAAAACCGGCGATAATTTGACGAAACGAATTATTTGTATCAGAACTTATTGTAAACTTGACACTATCTAAACCGAGGTATACACTACCTTCAGAGCTTCAGTACAGGTACCAGCCACAACCTACCGTTGTGGTATATATCTGGCTTTAGTTAGTGTTAATGATACATAATCTAAATCAACTGAAGTGTTCTTTGAAAAACTGAGGTGGGCATACTGTGCCCACCTCTCTAAAAACCACCACTACAACCCTCATGAAAGGACATACGATGAAAGTTCATCTCTTGGTTATCGACCCGCAAAACGACTTCATGGATATTCCGGGCGCAACGCTACCGGTGACCGGCGCCAACGCGGACATGGTCCGCTTGGCCTCGCTTGTCGACCGCATCGGCCACAAGCTCCAGAAGATTCACGTGACGCTCGACAGTCACCACTTGGTTGACATCGCGCATCCCGCCTTCTGGCGCGACAGTGGCGGCGCGTCGCCCAGCTCGCTTACCATGATTTCGGCTTCGGCCATCAAGGACGGCACCTGGACGCCGCGGCTGCCTGAACTCCGCACCTACGCTATCGGCTACGCCGAAGCACTCGAAGCGGCAGGCAAGTACACCCTCATGGTGTGGCCGCCACACTGCCTCATTGGCAGTTGGGGTCACAACGTGCAGAGCGACTTGGCTTCTGCCTTCGATCGCTGGAGCCAGAAACGCGTGCGCAACATCGACTTCGTCACCAAGGGAACCAACGTGCTCACCGAGCACTATGGCGCTCTCTTGGCCGAAGTACCGATCGCGAACGACCCTTCGACCCAGATGAACGCACGCTTCCTTGCTATGTTGCAAGAAGCGGACGTGATCGTGGTCGCGGGCGAGGCATCGAGCCACTGCGTGAAAGCTACCATTGAACAGGTCGCCGACAACATCGGGGCGGAGCATGTGAAGAAATTCCACCTGCTCACCGACTGCATGTCGCCGGTACCGGCGGTCGTGGCCCCTGACGGGACCATGATTGTCGACTTCCCCGGCGTGGCACAGCAGTTCCTCAGGGACATGGCCGCTCGCGGTATGACGCTTACGACCGCGGACCAGTTCCTGGCGTGAGTCATGGGGGGCGGAAACAAAGTTTCCGCCCCTACCATCACGAACCATCATGACATATAAGGAGAACATCATGTCAGACATGCACGACTTCACTATCGGCAGCGGCTTCCAGTTCAGTGGAGCAACCATCGGCGGTCTTACCGCTGCGCAATACACGCTTGTCACTATCGCACTCGACGAATCAGGTTCGATCATCGGCAAGGAAAGCGAAATTCTCGACATGCTCTTGGCTGCCGTTGGTGCCTGCTTTAGCTCACCGTATGCCAACAACCTGCTCGTGCGAGTCGTACGCTTTGGTTCGCAGCACAACCGCCAGAACGGCAACGGTGTTGATGAAATCCATGGGTTCAAAACCCTCCAGGAAATCGATACCAAGAGCTACCCCACCCTACGTGGCGGTGGCGCGACACCGCTTTGCGACGCAGTCTACTCGAGCGTCGGCGCTATGAATGCCTACGCACAGAGCCTCGTCGACATGGACTTCGCTGTCAACGGCATCACTTTCGTGGTGACCGATGGTGGCGAAAACAGCTCGACCGCAACCATGAAGATGGTCAAGGACGAGCTAAAGAAGTCGGTCCTCGGTGAAGTGATGGAGTCACACGTATCGATCCTCATTGGCATTGATACCACAGATGGTCAAGATGATACCAATTCGTGGGTCAAGCAAGCTCGTGCGCGGATCAAGCAGGAACTTGAAACGTTCCAAACCGAGGCCGGTATGGACCAGTTCATTTGGGCTGGTACGGTTACCAAAAGCAGTCTCGCCAAGCTGGCCGCCTTCGTCTCGCAGTCAATCAGCTCGACGTCGATGGCGCTCGGCACCGGTGGCCCGAGCCAGAATATCTCGGCCACCATTTAAAGATCCCACGGGAGGCGCCAAGCGCCTCCCGTTTTTTTGTTCACACAAAGTCAGAAAAGGACTCCATCATGAACCTCAGAACCGACCACACCTTCCAGATTGGCTGGCAACATTTGCAGACTGGAAAACCCTGCCAAGACTTTGCGCTCTCGGGCACAATTGCCGATGACCTCGTCTACGCGATTGTCTCAGACGGCTGCTCATCTGGCGGGATGACCGACATTGGTGCGCGTCTCATGGTACTCGCTACCAAGCGCGCCATCCTCGAACACCTGCCCGTACCAGAAACAAAAGCTTGGTCTGACACTATAGATAAAATCTGTGCCACACGCGATTTGTATCTTGCGTCGTACCAGGCTGAGCTTGGTCTCGCACCCGTTGATCTCCTCGCGACTTGTCTGTTTGCTATTGGCACTCCCCAGTTCGTCATCGGACATGTGACGGGCGATGGTGTCGTGATTGCGATTCATGAATATGATTCCCTGGTGGAGGAGTTTTCTTGGAACAAGAACACACCCTACTACCCTGCCTATCGCCTCAGTGATCAAGACGAGGCATTCAAGCAGGTACACAGGGAAACGGTAGAACCGTTTTTAGATAGGTGTACTTGGATGCATATGCGTGGCATGGGCGGTGCGTACGAAGGTACGCTTGAAACCCATACTGCGGAAGAAGGCCTGGCAGGGAAAAAGTTCGCCTTTGCACACAGCGAGGGAAACGTCCATCCTGGTCGACTCATTGCGGTCGCCCTCATGACCGACGGCGTCGAGCAAATCGGCGGCGTCGACACCATGGCTGCTGCCGAGGCATTCACTGCTTGGAAGAGCACTGAAGGTCAATTTGCAGTTCGGCGCATGAATCGTTTTCTCTCAGAGGCGAAAAAAATCGGCAAGGGCCCACAAGATGATATTGCGCAAGCAGTCATCCACTTGGGCTTGCGCTCACCTAACCCCTAACGGAGGACACTATGTCACTCATTCAAATACCAACCAAGGTTATGCTTGAGGGCAAAGGTGCCCTCACGCTCAGACCAAATGATTATGTAACGCAAGGTGGTGAAGGCGCCATCTATCGCAAAGACAAACACATCATCAAGCTCTATCTTGACCCAACCAAAATGGTCAAAGATGGTATGTCTGAAAAAGTGCGGCTCTTGGCGAAGTCCTTCGCACATCCATCAATCGTGGCGCCCAAAGGGGTTGTCCACGATGAACACGGAATGCCACTGGGTTACTATATGCCGTATGTCTCAGGAGTTGCCTATCCAAAACTGTTTACCAATGATGGACGAGCTGAGGTTGGATTCACCGACGAATCGGCACGCCAACTAGCGTTCTCAATGCGGGCAGTCATAACCGAAGCACACCATCAAGGAGCTCTGCTCGTTGATGGCAACGAACTCAACTGGCTCGCCGATATCACTAACCCAAAGCTGCCGGTGCCGTACGCTATCGACGTTGATTCGTGGCAGATTGGTCGCTTTAAAGCTGCCGTTATCATGCCTTCGATTCGTGACTGGCATAGCGCTACGATTACATCTACTACCGACTGGTTTGCTTGGGGCATTGTGACCTTCTTACTGTTTACCGGCATCCACCCATACAAAGGGACATTGGCCGGATATAAACCGGGCGAGCTCGAACGTCGCATGCGTGACAACGCGTCGATATTCAACCCTGGAGTTCGTCTCAACAAAACAGTGCGGGACCTGTCATGTATTCCCGCACCGCTACTTGATTGGTACCAAGCAACTTTTGCCCAGGGCCTACGGACCATACCCCCTTCACCACTAGAACTCGGGAAAGGGCCGTCGGTTGCCGGTCGCATCCTGAGGATGGTCACCAGCGGCACTGGTGGACTGGTGTATGAAAAAATCTTTGAGGCAAACTCCGCGATAGTTTCCATTTGGCCTTGTGGCCTGATGAGAACAAAACTCGGCGACCTCTTTGATTATGAACATAAACGTCAAGTAGGTGTCACAACAGCAGCCCAAATGGCTGCTGTGAAAAGTGGCCAGGGATGGCTTATGGCCGAACAAATTGGTAGTGAGTGGCAATTTCGTTATCTCAGTGGTAACGGGCAGTCGGTACCACTGTCGACACTACTCAACGTGGAGACTGTGTTCCGAAGTGACAACCGACTATTTGCTGTCACCGATTGTGAACTGGTGGAGCTCGCAATACAACAGTTCGGAAAACCAATTCTCATACCCCAAAGACGATGGTCAATTATGGGAAATGCAACGAGCTGGTATCGTGGTGTTGGTATCGCCGATCTACTAGGGAGTATCCATCTTATTCTCCCGTCAGGGACTGACGGTATTACCCAAGTCAAAGTGCCCGAACTAAGTGGCGTACGGGTGATTGGTGCAGTTGGACATGGTCGGTATGTAGAAGTCATGACAGTAACCCAAAATGGTAACTACGAAGCCCTCCAGTTTATGTTCACACACGATCTCAAGTCATATCGTTTGACAACCGAGACACGTGATGACGCCGAACAAAACCTCGTGATCCTCCCCAAGGGGGTGGTCGCACAAATTACCAAAGACGGCGAGCTGAGTATCCTAGTCCCACAAACAGGAGAACAAAAGCTCGTGACCGACACCGACATCGCAACAACCATGCGACTAGGACACCAAGGCGACCGAGTGATCTATCGGCACGAAAATACCGTCTGGTCACTGCGCATGCGCTAAGGTACAACAACCTACCGACCACATTCGTGTGGTCGGTTTTTTTATTAGTGTATATTTGACACAATGAAGGTGGTTTGCTAGGGTAGGAATAGGCATGATCTTTTACTGAAAGGAACCGTCATGACAACTCTCCTTGATCGCTGTATTGGCACCTTTGTTGGTGAGCATATTGGTGATTCGCTTGGTGCCCAATATGAAACATCGGGACCCAAAGCTATCGCGTTAGACTTGGACGCTCGCGGTGGACCTACTTTCTATGACTATCCCAATACCCGGATGGAAAAGCCTGAGGAACACATACTTCCCGCCGGAATGCCCACCGATGACTCAGAACAAACGGCGTGCCTCGCCCTGAGTCTGATTGCGTGCAACGGACTTGATACGGAACACTTTTACAACCTTTTGCGCAGCAACGTCATTGATGAAAAGAGTGTACTTTGGTCAGGCAAATCAATCGGGGCCGGTGGCACAACTAAAAATGCGCTCAGTGGCGACCCAAAACGAATGGCACTCGCGCGTAATAACACAATTGGTACCAACGGCAGTTTGATGCGGGCCGCACCGATGGGACTGTGGTGGGCGACACGTATCCTTAATCTCGAGGATGAAGATATACGCATCGCGCAAGTAAATGAGGCCGAGGCAATGGTCTTTGCCATGTCGGATGTCACCCATGCACACCAACATAGTAAAGATGCCTGCTGGCTCTACACGATAGTATTGGCAAACTTACTCGCGGGCAATGAACCAGATACAGCTCTCGACAACGCCGAATACACCGACCCCAGTCTTGCGAAAAGCAAATTGGCACAGCGGGTATTTCTCTCAGTCTATGACAGGGATCTCATACCCTACGACCCAGGAGCCTTCCCGGCGCGAGGCACGGCAGAGTTCTCACTCTATGTAGCACTCTATTGTCTCAAACACGCCACCTCGTTTGCTCACGGTATCGAAATGGCTATCCGTGTTGGTGGCGACACCGATACTTATGCCGCAATAGCCGGCGGATTGCTCGGTGCCCATTACGGCTATGACGCTATCCCGAAGGCATGGCGAGATACCATTCTCGGTCATGACGTTATGGTCGACCTCGCCACCCAGATGTACAACCGATTTGGTCCTGCAGTAACATAAACATTCCCCGCCCGAGAGCATCACTCTCGGGCGGTTTTATTTTATGTACAAAAATGTATTTGTAATGTATAATGTTTTTGTAACTGTTCCCCAAGGAGGACTGACATAATCTGTGAAATGGCAAGCGGCGCAGGATTCTTTTCCGGAATCTGGGCGGGTCTGATGTCCGTATTCAGTTTGATTGCGGATATATTCTTTGAGTTTTCAGTCTACGACCACTGCCAGCAAAGCTGGTGGTATGACTTTGGATTCATTCTGGGACTGGCTTTTGTTTGCCGACTGGCATTCAAATGGTCCTGGGTGTTCTTCCTGATCCTGCTCTTTGTATGGTTTTTGACAATCGTGTTCAAAACCTTCGTCTACGGAATTGTATTTGGAGCAGGAGCGCTAGTTGCCTATGGCCTTTACCTCAAGTTTACGGGAGATACGCCACCATCCAAAAAATAACATATCGAAAAAGAAAAGGCGTGTCCCATGGGACACGCCTTGTTTTATGACGTCACTCTAGCTATGACATAAACCATGTCAAAATTTAAATTAGAAAAGGGGCGGGCCAATGTGTATGGCCCGCCCCGGTTTTATTTTTTGTATTTCGTAACTTACGACTGAGACAGGAGTTCTTTCTTCAGCTGCAAGTAGCGTTCCGTGTAGTACGGAGCCATGACCGACTCACGCCGGTCAAAGCCGAACGCTCGTTTCGAAACGAGAATGTTCGGAACACTCTGCACGCGTTTCTGTGGCGCTGCCCAGAACAAGTTCCAGCAGCGTTCGAGGTCGGCCACAAAGTCTGCTGCTGTCGGGAAGAGTATCGCCACTTTTCCTTCAGGCAGCAGCATGAGCTGTTCAAGGTCCCCCGTCAGATACCGTTTTAGGAACCACTCGGGATTCCGCCGGAACCCCACAACCGCATGTACCCAGGCATCGTGATAGCCGCGAACGAGATTGCCTTCCGCATCCACCCGACCATAGTCGAACGGGTCTTTGCGTGCGGCACCCACAGCCTGCGGACCGAGCTCATCCATCGGGTCAACGTCGATCGTTGCCTGAGGAATGACTTCGCGTCCATACTCCACCTTGTTTAGATGGTATGCCAGTTGATAGACCTCGCCCTTGAGAAGGTCGCCAATCGGAGCAATGCTGCCACGACCATCTCCATCACGAGTAAAGAATCCAAACGCCGTTTCCGACTTGTTGCCATTGCAGGTATAGATACCACCAATGACCGTCGCATGAGCCGCGAGCACGCCCATCCGGGTGATCGCTTGCAGCGTTTTGAACTGCGCAGTACCAGGCAGAATGCCGTGACGTTTCGCCTTCAGATTGACTTCGTCATTAATCGGCATCACCAGGTATTCAATACCGAGATTCTCGGCAAGTTCCTTGGCTGCATCACGTGTCTCGGCCGAGTTATAGTCACCATACGGCATGTTGATGCCGATGACGTTTTCTTCGCCGAGAACATGCACGAGGAGTGCAGCCACGACTGCCGAGTCAATACCACCAGAGAGGCCGATCACCACCGTGCGCATACGCGCTGGGATAGTAAGGAAGTAGCCCTGCAAACCAGATACGAGTCCGTCGCAGAGCTGCTTGATATCGAGAGCTTCTTCATACGGCACGGTGGGCATACCCGTCGACACAACGACATCTTGAACGCCAGCCCAGAACGGTTTGAGGTGCGACGCCACTTCTCCTTGCTCGTTGTAGATTGTTGACGATCCGTCGAACACGACTAAATTTTTGCCGTTGTTCTGAGGCATCACGTTGTTCACGTAGATGAACGGTACTTTCAGATAGGAAGCAAGACGACGCACATTACTGTGGCGAGCACGATTCTTTTGCCAACCCCACGGCGAGCTATTGATACTTATCAGTATATCGATGCCGTGAGCAACCAGTTCTTTGATTGGCTTCACAGAATAATCAGCATCCCACATATCTTCACAGATAATGGCTCCGAGCCGCAACACTTCGCTGCGAATCGTGACATCAAACGGTTGCAGAATCGCTTCGAGCAATTCTTTCCGTTCAATCGCCATCTTCACCAAGGACAGGAAATGTCGTTCATCGTCGAACATGCGATATTTCGGCATGAGGGTTTTGACGAAAAACGGTAGGTCAGCGCGATTGCGCAGAACCGTACCATTTTGTGCCACGATGCCGGCATTCAGTTTCCGCAGACGGCCGTCTTCACCCAAGGCACCTTCGCGATCAATCGCGTAGGAGCCAAAGATAACCACCATCTCCGAACCCTTGGTCGCCGCTACAAAGCGGTCATTCCAGTACCAGACGTCGCGAACGAATGATTCGTCCTCAGCTTCGTCGCCAATCAGGTATCCCGGTACACAGAGTTCCGGGAAAATGAGGATGTCGACGCCACGAGCTTTCGCCCGAGCAATTTCATCCATCATCCACGTCGCGTTCGCACGGGGATTTCCCGCCACGACGGGCATCTGCGCGAGCGCAGTACGAAGTCCTTTTTGCATAAGTGTTTTCATAGTCGCATTTCCTTTATATCACGAGAGGAGTACGGCGAGCGATTTGCCCGCCGTACTTTTTGTTTACACAATCGTCGCCTGGGTGACGTCACCAGCAGTTCCAAACAAACGGATGTATCGATCAATTTCTTTTTGACTGATGCCGGTATGTTTATTCGGATTGTCGGACAACTTCACTGTTGGACGACCGTTCGCTTCAATGACTTTAATGACCATCGAGATAGTATGGAAACCGGTCTCGGGTGGCATGATGCCATTGATTTGGTTGGTCGCCATTGTGCCATACCCGAACGTGAGCACGCCCACGTCACGAGCATACGTTTCGTAGGTTTTCACCATTCGAGCGGCATCGAGTCCATCGGATGGAATAAAGATCTTTTGTTTCGGATCGACACCATGACGTTTGAACCATTCAATTCCTTCCGGAATTGCGAGAGGTTCGGGCTTAGAGTCGATCCGTATACCGAGGGTATCATACACCAACTGATCGGACGCGCCGGCAAAAAATGCCGACGTACCGAACGTGTCAGGTAACAAAATCGCCATTTCCGGATAATACTTATACCAGCGCTCGACCACATCATAAGGTGAACGTTTAATCCACTCGTCTGAGTTGTCGCCGAGAGTCCCCCAAACCATGGGCAACTCGTGTGCATTCGTTCCCTTCGGGTTGTTTTGACCCATCTTGAAAGCGAGCCACACGTTCGAGGGTGGAAGACACTGCCCAGGCAGACGCTCTTGATACAGCTCTTGTATCATCACTTCAATCAGTCGCGAGTGGCGGCGGCGATGCCCGAATTGGGACAGAGTCAGTCCTGGACACCCTTTGAGCAGTACACAATCCCTGATCTGGCGTAGATACATTTCCGCGTAGAATGAACTGAACGCTGAGGATGAATCAATGCCTTTCCATAAAAACCAATAGTACAGCTCGGAGATAATCGCCATCGCAGGAGTTTCCCAGAACATGACTGACAGCCACGAACCGGTAAACCTTAGATCAATCTCGCCATTAGGCAGATACTGCAAAGTATAATCTGGCAGGTCTCGCCTACGTAATTCATTGAGATACTCGAACTCAAACATATGGCGCGTTACGCCAAATTTATTTGTAATCGTCATGCCACCAAGTTGTGACAGTTCAGTTTCGCTAAACTTCAGTTTCTTCAACGCATCAAGCTGTGCTCGGAGAGCAGCTTCGGGAATGACTCTGCCTAGCTTCAACCCTTTAGTGCGGATTTTGAGTGCAAAGGTCACCTTCACATCAGCGTGACCCTCTGCCCAAATAAATTGCCCCATTGGGAATTTATAGATGTCACAGTCGAGACGTGACGTAATGATTGCCCCACCATCACTGTTGGCGAGGGCAAAGATACGGTGCTGCGGAATAAACGACATCGTGTTTCCTTTTGTTGGTTGTTTTGTAAGTTATGAAATTGTTAAAGAACTGTCCTCGAGTTTCTTTCGGAAACTCTCATAAGTGTCCGAGGCGACGTATCGCCTCGGACAAGATTGAGAATTACTGAACTATACTTCAGTCATACAAACCATACTTCTTAATGTACTGATACGAATCACTCGACAAATGGAGTGGGCGAGTACCGCTCCTTAACGCTTCACGAATAGCAGTAGAGGACGCGGGATGTGTTTCAGATTCAAGGAAACACCAAGTTCCCGGTACTGCCTTGAAGTCTCTCAACGCTACCCGTGTGTGGGCGAATCGACGGGCGGCTTCCGAAGTAAGAGCAGCCTCATTTACACCAGACCTTCCAAACACCCCAACTGGATACTTTTCCATGATTTCTGTCCACCGATCGCCCCACGTATGGAGTCCCGCCAGATTATCAGAACCCATGAGCCAAACTAGTTGCAGCTGCGGATACGCATTACTGAAATGTTCAAGAACAACTGCTGTCGCACTCGACACTCCCAGCTGATGCAAGACTACTTCAAACTCGCTTACCTTAATCTTTGAACCAAGTAACCCACTCTTGCGAGTAGCAGTGTGTGCCAGGTGAAGCCTATGCGCCACAGGTGCTAATTGATACGCTGTCTTGGCAGTACTTTGCGGGGTGACCATGAGCCAAACTTCGTCGAGCGATAGTTTGGTCAGCGCTTGCTTCAACACCTCGATATGGCCTTGGTGCGCCGGATCAACCGACGCACCAAGAATTCCTACTGTTCGCTTTTTCATGTGGCACCCCACAATTTACCTTGCTGATGATGCCAGGCAATCATAGCGATGGCTCTTAGTTCATGATAGTGATAAAACGCAGCAACGTTAACGGACTCGCCATTGCACGTAAGCTGTACCCCTGTTTCTGGTTGCATACGTGACAGGTCAGTAGAGAACGTCATGATGACTTCTCGTAATGCGCCACTACGCTCATCACTTCCGTCGAGCGTTGAAATCGCTTCCCACTCAGCATCGGTTACACACAATGCCGAGAAGTTGGTGGCATGCACCATCGATTCATCACCGGTATGCACATGCAAAGCCGCAATTGGTTGAGCCCTGTTTAGAAACTCCTCCAACGTAATGACCGAGGCAAATTTCAGATTTTCCTCATCAACTTCGCGATATGCTTCAGACGCAGTTTCCACCATGGTACGCAGCGGGGTATTCAAAAGCTGTCCAGCTTCGACAAACCCCCCACCAGTAATCCCAAAGCCTTCACCCACAACCGCACTGCGAACTGAGAGCAATAAGCGAATCCTGGTTGCATTGAGTACTTGGCACGCAATCACACCGGCACCTGAACCCACGAGCTTGTAATGCTGTGTGTTCTTCATTTTTCCGAAACGTAACTCAAAGAGCCATTTCGCGAAGACGTCGATCGTTTTCATTTTATTCTCCTTAAAGAGCCAAGAACAAGTTGTCCGTAAAATACAACCATTGTTGCATTGCGTCAATCAGTTCGAGACCCGGGTTTCAAAGATCATATACACGTTACTTTGTGTATATCTTACACTATCCTATACTAACCAGTACTTCGTGTCAACTGTAAACGGTCTTAGGCGAGTGATTAACAAAGACATAAAAAGGGCGGGCACTTTGTGCCCGCCCTACCCTCTCGTTCCTACTCTATAGCGCAAACCCTTTTTTCTCTTGCAACGCTCGTGCAAATGCTGCAGGACCAAACGTCACCAATAAGAACGGTGTTGCTGCTGCGTGCACCCGGAAGGTAGCCCCGGCCTCAATCACTCCACTTGAAGGGGTAACCTTACGGCCATCAATGAGCAGCTGGACTCCTACACTGTCCTTAAACTGAAGTGGACGAATGTCGATGCTACCACCTTTCTCTAACTCATCGAGTACGAGAGGTCGGGTACTCAGTCTGTAGGGACTTATCGGCGTCAACGCAACATGACGCGATGTAGGTACAATTATCGGTCCTCCATGACTGACGTTTTGTGCGGTAGAACCAGTTGCTGTCGCAACCAGGACACTACGAGCCATCAATTCTTCAGGGCCGTAGAAATTAGTGCCGCCTACCTCAACCCGAAACGCGATTTGTGTTTCGAGATGTTCAACAACGACCTCATTTGCAGCCGGTCCAAAAGATTCAGCAACCACATCAGTACCTTCAAGTACATAGTCAACCATGAGTGCAATACGTTCTTCCACGAGATACGCGCGCGACACAAGCCGAGTGAGTGCATTCTTCCAGGTATCTGCTTCAGCACTAGCCAGAAAACCAACATTGCCACCATTAATCCCGAACGTTGGAATACCATACGGCGAGTACTTCTTCATTACCCGCATAATGCTACCGTCGCCCCCAACCGCAATCACCATGCTGGGTTTGTACTCCGGCACATCAATATCAGTAGAGAGATGCGCGACTGCACCAAGTAGTGCTAAGTGTGATTTAACTTCATGAGCGATTAACTGCGCCTTGGCGTAATCAACGCCCTCGGCAGCCACTACGAGGAACTTTTTAAGCAACCCTTTGGTGTGAGTGTCCATTGTATGTATCCTTAAATTGCAAAGATCATCTATAACCAGAGTACACCACCTAGTGTAATTATCAATTACACACTATCATCGCTCTAACGTTTATACAGCTGTTTGAATATCACCTTTTGGAAAGCTGCCGGCTGCGCATTTTCAATTATCATTACGTGCTCTTGGGTAATATCAATAAATGACACTCGGTCGCCAAAGACAAACTGAATGATGTTTTGATCAAATCTATCAGCATCAGCTGGAATACAGCGAATAAATCGTTCGAGGCTTTTTTGTTTTTGAGAGCTAGAAAGGGGCTGTGAAATCAAGCGTGAGAATTTTGAACCCTGCAATGTTTTGGTTGGAGCCGACCGTGATCCACAAGGAGATCAAGTGTCAATAGTTTATCGTGTCAAAGTAAATACTGCCGGAGCACGGGGTGAAGCAGACAAAACACAGATCGAGTGGCTGAAAAATTCCGCAGCTACCTTGCCTATTGCCCACGCCTTTGCCTTCTCTGACCACCATACAGCAGTAGCTGCCATGATGGCAGCCTAATCAACGTAAAGCGCCGACAGTCATGTCGGCTCTTTTTTATAATTACAAATTTTCGATAACTGACTTTTCTCCTACCAGTACCATCGTCGTAACGGGAAATGGATAGGGTAGAAGCTTACCTAATTCTTCAACCCATAGCGACGCACTAGGCTCATACCGATTTTTTATAATCCATTCGTTTTGATACGAACGCGAAAATGCATTTGGTTCGATACCATCGTGCGCAATGGAAAAACCGACAGCGTAAAGCTCTTTTTGCCACTCATCAAAATCCCAAAACGTAAATTCTTCATTCATTTCACTCATCCAGTTTTCGTGATAATCTTTGCGAGACAAAAACTCCATTGCAGAAGATAACGGTAGTTGAATATAGGTAGCGTCATCTCGGTTAACCATAGTAAAACTTAATTTTGTCTCTTTTCCTCTTCTGGCGCTGTCGCGCATATCACGCAAGAATTCCTCCGCAAACCGGAAAAAGCGCGCTTGGGTCGATAACTCACGGGTGGCTCCATGTTTCCAAATTACCTCCTCGGACAGGTTAGCTGCTAAACCGTCAGTGTTGTTTAGCTTCATAAATACTATCCGGTCTTTTTCCACTGGCCCCACTACATCACGAATCACCAGACGTCCGCCTGGTTTGAGCTGTGCAAATTTTTGAGCAAGATACACCCGTACGGATGTTGCCCCGCCACCATACGACCACACTTCATGGAGAGTAGAGTTACAAATTACGCAGTCAGTACTGTTATCAGCAAAAATCGGTTCGAGAATATTGCGTTGATACACATGCACAAAGGAATTACCAAATTCTCCCGCTCGCTGCCGTTCCTCAACCCGCGATACAAATTCTCCCGTAATATCAATCCCAATAATATCCGAATCAGGAAACGTTGCGGCTAAACGCACCATCAAAGCGCCGTCTGCACATCCTTCATCTACAATTTTCCCTTCTTTGATTGCCGATTTGATATCATTAAATTTTAAATCAAGTACATCATGATTCCCCATTCCGACGGTATAAACACCATAATTGCGTGATTCTGTGAGTGAACCGCTGTCAGTTAAAAGTGGATCATTCCATAAACGGAGAATATGCTGCGGAATTTCCGGCATATCATCCCAAAGAGTACGAGTCCCTTCACTTACCAGATTGTAGGCAGCATTTTCCTTACCCCACGGCGTTTTAATGAGTTCTGCAATAATGGCAGTTGGTGGCATTTCTTGATACCTCGCCTCCTTCATATCCCATTCTGCCGGCAAAACTGGAAAACCATTATTGGTAAATTGCTCCATGAGAGTGTCAGTTGATGTCCAAACAATCGTATTCTTGGCCTCTAAATATATTCCGGCCTCGGCTGCAACATGTTTTATTAGGTAATCAGCAAAGTTATTTGTTGTTTGTATATGCGGTACCGGCACGTATACAATATGCAAACCAAATCGTTCCCGCACTGGCGCCAATATGCGCTCTAAACCAGCAATCCGCGCGTAAAGGGGTACCGGGTTATACCGAGATCCGTGCTGGTTCGCAGAAGTAATCGGAACGATTATTTGGTCAATAGTATCAATGTTTAGAGGAACTGCCCCTGCCCATTTTAATTCTGAAAATGAAGACGCCAAAACTGTTTCCAGATAGCTCGCCATAAACTGACTGGTTAAAAGATGTCTTCCGGGTATCAGGAGCGTTGTCATACTAAAATTTTAAAAATAATCGAACTCTCATCGCGGTCAATACAAATGTCTTACTAAAGCAGCTCATTTATCGACCAATTGAATATCGCTTAGATAATTGGAGATAGTTCTACTAGTTTTTTAGAAACAAATGTATACAAAGCGGCCGGACGATTTTGGACACCTTCTTGCATTTTACCTGTCTCTTTTAGGCAATTAAGGGCGAGGATTTTTTTACGAAAATTTCTTTTATCAAGTGTTGTTCCTAAAATGACTTCGTACACACTTTGTAACTCAGTCAGTGTAAATGTCGGTGGTAGTAGGAATTGGGCCACCGTCGTATACGCCAGTTTGCCTCGCAAACGGGCAATAGCCATATCAAACATACTGCCATGATCGTAGGCTAACTTTTTTATACTACCCACCGGCAGCCATCGGACTGAATCATTGGTGAATGCGGTAATAATCGACGGTTCAACACAACCGACATACCCCACTGATATCACACGGTTGCGCTTATCTCGTTCCAAGGCACTAAAAGTATATAGTTGTTCGAGGTAGACTTTTTTTAAAGTAGCTTTATCAGCCAAATGCCGTACTACTGCCTCTTCAGCTGTTTCACTTTTATCAATCAAACCGCCGGGGAAACCAGGTATGTTTATGTAGTGAGGCGGACGATTTACATTTTGTACCAACACATGAAGTTTCTTGTTTTGAATCCCAAAAATTACTGCGTCAACTGCCATGGCGGCAAAGCGTAGCTCAATAGGTGCTTGTTTCATAGAATAAAATAATACTACACTTATCACAAAACGGGTACTCTGTTTGATTCTATACCGCTATTTATTGAACTGGGGTTGATGTGGCGGCAAATTCTAGTTTTTTTACCTTAGGAACAAAGGTCATTGTTCCCCCGTCAGTAAGTTCAAATGTCAGTGCGCCGTTACTCGCTTCATCATAATTAGAAATTTTTGAAACCATTTCAAAATAGACACCCTCTTGAGCACTTTCGCAGAACATTTTAGTTTGGGCAATGGCATCAATTGTAAACTTGGTAGATGAGCCACTCTCTGCCACAAACGTAGCGCTGCCGGTATTACAGTCGGTACCTAAACTAATGCGATTGGCATCAAATAGTAGGGTGAATGTGTCTGGTTTTTCTGGTGTTATTTTTGCACCATCTTTTGCAACTGTCTCCTCCCAGAGATATGCCCCCGCAAATGATTTCGCCTCGATGTATTCTTCATTTTTGGGGACTCTCCCCGCTTGCACAATTTGCTTAGTTACAATATCAAAAATAGCAGTTGTCGAAATCTTAGGAATTTCAGTTACTTCTTGGAGCCTGTCATGCACCAGATAATTTACCGTTACGGAATTACCCGACCGGGTGACTGATTGAATTTTTATCATTTCGCCAATTGAAAGTGAGGTGACATGGGTCATCTCGTCGCCTTCAAGTATAGCGAGGTAGTAGCTTTGATTTACTTCACCACTCCCTATCACAATTGGTACCGCCCGGACATTATTTTCTAGCGGAGTTGTGAAATCATCCAAGGCAACCAGGGTACTGACTGTGACACCATCAGCTGCAGTAAAACGACCCATCGGGTAATCGCGTTTGGCTGTTGGTGATACCAGATCGAGCGTCACCTTAAGCTCGCTACTAGTACTGGTGCCAGGCACGACAAATGACTTGCCCGCCAAGGGAAACTCAACTGGTGGGACGATGATACCGGTGAGATCTTTTGGTGGACGGGGGGCACCGTAGTCATCATCTAACATAAAAAAGTAGTACCCGGCAGCAGCGGTAGCAATCAGGACTAAAATACCAATAACAACGATAATGATTTTTTTCATATAAGAGATTTACCTGCAGATTATAGCAAGGCCTGGTTCTAAGTAAAAGAAACGTTAGACTTGTCCCCTGCAATTCCTCTAAAACTCTACTTTATGCTATTTGCGCTCTTTCCCAAGGTCTAGGACCTCATCAATTCGGATTTGTTCAACAAACTCTGGTACGTGGGATACTAGAATCATCGCTCCTTTGTATTCATGCAGGGCTGCTGCGATAACCGGAATATGGCGGAAGTTAATGTGGTTAGTCGGTTCGTCGAGAATCAACAGTCCTGGTCGTTCCATCGTTAGTTTTGCAAATGCCACGAGGCCTTTTTGACCTTCTGACAGATTCCCCACTCGCGTCTTCATCACATCATTAGTAAGGAGAAATCCTGAGGCGATCGAGCGCATCTCTTCTTCAATTTTTCGGGGCATTGAATCCATTAGGGTTTCAAATACCGTTTTATCAAATTCGAGGTTCGAGAAATCCTGGCGGTAATAGCCAATTTTTACTCCTTCGGCAATATGCTCGCCGCGGGCCACACCGGAAGCGAGTGATTCAAGAAGTGTCGTTTTGCCAATACCGTTTGGACCCACAATTTGTAGGTGACTGCCTCGTTTAATAATCAAGCTACACTCCACATCTTTGGGCTGGTGGTTGCGAATAACTTTATACGAAGTGAGTTTCACCACATCAACAGGCACGTCCGGCTGGGTTTCAATTGTAAACGGACGAATGGTTCTGTCCTCACGCCGGACGTCGACTTTGTTCTCTTCAGCTTCTTCGACTTCATCGCGCATTCGTTTTGCGACCAGACGCATTTTTCCTCCCTTGTTTGAGAAATAGTTAATCTTGTCTTTATTAGCCTGAATCTCTTTGGCCAATTGCGCATTTTGCCGCTGCTCTTTTTCTACTCGGGCGGCGATGTCTCGGAGCACTCCGTGGTAGTTGCCGTTATACTGCTCTACCTGACGATTTTGTACATTGAGATATAACACGCCGTCTGTAAACGAGTTTAGAAAATCGGCATCGTGAGAAATAACGAGTACCGTTTTTTTGTACTCTTTGAGGAACTCAGTCAGGTGGTCAATCCCAGCCACATCTAGATTGTTAGTTGGCTCATCAAGAAGGAGTACGTCGGGATTTTGTATAAGCGCCGAGGCCAAGAGCAAACGCGCCTGCTGCCCCCCAGAAAAACTACCGATGATACGATCTTTAAATGTTTCCTTCATTTTTTCGTTTGGCACCAAGTTCACAATCTCAAGGACGTCATCAATCTTCGGATCAATGTCGTAAACTTTCTCAGTAAAACACTGCTCAAAAAAGGCCCGCACGGTGAGCTCTAGTTCTGATCGCGGAATAATCTGGCGAGAAATAGCAATCGTCGTACGCGGCTGGATATTTATATCACCCTCGTCTACCTTGAGCAGGCCAGTAATTAAAGCGAACAAGGTACTTTTCCCGGCACCATTTTGCCCCATAAGCGTCAGCTTCGAACCTCGGCGCACCACAAAATTAGCCTCTTTTAAAATAGGACGGGTTGCATCATATTCGTATGACACATTGTTAAATACCACCAAGCCTTCCATTTTTGACATAGGACCATACCATACACTACTTTTCGATAAATGTGAACGACGCGACATAAAAAAACACCGCACAATGGCGGTGTTTTTTATGTAGTTTGGTTTATTCTAGTTCTGACAAAATTACTTGGATGTTAGCGAGTGTCATTTGAATCTCTGCTAATTGATCAACAGTTGCAGCACCTTTTACTACACCTACAGATGACGTGGTTGATGAGACTGGAGTAGGCTTTGGTGATACTACTGGGAAAGTAGCTTTGACTTTTTCTGTCACTACCTTACCATCAAGTCCAATCAAGGTAATCGTATATTCACCTGGTGTTCTATAGGCGTGCTTTAGCGCAACGGTAGTCTGGGTGCCGGTTGGAATGGCTGACACTGTTTGGGTCGCGTTACCCGCATCACCCCATTTCATATACCCGAGAACGACAGGTCCGGTTGACGTGGTTTTTGGTGACGTAAACACTACCGATACAGCTGCATTTGGTGTCCCAACTGGGTAAGTCAATCCATTAAATCGTGGTGTCGGCTTTACAGGCTCGGCGGGTACTCCGACTGTAAACTTCTTACGAGCAACTTCTTTGTTATCTGTATACACAATCACTTCATGGATGCCGTTTTGCAATTTTGTACCCACTTTGTGTGACCATTTACCTGCAATGACAGGGATGCTACCACTACCATAAACTTTATCACCAGAAGGGCCGGCAATTGATAGACCAAGCGTAGTGACACGCTCTTCTGCATTTCCGGAAATAGTTGGCATTGAACCGGTAGCAATATTTGTAATAGTTACAAACTTAACTTCTGCGACAAGTTTGACCTGAGTAGTAGCCTGCACTAGTTTATCCTTCTGTGTACTGGCGTCTTGGCAACTTAATACAAACGGGAGAACTGTTCCTTGAGCATACTTATCTGGAACATAATATGTTTTAGTGCCTTGTATTTTCAAATCAGAGAGCCCTAGATTGTTACTAACACCATTTAAATTTTCGGTGATGTAACAAAATGAAGTCCCAGTTGATTTCCACGTAAAGGTAACCGGTGTTCCGCCACCAGCTTTAACGGTACTTGGTGTCACTGTAAAGCTGTCAATTTTTGCTGTTTGTTTAGCTGCGCCTATGAGGTAAAGTACCGGAGTTTTTGATGCCTTTTCGTCGATATCTGTAGTTTTATTAGGAATGTCATCGTTGAACGCTTTATCCAGACTGTAACGAAGTGGTCCTTCTAACTGAACTCGATACGCTCCTGCCATACCGGTAGCCGGCGTATGCTTGACCGTAAAAGTAAACTCCTCTGTTTCGCCTTCATTGATCAGATGGATCGTTCCTGGACCAGACACCACATCTTGTGCTGTGGTAGTCAGAGTCGAGGTGTACCCCTCCAATTGATAGCCATCGAGGAACCGGCCGTCTTTCTCTATCGAGAAGTTTACGAAACTGTCTTCAGAAAACGGGCGGCCAAAATAATCTAAACCGTTTGGCACACCAGATAAATAAATATCATGATCAACCGCCGTCACTTCAAATTTAACTCTAAATTCACCTGATTCGCTATTAACAGGCGTATTCGCAATCGTTGTCGCTTCAGTATCAATTATTTCAACAGAAGCTGCTACAGTTGCATCATCTACATTCTGTATAAACTCGATTGGGTACGTAGTCATTGGAGCAGCGTTTACCATGTGACCATTTGTTTGTGACCAGATTATTGCCCCTTTCGCAGGCACTGTCACATTCCAACGATCCCCAACTGGTGTATCTTCATCACTAGTGACCGACAAAAGAAAACTGTATTGTCGATTAGGTGAAATTTTTTGATTGCCAGCAAAAACAGTTATTTCATAACCGGTACCTACTTTTCTCCACATACTTAAATCACCTGCATTAACGTTGCGAATATTCCATCCATTAGCCGAGAGTGAAATTTTTTCAAAGGCCACCCAAGGTAGGTTTTCAATATTTGCTTGAGCGGGCGTAAATCGCAATACCACTTTATTGGCATATCGATCAAAACTAGCTGGAGCAACGTTAATATCTACAATCGATGCATCTTTCTGACCGGGAGTCATTTGATTACCTGTTGCATTATTGGTTCGCACGAATGTGGTTACATCAACTAATACAGCCGAAGCATTATTGAGCCAACTCCCAGCGACCCAACCATCAACGCCATTTATAAAATCAATCTGATACCACCTGTAACCAGAAGCAATTATCGGTCCGGCAACAACCTTACCCCGACTGTCTTGCAACTGAGTACCCAATAGTACACCGGTAACACTTGCTGCTGCGCGCACACGTACGGTAGCTGCGGTTTTGACTTCTGAACCGACAGCAAATACCTCTGGTGATTCGACCGGTGTTGTACTACCACCCTGCAGAGCTGCAATCTGTGCCATCAGCGCGTTAATTTGTGCCTGCAGTTCTGCAGTGACACCACTGGTTCGTACTTGCGCTGATGCGGCTGGAGCAAGAACACTAAAACTAATAAAAGCGAGCGCAAACGCCAGGATGATACTGGCGGTCTGTGTTCGAGTGGTAGCGACGATTTTGTTAAACATGGTTTTATGGAAACAACTATTATTAATACAACAGAAAGGCCGGAACACATATGTGTTCCGGCCTCCAGTTACTAATTACAGTACACTAAAAATATATAAACAAAAATATTTTCTGTTGATAACTTACTTTTACAGAGTACCCGGCATTCCCTCTAGTCCTTTTTGCATGTCTTCCATCATTTTTTGCATCTCACTCATATCAGTGAATTCAACATCGCGCGGCGGTACAAAAACAGAATTATCAACTACCCATGGCTTACAATCGTACGTCACGTCTGTTTCAGGAGTTACTTGTGGGGCACCAGCTGGTGCCTGTGGTTTTGTGTTATCTTTCACTTCTTCACCATCCACCTCTTTTGGAAGCGACATTTTCATACCCGTCATTTTTCCCTCATTCAAAAACCAGCTGTACATCATATTTGTAGAACCATCAGTAATCATGTATGAAGCCATCGGTGCATCACCGACCACTGAGTACAGCGAATCAACGCGTGATTTTTCCTTGTCAAAGTAGCCTGTCCCTTCTCCTTTCATATCACCACTACTAAATGAAAAAGTGCATTCCATACTTTTGCCCAATTTGAACAAAGCCATAATGCTATCTTTACCTTTCATCGAATCTGGATTAGCTGCTGGCACAGTAGTATCACTGGCAGTCATTTCGGTTTGTGTAGTACCTTGCATGTTGGTGTTGAGACCACTGAAGTACCAGAACCCAACTCCCGTAGCGGCCACGAGACCGAGAACAATTGTGAGAATTATTTTTGTCATAATATTTTTACAATACGAGTCATGTATCGAATGACGACACACGACTCGTAGTAATGTTAGATTTTAATATCGTTTATTTTTTCTTTCTTTGGTTTTTTCTTTTCTTTCCGCATGTCGTTCCCCTTGGCCATATATGATAGGTTAGTTGCTAAGTGCCTTGTTCCAAATACCGAATTACACTTTATTGTATGTTTATACTTAATAATATCACTATTATAAACACAGAATGACGACCCTGGTAGTGCTCTAAGGTGCAAATCGCACCGCTTGCTCGAGAGCATCATCGTTTTCAGGCAACCCTGACGGATTATCTTTTCGTAAAATAAGGCTTCCCCGCTGCATAAAATCAGGATCACCAGCCTGGTAGGGATTTATGAAAGTTAGCTCAGTTGTAAACGGCACAAATTCATCCGTCATCCAGTCTCCGTCGGCGACAGCGACCCCTTCAGCAATAATCAAACCATCCCAATTGGTCAAACTAACAGGGAATGAAGCTTCAAAGAACCAACTACCACGAGCTTTACCAGACAGTTTTAAAGGACTAGTCACAAAGGCGGCAGGTTTTGGACTATCGAGCACGATCAAATTTGATTTATCAGTATCTACCGACACCTCTTCCGGACACACAAAAGCACAATTCGGACCAGTCCGACCGACATAACTTCCATCCGGACACTGCAAAGCATCGGCGGTACACATCACTTCCACGGGAGTTTCGAGTACAGGCTCACTTTCAGGTGCTGTCGCCCGCTCCGCGAGAAATATACTCGCCACAGCCGCCACAAACGCCAATCCTATAAAAACATACATTGCTTTTATCATATACATTAAGTATACCACCTAGGTTTAATATCAATGGTGGATTGTTTGCTCTTACTATAAAAGTACCTTACACACTTTTGGCTTCAAGCTCTTTTACTTTTTGGAGGGCTACCACGTACATACTTTCTGCCCACCCGAGTGGGGTATTATCGTTTGGTTTATCGGTGTGTGAATAATATAGTTCGGGAACTTGTCCAAGAGGAGTGACCGTCATCTTGGCACGACGGAGATAATAATAAGCTTTTTCTGTCTCTCCACGCTCGGCATAAATAATCGCGAGCCAGGCTAGACCAAAACACCACTCGGCTTCTTCACTATAGCCATCTTCGTTTTGGTTATAGTAGCGATCTAGCTTATACCGGATAACTCCTTTGTCGCGCGTGAGATGATATTCAACATTTCGCAAAATTTCTAAAGTTTCTTCTTCGGTAGTGACGGCAAACGGATAAATAAGCGACAGCAGTGCGAGATCGGCAAACTTGGATTTTGACTCTCGAGGTAATAGGGCCCGCAGAGCTTTTTTCCCCTGTTCTATCGCACCCTCAGGCACTGTGAGCCACGCCACAGCCGTCGCTTTCTCTAAAGCAGCGATACATGAACCAATAGATGAAGCGTGGACCTCCATAGTCTCTTCCCAAATGCCGTTGTCGGGATCCTGCCAATATTCCAGAGCTACTAAATAATTAATTATTTTTTGCACCACCTCTCGTTCTTCAACAGTTTCCACTACACTCGCGCCACGAAGTTCGAGTTCCACAATAATATTAAGCACTTCGCCCACCGCATCGTTTTGACTATTTCCCCACTCTTCCCAATATTCCTCAAAAGTTTCTGGATTAAAACGGGCGTGAATCCGTTGCCACGTTTCGTGTGGCTTGTGCTCTATGGCCCAACTAATTTTAGCCTCATGTTTAACAAATACTTCAAGCAGCGCTCGGGCGGCACTTTGTACTACTTCTATCTCGCCCGTCTCGAGAAAGCCCAGCATCATAAAGTAAATATCCCGCAACCAGGCCTTGTCGTAGCCAGTACCGACGTCATGGGCTGACGCAGTGAAGACACCCGAGGGTTTCTGCAGTCGTTTGAGCTGCTCTAAGTGCGCCACTATTTCGGCATCAAAATCAATAGTCATATAAAAAGAACTGGATTAGTATTACTTGATAGTATCCCATACGACCTTTCCGTGAGTCGTGATTTCAGACAGGGGCGGTAGCTTTTTTGTCACCCGCGCGGCGGCAGCTGGATAGTAACTGAGGAGTTCTGCATAGAGGGCCACTGTCTTTTCGTACGCTTCAAATAGTTTGAGCAACTTTACCATTGCTTGTTCTGCACGGTAATCATTTTTACCTAACACTTCTTTGTATAACGCGTCCACTGCTTCACGGTTTTGTTGCGCAAACGCCACCATACAATCAGCTGGACTGGTGAGGGCGTACTCGCGTTCGTTTGAAATAAACCTTCGTTTCATCTCGACCGGAAACCGACTCTCGAGCTCATCAAGGACTAAAGCCAAGGCCTCAACCCGCTTTTGCTCCACCAGTGACATTGTCTCCTGCCCCTCTTTTTTAGGTAATTTTTCCATTACATATAGTATACCGTAATGGCTCTATCAGTTTAAGATAAATATAAGAACGGCGCGTCTCGTAGACGCGCCGTTTCGAACTGTACTTATACTATTAAGCGGTAACAGCCTTTCTCTTTCTTTGGTATAACTTCAAAAAGACCGATCGTATTCAAATTTATTCTCAATCGACAGACATGTGATTCAACCAAATGCGTAATGGCATTTTCTGAACAACCAAGCTGGGTGAGGATGAGATTCATCCTCACTGGCTGACCACGGGCTTCAAGCAACAGACGGAGTATCTGTAACTCTTTAGGAGTAACAGTGACTTTTGTTGACCCTCTGTAGAGAGTGTCCCCTTGCAGCCTGAGCAATCCAAATTTCTTGGATGCTCGTATGATGTTGCCATTAATTCGTGTAGAGATTTTTTCAACCAATGTCCACGATGGCGATCCTATCACAAAACCATCAAAGCCAAGATCAAGCAGGGCTTCGAGTCGTGTGTTTGAAAACCCCTCCTCAGTAAAGCGAGCAAGCAACACGGGCCTCTGAACTTTTTTTTTCAGATTTTGTAGCCAAAGAACTAAAACATTATCTGGCTGGTCCGCATCAGCGCACCACACGAAGTCGGAGTGCTGCATATTCCACTCCCTTTGACTGTGCACGGCAATCGGAGGGTTGGTTGGCAGCGTAGACTTTGGCATCACCACATTCATTTATTATCTCCCTTCAGTTTCATTCTGGTGCTATCATACACGTAAATATATAAATGTTAAGGGCTTCCCTTTTTAATAGACGTCGCAGTAGAAAACTTCTCCAGAAATCACCTATTCACCTAAGTCGTTCCTAGCAGAAGCTTCCTACTACCTAATACCAATTCCAACCCTAAATTGCCTAAGCGTATATTACCAAGGCATTGCCTCGGCGGGAGCTAAGTAAAAAGCCAGCGCAGTGCGCTGGCTTTCAATCATCACTCCACCCGGTACTCTGAACCGAGAACAAGGACGGGCTGATGCTCCGACAGTTGTCGGCTGATGTGCCCTGCCACCTCAGGACTGTTGACGTCACGGCAAGTGCGGAACACCGGTTCCGCAGAAGACGTTTTCTTGCTAGACAGTCTTTCCGCTTCGATTTCCGCGGCTGTCTGAAATTCAAGTGGGCCAACTGCACCCTCAGGAATGACTGGTTGGTCATGGTCGGCAAAATGCTTGAACATGTTGCCTTCTGCGAGATGTAAGCGACGGTCTGTAGTCATGGCACTCCCTTTCGAATACCGGTTACGTTTCTAATGGCATTTAATCACACCTCGCTGACAATTCCAAATGAAAACCGAAGTTCGCACTGGTAAGATTACAACACTACCGTTGAGCTTGCACTACCTTCAAGGCTTCGCTCGCATAGCGGTGAATTTCTTTTCGCATTCGTGGGTCAGTTGCTACTAGTTCATCAAGCTCGGCTTGGGTAACCCAGCGACATTCTGCTCCCTGATCCTCGTCTGCCTGCGGATTTATTTCCATACTATCTGACACCGCTGCAAATACAAACGCTGAGTGATCATGGTCACCCTTGATAGTATGACGATTAACGAACAGCGGTGGAACTAAATCAAGATTGGTGTCGGTATCAGTCTTAACCCAACCGATTGGACCAACGAGTTCGACTTTTAAGCCAGCCTCTTCCCACGCTTCACGAATCGCCGCTTCGTTGACATCTTGCCCGGCATCAATGTGACCACCAACGGAACCCCAGTTATGGTATTTTTCATGCATCCGGATCAGTACCCTATCCCCACACACCACATACGTATCAACACACAAGTCGAGATAATAATTATTATGAGCCATGCCGGTAGTATAGCAAATTGGTTAAAAGGTGTTTACTTGATATACACAACATTTGTGTGTATACTTGTCTTATGCCCACAACAGCAATTAAAAGAGTGAACATATCGCTCCCTCAATCTACCTTAGAAAAAATTGATGCTTTAACTGAGCCAGGCGACCGAAGCCGGTTCATTGATCAGGCGGTGCATTTTTATGTTGATGCTGTAGGAAAAAAACAATTACGACAATCACTCAAAGAAGGTGCCTTGCGAAATACTAATCGTGATACTGATATAGCCGCCCAGTGGTTTCAAGTTGATGAATCAGTATGGCAAAACAAACCGTAACCAAAACAAAAAAGCCAAAGCGGGGCGAGATTTGGTTAGTTAATTTTGACCCAACTATCGGTTCAGAAATAAATAAAACCCGCCCAGCTCTAATCATTCAAAATGATATTGCTAACGCCTATAGTCCAGTCACCATCGTAGCTGCCATCACAACTGCAGTAGCAGGCGATAGAATCTACCCCACCGAAGTCCTCATAAAAGCCGGCCCAACCGTCGGACTAAAAAATAATTCCTTGGTCCTTCTCAACCAAATCCGCACCATCGATAATGCCAGATTAGTAAAACGCCTCGGTGCAGTTCCAGCACCCATACTCTCGCAAGTCAGCACCGCCATAGAAATCAGTTTAGATACTGTTGGAATATAATAACGCCAGAATAACCACACTACACTTAGCTTTGCCTGAGGCAACGCCTCGGCAAAGCTTACGGGGCTTTCGATTTTAAAAATGGCCGCGAGCTGATGCTCGCGGCCATAACTTTCATCCTGCCATCGCAAAATTGGTGGCAGTTGGATCATTAGTCCGTTCGTCACCAATCGAAAGGAACGGCGGTAGAGTGATTTCATCGTCCAAGCTGCCAACCTCAACTTCAAGCATTGCCTGCCCCCGGCGCTTCCCACTGAGGAAAACGTCAAGTTCGTAGTGATGGTTTCCATACAGGAAACAATGCCTGAATTTCCGAATCGTTTCGCGCGAACGATCTACTCGTACCAACAGATCCTCGTACTGTACTTTGGAAACGATGCGCTCGCGCTCAATGGCGACACCACTGCGAACAAATTGTTTGATGGTATGAGTAAAGACCCACTGTCCACCATAACTCCGTGCTCGCACTCGTTCAGTCACGCCAGGCTCACCCAGGAGATAGTTCTGGATGATTTCGCTTTTGACTGCATGCTCTGGCAACTGTGCCTCGGCAAAATCCTGAACATCGAACTTCCGTTCAATTTCCATTGGTTCTGGGATACCGAGGATTCTGGAGAACTCGGCCACTGTATGCCGAATCTTTTGTTCAAAAGTCTGGTCGGTACGATTTTCAATTACCCCGAGATGTAAAACCCCGGCCCAAGCGTGCGAAGTACGCTCATCAACGTCTTTCGCCTCTTTGAGCGATTCGTATCGATTGGGGTTGGATTCATTTGAATAGAACTGCTCTGCACCCATTGCTGCACTGCGCATGAAGATCACGCCGTCGTAACGATCTCCCTTTGCTTTGTCGGCCTCAATACCGTGCAAACGGCACAAGTCACGGAACTCGTTCACATCTATGTACGCCGACTGGTCCCACAAGCCCCGGTCACAGATAAGAACGGGTTTGTGGCCTTTCACTGTCATTGCTTTTGCGTACTTGTCGAGACTGGCTTCAGTACTGGCGACATGTGCCAACACTGCCGGCTGGAAATTTGGATCACGTGGATCAAGCCCAGCAGCCATCAAAAACGTCGCCGCCTCCGGCACAATGATTGGCAGATAGCCCGTCTCACGTGCCCAAGTAGCCATTTCCGAAATGGCAGTTGTCTTCCCCGCACACGGGCCTCCCGTCAGAACAATTTTTGGTATATCAGTCTTCATTTTTTCAAGGTCCTTTCCTGACCAAGTGTTTCCATTACCACTATACGCAACCAAACCAAAAGTTCAAGTTTTACAATAAAAATTCAGACCTTGAAGACCTCCCTCGAGCTACGTTTTCCGTCCCAAAACCCCCAAACACACCCCACAGGTTTTACGGTTTTGTTGCATTTTATGTAAAATCTGGCATTGTTGCAGGCAGTAGACCCTTAGCACAGGACGAGATCATGACCGATACTGTATTTGCCATTCATGGCACATTCTTTCAGACCAACGAGGCTCTTGCTGTCGTACACGGAGCCGAACAAGACGGCGGTACCCATGCCGAACTTCGGGAACTTGCCATGTCCCACGCCTTCAGCGGAAACTTCATGATTCCCGAGGATTCAGGTCATGGGGAAGGTGTCATGATCGACTACTTCGGCCCTTCCAGAATTTTCGTGAAGAGGCAGACAGCTGGGATGCAAATTGAGAAACAATACTCCAACAGGAATCTCGTTTACGCACTCAAAGCGACCGAAACCCCAAACCTCTACGAGGGTGAGTATCACGGTGGTTTTGTTGGCACTGGAAAGGTCCGTTGCTACATCACCGAACTCCCCGAATCGCTCTTCAGCCTCACACCATAATTGGCGTACCCAATCGCCACTTGAATCAAAACTGCCGCCCGGTCACCCGGACGGCAGTGTTTTTATACCCCACTCATCACAGACCACACATCACATACGTATCATCACAAAGGTCGAGATAATAATTATTATGAGCCATGCAGGTAGCATAGCAAATTGGTTTAATTGTGCTTTATCTGTACAACTGAGAGTGAGTACCTATTATTAAAAGGTATAGTGTTTTTCCGCTATCTCTAATATCAAAAATCACTCGTAAATCAGAATTAACATTAAAACTTTGACGTCCTGCCCAAACACCATGTAAACCATGAACATACAGTAGTGGATGCTGTGGATCTTCTAAATAGAGGCTGAGCCGTTCACCGAACTGTTGCTTCGCTTTAAGCGGTAGCTTGGCGAAACATTTCTTAAAGTCCTTACTATAAGAGACTTCCATAGAATTATTTCATTAAGTCAGTCATGAGAGCGTCTACGGAAGAAAACTTTTTCACTTTGCCAGCCTTGTACTCCTCGTCTGCAGCTTTGAGCGCCCGAACTAAAAAGGGAGAGGGTTCGTAAACTTTTGCTGAAAAAGTAATCTCTTTTTCAATCACAAACTGCTTCAGCATGGAGTTAACAACCGTGGTGAGCGTTAGACCCATACCATCAGCCACTGCTTTAGCTTCAGCCTTAAGCTTCTTATCAGTCTTAATATTTAAAATTGTCGCACTGTTAGGTGTTGTAGCCATATATACCATAATATACATTATAGTATTATTGTCAAATTTAAGCCATGCCTAGGTGACGCCCAGGCGGTGCTTTCTTATTTCATACCCTACCCTCCTTTTGGCTTCTTAACCATTTGTGTACCGCGATTTTTGACCACGCCTTCCATCCGCGACGCAACCCGTCGAGGCATTGGCTGATTATGTGGAATATTTTTTCCGTTCGGATTTATATTCATATATCTATATATTTGAGAGTACCCCCAAGATTAAACTATTAAAAATAAATAATTGAAGACCTATAGTCTTTCACCTACTATGCCGTAGTACATACATTTAGCTTACGAAAACCTTGAGTAAATTGAATATCTGTATATTTGTCGTTTTGCCTAGAAGAGTCCTAGTCTGAGCTTCACTAATTATATACATCGTGAGAACCAACGAGCAGTAATAGTATTTCTGATGGAATTGGGTATGAGAAAATTACTCGGATTTTGTAGTTTACTGAAAAACTGTATTTCTCTGCCATCCGACCACTTAATTTATGAACTTTAAGCGATTGATGATTGGCTGAATCTTTCAAAAGATCTAATTTTACTAAAATTTCCTCTTTGAGATTAGCGTCTAATTTACGAAATTGTCTCGCAAACTGTTTTGAAATGACAATTTCAAACATGAAGCTTATTATTTTAGACCCATCAAAATACTACGGGTATCACCCCGCAAAACTTTCCCTTCACGATATTCTTGTTCTGATTTTAAAATTGAAGTGATGGCTGCTTCTTCTGCTAGAAGCTCCAGTGCCTTGCGCATCACTCCCGCCCGACTAGACCCAAAATCATCAACGAGTGCATCGAGGTGTTCAATTTGCTTAGTATTTAAAGGCACAGTGATAGTAGTCATAAGATGTATGTTATTTACTATAATATAGTACTAAATTGTAGTAATAATGCAAGCACTCTACTTTACTAAAAAATGACTTTGCCTAGGAGAGTCCTAGGCGGAGCTTTCGCGAAATCAGTTTAGATAATATTGGAATATAACAATGCCAAAATAACCATACAATACCTAGGCGTTGCCTCGGCGGAGCTTATTGCCTCGGCGGAGCTTATGCCTCGGCGGAGCTTAGTTTCACATTTCTTCGTACAAAAATGACCCTTTTGGGTCATTTTTTGAGCTCTCATATGTTACGGTACGAGCTAGGCTTATGAAGTACTACTCATTAAATTTTGTTTTTTATTCTCATTTAGCAAACCTGTGGCAAGCAAATCATCTACAGAAACTATTTTTTGTTTTACTAGATCATGATAAATTGTTTCACTAGAACCACCCATTTCCACCAATTTAGAAAGGACACGATTACTAAGTTCTCGGTCAACTGGCGCTGAAATATTTTCGTAAAACTCATCGCATATTTTTTTAACCTCGGCTTCAATCTTAACTACCTCATCGCCACTAAATTTTACTTGACCAAAAAACTCACTTTCAGAATCATCGTTGTGTGAATGTTGGTAGCTGGCAATTTTTTCAATACCAATATACAACTCTCCTGGTGTAGCTGCATTTGAATAATCACCAGTATCTAACAATTGGTTATCACGAACCAACTCAACTACGTTTCTTTGATTGTGCGATTCTATTACTGAGCTCTCAATTGAAGATATGGATTTATCTTCTTTATCGTCGGTATCTGATATACGTTGTAATGAGTTACCTTCAGAAATTCTGTCTAAAATGTAGTTTGAGATTTCTTCTGCTGAAGCCGGCTTTACCTCTTCAGTGAAATTTTGAACTACGGTGCTATACATATTATGATTTGCTGCCCATCTTGAAAAACCAACAAACTTTCCTGTTTTTTCGGACAATAAGTTTTCAACTTTTTTTAGAGTTTCTTTAAACTTTATTTCTCGCAAAGATTCAAATGTATTTTTTTCCATACTGTTATTTTACCCCCCACAAAAGATGCAACTGGAAACGTGGTACTTTCATGCATATATAAAATATCGCTACTACTGCTACCAACTGGCGGGGGTTGGACCTGCGTCCATTCAAAAAGTGGACCATCTTTGTAGATGTTGGAAACGCCCAAATTTGAATGAGTCACGAGGCGGGTAGCAAAAAAGCCGCGACACGTACTTGCGTACGGAGAGCGGCTTTTTTGCGTACCCAACGAAGTGAATCGTCAAATTTGGGAGTTTCCTGATTACCAAGCGAAGTGGGCGAAGGCTCGGTTCGCCTCAGCCATCTTATGCGTATCCTCCTTCTTCTTCACTGCATTTCCTTCTTCCTTGGCTGCAAGAATCAATTCCTGAGCTAATGCCTTGTGCATTGGGACACCTTTCTGGTTTCGAGCACCAGTGATGATCCAACGGAGAGCAAGGGCGAGACGTCGTTCAGGACGAACTTCGCGTGGTACCTGGTAGTTGGCTCCACCAACGCGGCGTGAGCGAACTTCCATCATTGGACCAGCGTTACGAATCGCGGTGTTAAATACTTCGATTGGGTCGCCTCCATCTTTGCGTTCTTTGATTTCTGTGAAGGCAGCGTACACAATTTTGCGAGCTGTTTCCTTCTGACCACGAAGCATGATGTAGTTAATCAAGCGTTCAATGTCAACCGATCCGAATTGGATGTCTGGTTTGACGACTGGTCGTTTTTTAATTGGACGTCGCATGGTTAGTTTTCTTAATTTATTGGTAATTAAGAATGAGAGTATGGCATGGGCCTGCTTTCATTCTTCGCATAGTGCAGCCCCGTACCAGTTATGGTTGGGCTTCATCCTTTATCTTTAGCGAATATAGACTATTTATAAACTTCCATCCTGCACTCAAGATACATTATGTCTCAAGTTGCCAAGTTATTTCAAAGCGAAAGAAATTGACGTAGATGCGAGGCGAACAAAGAAAATTTTGTGAGCCGTATTTTTATACGGTGAGTGAAATTTTACTGCAGTTCAACGACGCAGATGCGTTGATTTATTTTGCTTTGGGTTTTTTGGCGCCGTAGCGTGACCGTCCCATTCGTCGTTCTGCCACTCCAGTCGCATCGTATTTACCACGAACGATAGTGTAGTTAACGCCGATGTCCTTCACACGACCTCCACGTACAAGCACTACTGAGTGCTCCTGGAGAGTGTGCTTGATACCTGGGATGTACGCGGTAATTTCCATTCCGTTTGAGAGACGTACACGAGCAATCTTTCGAATCGCTGAGTTCGGCTTACGCGGAGTTTTGGTAGTTACGCGGGTACATACACCACGTTTGAACGGTGAGTTGTAGTAATTCGGCTTGTTCTCGATTGAGTTGAAACCTGCATACAACGCACCAGTCTTGCGCTTAGTAACTGGGTCGACACGCTTCTTTCTTGTTAATTGATTTATTGTTGCCATAAAGCTCGGCTAGAATACTACTATTAGCCATAATTTGCAAGGCTGAGATATAAAAGCGACAGGTTTTACATACTACATATTTTGGCTATTAATTAGCCTGTAGGTAGACTGGTTTGGAAATGGGACGGATAATTTTATTAGGAATAAAAATTACCGTCAAAATTCGCAATTGTCACTACGTTCTGTTGCTCATTTTACTATTAGCCATAATTTGCAAAGACAGACCTAATCGGGCAAAGAAAAACCGCCTCAAAGAGACGGGTTGCAGGCGGGTACGGGCGGAGGCGACATACCGATGTGGGAAACGTACCCACCTGCTTAGGCGGGGAGATCCCCACTCGGTAACTGTTTGTTAGTTGAGAACGTGTGCAGGTGGGCCCAGCCGATATGCCTATAGTGGAAAACCCCACCTGCACTGCCCGTTCTCCACCAGGCAACTAAATCTTCCAATACAGTATCAGTAACAAAAAAAAACGCAAGTTGATTAATGTGATGGTTGATTAGGTAGACCGGTTTGGAAATGGGACGGATAATTTTATTAGGAATAAAAATTACCGTCAAAGTTCGCAATTGTCACTACGTTCTGTTGCTCATTTTACTATTAGCCATAATTTGCAAGGAGAAATAATGAGCCACAAACACCCCGGGTGCTTATTTAAAGTATTAAAAAGGGTCCGGCATTACTGATAGATGCCGAACCCTATTCGCAACTACTGAAGCGCTAACTCCATTAGTTACTCTTCATAAGCAGGACAATCCCTATCCGAGAAACAAAAATAGTACATCCCACTGCCGAATTACTAGACTATATCATTAGAATGAGTAAAGTAAAGTTAAATTATCCAACTAACCAAAATGAGATAACCCGAGTCAAATCAGACAGCGGACCACCTAAAAATACAATAAATACCACAATTACGAGGCCAAACGCCAACGCCACATTTTGCTCCATAAAGCTTCGAAAACCTTCGTATTTCATCTGCAGTGAATACGGGAGAAACTTAGGAAAAATCTTTGATCCATCCAGTGGCGGAAGTGGCACCAGGTTAAATACCGCCAAAAAGATATTAAGCGCCACAATTTGAAACGCCAGATACACAAAGGTTTCGGACCAATTTAAGACCTCAGAAAATCGGATCAGCCCCGCAAAAATAACCGCCAGACATATATTAGACAGTGGACCGGCAACCGCCACAAACGCCTCCCCCCACTTTTGATTCCGGAAATTGTATGGATTATACGGTACTGGTTTGGCCGCTCCAAAGACAAAACTCGAGCCAGACAATATAAGAATAGCTGGCAAAATGACCGACATCATCGGATCGATGTGTACGAGCGGGTTTGGAGAGAGCCGTCCCTGCAGACGAGCCGTCGGATCGCCGAGATAGTTGGCCGCATACCCGTGCGCCATTTCGTGAATAATAACTGAAATAATGAGGGCGAGTATCAGCGCGATGTCGATTGATTCCATATTTACCAGTATACCTCAATAGAGTGAGTCCGCAAAAATCACTATCTACCGCGTTACCTTCGTCGCTCCAGTCCTCACCGTACATTAGGTACGGCTCAAACTGAACCGTCTCGTTGCCTTGTATATAGTTGATTTTAGCGAACACTTCTGTGATTTAGAATGAATGAAAAAAATATTTGACAAATACAAGCTCATTCAATAAGCCATTAGATACTAGGAGTCTAGAAATTTTAAGCAGGAGCCGTACTTTTGTACGGTAAGTGCTTAAAATTGCGTAGCGACAACGTAGATGATGGCTTAGTGGATGAGCGCTTGGGGGTTGCAAAATATGGAGTGGGCTGGTAGTATGGCACAACTTAATACTTTTTATATGGCAAAAACCTGCGACATCACTGGCAAAAAAACGCAAATCGGCGGCAAGTACAGTAACCGTACCCGTGCGACTCAGTTTAATCCGTCAGGAAAAACGAAACGAGCCCCTAACCTACAAAACAAACGTATCTACGTAGCCGAACTAGACAAGACAATCAAAATCAAAGTCTCAACCAAAGGTATCCGTACGATTGCCAAGAACGGAGCGTACAAGACTCTCAAAGCAGCCAAGTTAATCTAAATCATCTTAAAAGACCGTCACCCTGAGGGTGACGGTCTTTTATTGTATCCAAAGGTCAATGCCATCACTAACGAACATCACGCTGCCCGAGTCAGCAGTGCTCACCAAAGTCGCTCCTTGATTTTTTACTGTCTCGACTACTGTGGCGTGAGGGTGACCATACGAATTATCCTTACCAGCGGATACTACCGCGTACCGTGGAGCCACAGTGTTTATAAAATTTTCACTGGTTGAAGTTTTCGAGCCATGGTGCCCGAGCTTAAGTACTTCACTCTGGAGCTTATCTCCGTAGGTTGTAACTAAATACTCCTCGATACTACTCGGGGCATCGCCGGTTAACATAAAATCAACCTCTCCATACGTTAGCTTCACTACAATCGAGGCAGTATTACTCTCGAGCATCGCAGGGTTATTCGCCGGGGCAAAAATAGTCAGAGTCGTGGATGCGCCGAGTTGGTAAACTTGACCCGTCCGCGCCATAGTGACGGTCGCCCCCTCTTGAACTAAGCCTTTCTGAAAGGTACTCGCGACCATCGTTTCGCCAGTATTTTCAGTGGTAATAATTTGGGATACAGTATAGCGCTTAAGCACATCAACCAAGCCGCCGATGTGATCTTTATCTGGATGGGTACCAAGTATAGTGTCGATAGTCCGATCGAACCACGGCAGTTCACTCGATAAACGGCGCAAAACCGTACCATCGGGACCACCATCGATCAGTACTTGAACACCGTCTGGTGTCTCGATCAAAATCGAGTCACCTTGCCCTACATCAAGAAATGTTACCGTGAGAAACTCAGACTGTACCGGAGTAGAAATATACGGCAACAGTAAGCTACCAAGCGAGCCGAATAAAAGTGCCAGCAGGACAAGAGCTCGGACCAATAACTTTTCATCTGTCATACAAATATAGTATAACTCGGCCCTACCGGGTCACCATGGTATACTGATAAAAATTATATATATGAAATACGAATCTTTGACATTTAACATTCCTGACTTAGTTGGAATCTCAAAAGAAACCATCGACCTGCACCTCGGACTCTACCAAGGATACGTCAAACACGTTAACTTGATCCACGAAAAAATCGCCGCCTACAGCCATGACCTCGAAGCCAATACCTACGCCATCGCCGAAATGCAGCGGCGGCTGGGATTTGAGTTTGGCGGTATGCGTAATCACGAATACTATTTTGCCCAATTAGAAGGTGGCCCGGCCGAACTCGGTGAATCAACGCTCAAAGAAAAAATCGAAAGTGCGTGGAATAGTGTCGAAGCCTGGCAGAATAGATTTACCCAAATCGCTATGACCCGTGGCGTCGGCTGGGCGATGATGTATCATGACCCGCACACTGACAAGCTGGTACTGACCTGGGTTGATGAGCAGCATATTGGTCAACTGGCTGATCTCGATATTGTCCTGGCGCTTGATATGTGGGAACACTCATACATGCGCGACTACGTACCAGCTGACAAGAAAAAGTACATCGACGCTTTTTTCCAAAACCTGAACTGGGAGGTAGTATCCGGCAGACTCGTTTAATTAACGAAAGAAGACTGGTGTGACATCAGATTTAGTATTAGAACTCGAGCTCACCTCGAGTTTTTTTGTGGCATCAATGGACATCACTTCCTCTTCATCGACAACTGTGTAGTGGGCGACTGAACTAAAATCAATTTTTTCAACGGTGCTACTACTGCGATTACTGACCCTGTACACTACAAAGCCAATTACGACATAGAGGAGAATAACCACTAAAAATGGAAACTCCGGAACGGTGAAGGCGGCAAACGGCAATGCAGCAAACCAAGTCGCGATCTGGATAATATAGGTGAGGAAGCCGTACGACACTGCGCCGATTAGTGTCGCGAGCGGCGCTGATACTAAGCCTGCCAAACCCGTCAAGAACGTACTGAGCATAGCGAGCGGTACTGCCGGCATAACCAACATATTTACTACAATAGCCACCACGGAAAATTGTCCAATTTGGTACAGCAAAAGTGGCAGAATCGCAATTTGGGTAGCAACTGTCGCCAGAAAATATTCCTTTAGTTTAAATATAGGCTTTACACCACTCAGTAATTGTTCAAATTGGGGAGCTACGAGAATAAGCCCGAGCGTAGCTAAAAATGATAGTTGAAAACCAACGTCATACACAAGCAGGAGTGGGTTAATCAAAAGCATCACTGCACCGGCAAAAAATAAGGCCCGCATCATGGCGTACTGCCGCCCGAGGAGCAGCGCGATCATTGTGAGTCCCGCCATAATACTCGCCCGCAGAACGGTGGCTGAAAAACCAACCATCAGTGCAAATAAACATATCGTCACAATTCCAACTATGGCGCGTACCCTGACCGAACAAAACAGTGACAGCACATACATTATAAACACCACGACCAGCATAATATTCGCGCCCGAGAGGACTACAATATGAATGATTCCCGTAGTTCTAAAATCATCTTCGAGCTCATCCCCGAGAGATGATTTTACCCCCAACAGCAGCCCAGCTCCGAGACCCACTTCTGGTTCAGGAATATGAGCTTGAATACTGTCCAAGAACATTTTTTTAACAGACAGTAGCGTCGAGAGCAACGGGTTTCCCTGACCATGCTCTATAACCGATACCGTCGCAAACGGTACCGTATAAAAAATATCCCGTACGGCTAAATACCCCGGATAGTTAAATGTTCGACCGAGCTCAGTTTCAAATGATTCTGGCTTTTTTAATTTTCCGGAAAAGTTAATCGTGTCACCATACGTAACATCAGCGTATCTGTCAGTTGAAACAAGGACCCGTTCTCCACCTGTAGTAACAACCAGTCTCGTTGATTTAGCTGTCACTTCAGGTTCAGCCACTATGAGACCCGTTAGTTCAATTTTTGTGCCTACCTGCTCCGCTAATGCCGATGATGTAGCCAATGTATTTTCTAACTCCAGCCGAGCCATTCCAAGCATAAAACAAGTCACCGCTATAACGATCAAAATGACATACCCGGCGGTTTCAAACAGCCGCTTGCGGTACCACCATAATCCAAGAGTCACACTAATCAAACCAAACCACAAAATCATAATCCACCCGCTATCAAAAAAAGAGCGGGCAAAAATGCCGCTCACAAACGCTAGTATAGCTGTATAAAAAATTACCCCCTGCATCAAGTAATTGTACCAGACATAAAAAAACCACCGAAAAAGGTGGTCGGAGGGCGCATATTCGCCCTCCGTTAACAATTCACAACTTCTGAAGAACGTTGGGGTGCACTCTGCCAAAACCTTTGACAGTTACCCAGCCAGATGTGGCCAAAGTGACGAGGACACTCCTGCCCCTGAAACTTGACTCCCCTCGCGCTTTACTGGTGAATCTAATCCGCGCACGCGCTAACAGATAGCGATCACGGTCAGTTTCCCGGCAAGAGCTGCGCCTGGGTAAACACTCTGGACTTTTCGTACACCTGCCCATCAGTCAGAAGTAATCCTGATGGCGTACACATTGATTTTTTTCCTGACTCCCTTGACGAAAACTTCTCCATTGCCAGAAATTCGCTTGATGACACGACTGACGCCGTCTGGACACGGCACCGCTTTTCCAACGGTCAGCTTAAGTTCCTTGACCACTTGTGCTTCGGTTCTTTTGTCAGGTTGTCTACGCACCATATTGCGCCCGCGCTGACCTGTGTCCTCTCCGATATCTTGCATGGACAAATCGTCTCTCCCTCAGTATGTAACCCTGCACTGTACAGGGTTAACTTTGCAACAGTATCAGACACCACTACTTCTAGTCAAGAACCTCGTTTGCTAGTCTAGCAGCATTGGTATTCTGATCGTGGGCTATGTACGTAAACGTTACATTTGGAAAACTTACTACCTGCATGTTATGAATCTCAATAAACATTGGCACTAGTCCAGGATTATTAATAGGAGACTCCGCATTTAGTTGTTTCAGGACTAACTCATTACTCAAACATAATTCAAATTCCATAGTTTTTGTCTCCACTCCATACAATCCCACCAGTGTCTGGAGTCCAGTCATCACCGCATAATATTCCGCAAAATTACGATCCGCATTTCCGATACCCTGGGCTGTTTCTGAAATCATTACTCCTTGCTTGTCCACCACAAACACTCCAATGGCCGCCGCTCCGGGATTTCCTTTTGCTTCTCCATACACATAGCAGACTACTGTTTTCATATGTTCATAGTACTACAGTATCTAAATTAATTGAACCGCCCTCTATCGGGCGGTTCGCAATTTTTGGGAATTATAATTCTGCACAACCTGCAGTGGGAGCACCGGAGAAATCGTTTGTCTTGAGCCCCCATTAAGTGTTACGTACCCGGCACTCACGGGTGCAATGTACCCAAGCACCTGCCCTCTTCCGTCCTCATAATATATCTTTCCGTTTTTTTGATCTTGGTACAGTGACACCACGGCTGATCCTCCTAAAGTGTACGCACCGAAAGGTGTGTATGTTACTCATTTATTTTAATCTCTCTATTACTCTTGCTGCAGGATACAGTAAAACTATAATATGTCCACTATTCTGATTCGTGTTTGCTGGCGTCCCATGAAAAATGAGGTTTCGATATGACCGAGGACTGTGACCGGTTCGCCGGCTACTGGCTCTTTTTTATAACTGGTTGGTGTAGAAAAAAAGGCAATGGCTTCAAGCGGTCCTATGTCAGTTTCGAATTGCAACTTTAAATGCTCTTGTGCTTTACCAAATACTGAGACGACGGTTGGCTGTACTCGGACAAAGGCAAACAAGGGTTTAGTATTCCCAACACCAAACGGCGCTAGTACCCGTAAGGCTTGCCTCACATCACCAAACACATCTGTCAGCGACAGCTCAGCATCAACCACCCGGTCATTTGAAACCAAGGCTGAACTACCAAGTAAATTATGTGCCGCATTAAGGGACTCACCAATTGAAAAAATATGTTCATCTCGAACCGAAAAACCCCCTGACATATGGTGTCCACCGTGTTCGTGAAAAATATGAGCAACTTCCTGCATGAGCCTCACCACACTCACACCGCCACCGGAACGACAGGATCCTTTGATCACATCATTGCCGTCTTTCCCCCACAAGAAAACTGGTCTTTTATACTCCTCGGATAATTTGTTCGCCGCCAGCCCAACCAGGGCCGGACGCCACAAGGGATTACCCATAACCAGCACCGCTGGCATGTCGAGCGTATTTTTCAAGCGCTGGTTAATCTCTTTGGTCATTTGTGCCACGGTTGATTTGCGGCTCAGGTTTAATTTTTCCAAAGTGTCGACATGACCCCCGGCCTCAGCCTCGTCAGTTGCGGTCAACATCAAAAAAGCATGTTCGGGTGCATCCATTCGTGAAGCGGCATTGATGCGCGGACCAATAGTAAAGCCAATATCCTCTTCGGTGAGATGCTGTTGGGAAATTTTAGCCTTACGGAGTAGATGCTGCAATCCCGGCCGGCGAGATTTACGTAATACCGCCAAACCAAAATGTGCTAAAACACGATTCTCACCCAAAAGTGGCACCATATCGGCAATCGTCGCCACCCCCACCATATCGAGCCACCATTTTTCTTGACCGGGCGCTATTTGATACGAACCAGTCTCGAGCAGAGCTTGCACGAGCTTGAACACAACACCCGCCCCACACAAGTCGGGAAAAGGATACGTACCCAGCTTTGGATTAATTATGGCCAAGGCTTCGGGAAGCACTGCTTCTGGCTCATGGTGATCAGTCACAATGACATCAATCCCCAATTCATTCGCTCGGGCTACTGCAGCGTGTGCCGTGGTTCCACAATCAATTGTTACAATCACCCGTGCACCACTTTTAGCTATTTTTTCTACTGCCACCACACTTAGTCCAAACCCTTCATAGTGGCGATGCGGAATGTAGTTCGAGAAATTACTAAATTTAATTGCTTTAAAAAAGTCATGCAAAATCACTGCTCCAGGAATACCATCGCAATCATAATCGCTAAAAATAACGACGGATTCATTATTTTGTATCGCGGTATGAAGCCTGGTCGTTGCTTTCACAATGTCGTGCAGTAACAAAGGACTATGTAGGCCAGTATCGTAATTAGGGTTAAGGAAAATTTCAGCCTCTTTTATATCAAAAATACCCCGACTAAAGAGTAGCTGCTGCAAAGGCAAGTTGTACTGCGCCAAAGCTTGCCTCGCTTCAATGGTGATTGGTGGAGTGACCGTAAAAAGAGGAGTCGACATACAGAGTAATTTGTATGGTACCATATTTGCATGACTACCGTCCCAGAAACCTCAATTTTTACCAAAATCATCCAAGGTGAAATTCCAGGATTTATTCCCTACCAATCTGAAACCATTGCGGTACTCATCGCTGTTGAAGGTCATGTTTTAATAATTCCAAAGCAAGAATATAAAGATATTTACGAACTGCCCGATGAAATAGCTGCTGAAATTATGCAAACAGCAGTGAGAGTTTCCCGGGCTTTAAAAAACTCTACTGATTGTGAAGGAATAAACCTTATACAATCAAATGGCATAGCTGCCGGGCAAACAGTTTTTCACTTTCACCTTCACATTAAACCTAGATTTAAAAACGATGGAGTCATTTTCAAATGGGATACCAATACCGCTCCTGAAGCAGAGAGAAAAACACTGTGTGAAAATTTAAAAAATATCTTAGGGTAAATATATTAATACAAAAAAACAGTCATCGGATGACTGTTTTTTTATCGAGTTTTACGATGCAACAATTCAACTTTGTAACCATTCAACTATTCCAGTACATCAAGTGACGGAGTAGACCCATGCTCTAGTAACGTCAACATCGCACCGCCACCAATGGAGACAAAACCGAATTTATCATTGAGGCCCAAATCCTCGATCGCCGCGACCGTGTCACCACCACCAATAATACTGTAGCCTTCGGCATCAGCAATTAATTCAGCAACTGCATGTGTACCACCAGCCACGCCACTCTCGTAGAGGCCGAGTGGACCATTCCACAAAATTGTAGCTGCATCTTTGATGTACGGAGCCAGTTTCGCTATCGTCAGTGGTCCCATATCAGTAATTTTTTCATCTGACTGCACACCACCCGTACTCACCGTACGAGTACCTCGTTCATTTTGCACCACCAGGTCAACAGCCGTAATTAACTTTGAACTGGCGAGAAATGGTGCCCCAGCAAGTGAAATATCAGACACGAGCGATTGTCCAACTTCCCGACCTTCCGCTTTTAAAATATCATTAAGTAAAGCTCCTGTGACAAATACATGATCGTAAAGATCTAAATATTTTTCAACTAATGGCATCTTAGTCTCAAACTTGGCACCTCCCAAAATAAGTAAAGACGGCGACACTGGCTCCATTGCTTTTTCCAGCTCCGTCACTTCCTCAACCAACGTTAAACCGGCGTAGGCAGGTAGGAGGGTTGGTAGTGTGACCATCGAGGCATGGTCACGGTGAATATTATCAAAGGCGTCGTTTACGTAGATGTCAGCTTGATCTGCAAGGAGTTGTGCGAATTCCACATTGTTATCACCTTCGCCTGCAAACTGCCGTAAATTTTCAGCCAAGATGATATCTGCATTTAGCATGGCTCCCCTTGCTATAGCAAACTCCTCGCTTCCAATCACTCCGCCCCACTTCATGGGAATAAAATCTTGAAAGGCCGTCAGTACCGGTTTCAGCGTATCTGTCGCGTCACGTCCAATATGGGCAATTACAATGACTTTGGCTCCAGCATCACTCAGATATTTTAAGGTTGGAATAGCCCGTTTTAGACGATAACTATTTTGCACCATCCCATCTTTTAGCGGCACATTGCAAGACGATCTGACAATCACATACTTACCTTCAACATCAGGACATTCCGTAATTTTTTTCATATACATTAATTAGCGCTACTGACAATTTTCCCAAAATCAACCGGCTTTAAACTCGCGCCGCCTACAAGAAATCCATCGACCCCAGAGCCGGAAGAAAGCTCGTGCGCATTATCGGCATTCACTGAACCGCCATATACTACCCGTACACTACGTGCGACCGCCCGATCAAATTGTTTCGTCAATACTTTTTTAATAAACATTTGCATTTCCTCTACATCAGCCGCAGTTGCGGTTGCTCCTGTACCAATCGCCCAAATAGGCTCATAGGCAATTACGACGTCTTTTAGGCGAGATTTCGGTAGCGCAGCTAGAGCAGTCGTCACTTGTTGTTCAATGAGCGACAAAAAATTGCCTTGGACATCACGGATTTCCTCACCCACACAAATAATTGGTGACAACTTGGCCACGGTCGCAGCTAACACTTTTTTAGCAATCTGTTCATTTGTTTCTCCCATCTTACGCCGCTCGGAATGCCCCAGAATAACAAACGCGGCGCCGGCCTCGCGCAACTGCACAGCAGCGTGTTCGCCGGTATATGCCCCTTTAACATCAACGTGGCAGTTTTGAGCACCGAGATGGAGCGGACCTTTCCCGATAATTTTTTGCACCTCGGTGATATAAAGGTGTGGTACCGCTACTACAACAGTGACGGTAGGATTTTTCTTTGCAATTGTTACCGTCGCCTTAGCTAAACTTTTGGCTTCCGTCAAAGAAGCTGGGTTCATCTTCCAATTGGCGATAACGAGCGGTCTTTTTACTTGTGACATACGGCTAAATTGTAGCATATGAAAAACGAGACTACTCGGAGCAGTCTCGTTTTATCTCACGCTTAGTTGGCGTCCTGCCAGTCAGAGAATGAGTAGTCGTCAGATGTCACTGGAATGAGTGGAGGTGGATTTGCCACTAAATTTCTATCGTAGGTGGTGTACCGATTATTAAAGCCTGAAATATAGGTACCGCTTCCGTTAACCCATTTAGTACCAACTCTGCCATTTGAAACAATCGTGCCGTTTAATGTGAGTGAATTCCGCATTATATACTCCTCCCAAGCATTAGGTATTGATGTGTCATAATGGTTTCGACCAAATTTACCAGTTTGAGCTAAAAAGATACCGTACAGAGTCATATCGTCCGGTACTTCTAACCCGATTAAAATATCGTATTCGGCAATAGCTAGTAATCCAGAAGTGGCATTGGCATACGTAATATTATTATTAAGAATAATAGAAGGATTAACAGTATTACTTGATACATTTGCCACTGCGATCGTAGCTTTCCCTTGCACAACTCCTTCGAGCCAGACTTGATCCTCGACATAAATTACCGGACACAGTGGATTAAGGGCATAGGTACCAATGAGGGTAGTGCCGTTTAAAATATTCATTTGTTGACCCCAGGCATACCCATTTGGTTCATTAACTTTTCCGTTAACACGTCGCACTTCATAGGTTCCGTTGCTCTTAAATATAATATGGTACCCTTCTCTGCCTGACGGTCCAATGTACCGGCCGCTATTATTTTGTGCTTTATCTTTTATATCGGCTAAATCAACAGTTACACCAGCAAAATTAATAGGAGCCGACGGATAATCAAACAAGGCAGTATTGGGATTTGCGGTTGTAGTAAATACTCCATTGCGAGTAGTAGTCGGGGAGCAACCAAAGCCCGGGGTACAGCTCCAATCGGTTTGCCCGCTTGTGACTACAGAATTATTGCGACCATCAAAACGAATGCCTCCGTTTGAATGATACGGGCCCGTTATTTGAGCGTCAGATCCAACCCAAACGTTCGCATTAAGAATATAGGAGTAATCTGCAATTGTAGGCCGAGCGTAGCGAGCACTGAGTGTCTTCTTGATATCAGGCTGTTCATACGTACTACCGATTGAAGTGACTTTAATTGAAGCTAAATCGCCACAGTAAGTAGTGCTGGCGACGGTTAGTGAATATTCTCCAATCGCGCCTCCTTCTGGATCATTATAGATACCCACATAAGGTCCCGGCAGTCCAGTACCGTTAGTGACATCATTTGGATAATGCGCTAAAAACCACTTGTAATAATTGAGGCCAGCCTCGGCTATTTGTCCGGCTGTTTCCACCTCCACCCGCTGAGCAATGAGTTTACTCTGGGTGACAATAAAAACAGTGAACGAACTGATGATGGTGAAAAAAATTGACCCAAATACTAAAACCAAAATCATTAAGTAACCTCTGTTATTTTTTTTGGCTGTAGTTGTTTGCATATACATTCGTACTAGAGATTGGTTTTAAGATTTCGTGGAGCAGCACTACCTTGGAGCATGAACTCTCCCGGTGAACGTACAGGGTCGATGTTTACAATAATATTCATCGTGATGTACGTCACATCAGAGATCATCGCCTGCGGTGCAGCAATCAGTGCACCATTACTATCATAGTACTTGAAGATCACTACATTCTGTGGTCCGTTTTGCACATACTCAGACATAATCTCAACTAAACTCGGAGTAGTAGTACTGTACGTTGAGGAAGCGGTTGGATTATACGTATATTTACGAAGCGTGGTCGTTGCACCAAGGACATACTCAACGTACTCAACACTGTTATCTTTGTCAATATCACTATAAAAACCAATTGTACTCGTACCGGCTTTAACAAGCGCAAAAGCACCGTTGGCACTAATAGTCATTTCTCGAGCATCTCGTACCCAAGTGCCGAGACCTTTGCGAGCCACTTCAATTTCATTTGATTGTTCAAACGTATAACTGTGGTTTTTGTAGAGCTGCGTAATAGTACTAGTAATTACCAAAAGTAAAACTGTATTGAGTGCTACGATAACAATGGCCTCAATCAGCGTAAAACCGAAATTTTGTACTTGATTTCGACTAGACCTAATTGAACTGTCCATATAATAATTACAAGGTAATGTTTTTTACTTCATCACCGCTCACATCTATGTTGGTCAAGTTTTGAGCGGTATAACCGACTGCAGAAACATCTAACGTGTAGTCAGAAGCCGGTGTTAAGCTACCAAAGAACACCTGACCGCAACCACCGGTTATTTTAGTATCCGAAAAAGTTCCTTGCTCAAGCACCACCTCAGCTCCAATCACTGGAGTACCACCTGCTGTTCTCACTACCACCCGCATAGTATTGGCTGTATCAGCGGCAAACAGAAGTTCTAAATTAATTGTGGAGCCTGGACTTGGATTAAGTCCGCTCGGATCACAAACTGAGGCAATGTCATACCCAGAGGCATCGACACTATACGTGTCCGCCTCAATACCGTTTAATGACAACAGTCCTTGTGCGCTGGTGGTAGTACTAATTATTGTTTTGTACACTAACGACGTATCAGCTAAGGTACCGATACTTTTGGCCCCAGTAAATATTACTGCTCTATTTGCAAATAAAGTCTTTGATTCTATGTATCCCAAAACTAAATTATCAACTTGCGGTGTTTCATTACTATTAGTTGACGTCAGAGTAATACCAACAGTTACAGCTGGATAGACCCCTGCATCCAGTTCACTTATATTTACTGCGCCTAAGCTAAAACCGCCACTGTTACCGGCGAGCTCACTATCAGGAATGAGGGTGTACGCACTGCTGCTGCCGGTATAAAATCGCACGAGCACATTGGTGTTAGCATTTTTACTACCTTCAATCAGAAGGTAGTCCCAACCCGAAATTGGTACCGGCACGCTTTCATCCAAGTAAGCTGTACCCAGCAGACTATACGAGCCAGGAGCACCGCTCAGTTGTAATCGCCCACCTACAACCGATGTATTAGTTGAGGTCGCTATCCCTACCGGAGGAGTAAATGTTTCAGTAAATTGATTTGGCACTTTTGAGGCCAATGCAGTAACGGACAAATTACTTAGGCTATCAATAAAAAAGTTCATCGTAGAAATACTTGATTCTACAACAGCAATTGGCTGAGTAGTGGGGTTGGGCAGAGTAGTCGTTGCGGGGTAGGTCTGATCAGTTGAATACCCAGGAGCAGTCACGAAAATTTCATAACCTCCCCCCGCCGGAGCGCCACCAAATAACGCCACTCCCGAAGCATCCGCCCCTCGTGTCACGTCTATATTGGGGACTAGGGTCTTATTAACCAGTCGTACATCGGCTCCTGGCAAAGGCAAGTTATCAAAATCAAAAACATTCACCCGCACTGTTCCTCCTCCAACGTCGGTCTCAATCGACCGCGGAATAATATTAGTGACTAAAAACACTTCTTTGGTCACTCCCCGTAAGGTCCACTCGAGCGTCACCTTTGCCTGTTTATAATCGGTCGTAATACCGTTACTATCAGCCCCCGCCAAGCCATCAGCATCGTCATCAATGTACTCAACCAAGACGCGCTTGGTAAACACAATGCCGTTGAGACTAGTCGTGCTGACTTGAGGGATCAGACCCGACGGAATACCAGACACGGTGCCCACCGCGTTATATGACAGAGACCTGATATACTCCATGCCGTCGTTGGCGAGCGTGAGCGCAGTCAGTTTGGCTCGGCTATGGGAAATTAGTTCAAGTGAATAACGGAAACTAATTAAAAGTCCCCCAAATACCACCAACATAATGGCCGACACAATCAAAATCTCCACTAGTGAAAGTCCTCTATTTTTTTGTAATTTATTTAATACCATCGCCAATTGAATAAATCGGAGCAATCAGTGCCAGAGCAAAGAACCCCACTCCACCACCAATCACAATCATGAGAAGCGGTTCAATGATCGTGGACAAGTCTTTGGTCTTTCGCTCCACCTCGTTCTCATAAAATATAGCCAGCTCACCGAGCATCCCGGCAATTTGACCGGTCTCTTCACCGACCAAGATCATTTCGCCGACGAGCACCGGGTAGAGGTCAGTTCGCTCGACAAATGACTCCGACAAAGGCGTCCCCTTTTCCACCCGGTCACGCGCATTACGGATAATTTGTTTATAAAAATAATTCTGGACTACTTCCTCGGTAATCTCGAGCGCCTGCATCACGTCGACACCCGAGTTGAGCAAAGACGAGAGCGTACGGGCGGTTCGGGCAGAGTTAGTTTCTTTTGCGAGCATACCAATCACCGGCAACTTAGGAACCAACCATGATGTCGCAATCTTACCGTACTTTGTTCGTAGTCCGTACATCAGCAAAAACACAAAACCGATCATTCCACCCACCGCCAAAAAAGTATACTGAACAAAGAAATCGCTGGTGGAAATTAAAAATTGAGTGGTGCCAGGTAGTTCTGTGCCCATATCCTTAAATACCCCGGTAATTTGCGGCATTACAAATATCATCATCAGCACCCCGATAATCACCATCGCAATCAGCACAATCGATGGATACATCATGGCGCCTTTGATTTTCTTCTTGAGATTAGTTGCTCGTTCCATCTGTACCGCTAGCGTCTGGAGTGAACCAGCCAAATTACCACTTTCTTCGCCGGCCTTAATCATAGCTACGTACAAATCACTGAATACTTCTGGGAAGTCATTCAAGGATTCAAAAAATTGTCCGCCTTTATTGATTTTATCAACCAACTGTTTAGTGACCCCTTTCAGTTTCGCATTAGTACTTTGCCGTTCAATCACCGACAGGGCTCGAGTAATCGTGAGGCCAGCAGTAAGCATCGAGCCTAGGTTTCGTGTCATCATTACCAACTCATCTTGTTTTACCTTGCCCAGCTTGTAGTTAATCGCCTCTATGTCAATGAGGTTTTTAAATGAAAAACCACTTGACTCAGTAATTCCATCAACCGTATGGCCGTTACTGCGCGCTATGTCATAGACTGCGTACCGATCATCAGCCGTAACCGTCTCTTTGACTTTTTTTCCTTCTGTATCTAAACCAGTGTAGATAAATTTTGCCATGATAGTTTATTCACTAATCACGCGCAGGACTTCTTCGATAGAAGTGAGTCCGCGGGCAGCTTTATAGATACCGTCTTCCATCATGGTGAGCATTCCTTCCTTGCGTGCCTGTACTTCAAGCTCATCTCCCGTTTTATGAGCCATCACCATATCCTTAATCGTCGCTGACATCTCGAGCACTTCATGAATACCCATCCGTCCGGCGTAACCATCTTCTGTCTGACCCTTTTCCTTTGGATGATAAAAGGTAACATCATTCCAGGTAGCATCGTCTTTTATCATTTTTTCTTCTTTGAGTGTTGCCAACACTAAATCCATATTTACATGATTAGCCAATTCGTCTCGTTCAGCTTTAGATAATAAATACGGTATTTTATCATCGGACAATTTACGTACGAGCCTCTGTCCAATCGCTACCCGCAGAGTGGACACAAGCAAAAAGGATTCAATACCCATGTCAATCAACCGAGCAATGGTGCCCGAGGAAGAATTAGTGTGCACAGTAGCGAGCACTAAGTGCCCAGTGAGCGCTGCATTAATGGCTAAACTGGCAGTTTCTTGGTCACGAATTTCTCCAACCATAATAATGTCCGGATCCTGTCGCATCAGTGACCGCAGGCCAGCCGCAAAGGTGAACCCGATATCGGGTTTTACTTGAGTTTGATTAACTCTGGCCATTTGGTACTCGATCGGGTCTTCCACCGTTGAAATGTTCACGTCGGGAGTATTAAGCAAATCAAGAATCGTGTACAGAGTCGTAGATTTACCTGAACCAGTTGGCCCGGTGACTAAAATAATACCGGTAGTAGCGCGCGTAGCTTTATGGATCCGTTCGAGTGTACTCCCGTGAAAACCAATGCCTTCGAGCGAAAATCCCGTACGATTTTCGCGCAATAAACGCATCACCACTTTTTCGCCGTAATAGACAGGCAACATCGACACACGGAACGCCACCTTTTGTCCATCCATTTCCATTTTGAAACGACCATCCTGGGGTAGGCGTTTTTGGTCCAACTTTAGATTTGAGAGTACCTTCAAACGCGCGACAATCGTACCTGAGGCAATCTTTGGCAACTTCATCGCATCATTTAAAATACCATCAATACGGTAGCGCACGAGCACTTCCTCTTCCATTGGTTCAATATGAATATCAGACGCGCCTTGAATAATGGCGTGCCGCAGTAGGGTGTCAACAATTCGCACCACCGGCAAATCCTCTGCCATCTTTTTCAAATCAGCTTCGGAAACTTCTTCACCATCAGCGTCAGCGACTATTTTGATAGCTGAAGCATCCTTCATGATCAAGTCACCAAACTCATCTTTGAGGTTTTTTTGGTACTGCCGCAGTGCTCCGCGCATCGATTCAGTATCGGTGAGGCGCGGCAAGATCTTCAAGCCCACTTTTTTCTTTATAAAATCAATCGCCGGCAAATCAGCCGTGTCGAGCATCGCGACTTCAAGTGTGTATTCGTTTTTCTTGAAGGCAATAATATTGTGCGTTCGGGCCACCGGCTCAGGAATGAGCGCCAGAATTTCAAAATCAATCTTGATGTCTTTGAGGGACACAAACGGAATCCCGAGTACGTATGATTCTACCCGTCGCATATCGTCCTCAGTCAGGTAGCCACCAGCGATTAAAGCCTCGGCCAAGGTTCTCTTTTCATCTGTCGCCACTTTTTCGGCACTCGCAATATCCACCTTGGTCACAAGGTTAGAATCAAGGATGAATTTTTTTAATTGATCATCGAGGATACGCATAGCACTCCAAAAATTAACGAACAAAAGAACTTGTTGTCCGTACAGTATAGCAAACTTACCTTACATATTTATCAACAACTGTTTGCAAATCAATAGCCGCTTCTATAAAAATACTTTTGACTTTTTTATAAAACCTCGCTATAGTATTTTTGACTCACACGCGGGCTCGCAGCCCGCGTTTCTTGTCACAATTACAACTAAGAGGAATACCTCACCATACATATATTATGTTCGATTTAAAAGTTATTCATGCGGTACTGACGGAGATGGAAGAAGAACGCGGTATACCTCGCGCCAAGATGATTGATGCGATTGAGCAATCACTCGCCACCGCCTATAAAAAAGAATTCGGAAAACGAGGGCAAATTATTAACGCCCAGTTTGATTTTGCGACTGGCGATACTAACTTCCATCAAGTAAAGATTGTGGTTGACGAAAGTATGCTTAAGGCACCACTGGAAGACGGCGAAGAAGCAGAGGAAGAGGAAGACGTGATCCCTGATGCTGCCGGCCTCAAGAAAGTGCGTTTCGATGAAGAAAAGCACATCATGCTGTCGACTGCTCAGATGATTAAAAAAGGCGCTGAATTGGGAGAACAGCTTATTTTCCCACTGGAACCAAAAGACGACTTTGGTCGGATTGCTGCGCAAACAGCTAAACAAGTGATTGTCCAAAAAATTCGTGAAGCTGAAAAGGAATCAGCTCTCGCTGAATTCGGTTCAAAAGCTGGCGATATTGTGATTGGTCACGTGCAACGATTTGAACGTGGGAACCTCTACGTCGACCTCGGTCGCGTCACCGCTATTATGCCGTACGATGAACAAATCCCGGGCGAACGATACAAACCGGGCGAGAGAATCCGGGCCATTTTGCTCGCGGTAGAAGAAACACCACGGGGTATCTTCCTTAAGCTCTCACGCGCTCATGGTGACTTCCTCGCTGGATTATTTGCTATCGAGGCACCAGAACTACAAACCGGTGCGGTAGAAGTAAAGTCAGTTGCTCGTGAAGCAGGCGCTCGTTCAAAAATCGCTGTGTTTGCAACTGATTCACACATTGACCCAGTGGGATCAATGGTAGGACAACGCGGCGTACGGGTTTCAACCGTTATGTCAGAACTTGGTGGCGAAAAAATCGACATCATCGAATGGTCAGCTACACCCGCTGAATTCATCGAGGACGCTCTCTCACCAGCTCAAGTACTGTCTGTACGAATTGTCTCTGAACCAAATGCCGAGCTAAACGAACGTGGACACGCGGTGGCTGAAGTAGCCCCTGACCAACAATCACTCGCTATTGGGCGTGGTGGACAAAATGTTCGTCTGGCTGCCAAGTTAACCGGCTGGAAAATCGACATCGTATCAGCCCAAACTGGTGACGCGCTGGCTGAAGCCGACGCTTCGGGCGAAACTGTAATTGAAGCACCGGTTGATTCACCAGTCGGAACTGAAATTGATGATTTAGAAGATGAATCTGGTACTACCTTAGAACCAATGGGTGTCGAAGACGACGCAGCAACCGGTGACCGCGACGCAGTTAATCCCGATGATGAAGAAATGGACGAAATTGATACCCCCGAAGAAGCTGAGGCGCTCGTAGTAGAGGAAGAAGCAATAGAAGCTGTTGATGAAGAAAAAGCCGAGGAGACAAAATAATCACCTCACTTAGCATTATAAAAACCCGCAAGCGTAGCTTGCGGGTTTTTATATTTTTATAGTTTATTTTGCAAATCAAAATTATTACTACAAAAATAAGAATCCGTATAAATTTCTTTCCGTCACCGAACAGTCCGCCGAATTTCATTATTGTGTATAGCAAAAGAAAAATCCCCAGACCCCAATGTCAAAGTGACAAAGTGTCTGAGGATCAGAACTAAAGGAATGTAGTGTCAGTTGCCGGTATTATAACATAATTTTACTTAAATTACAAGCTATTTTTAGCCTTATTATTGGTTATTTCTGTTGCCAGTCTCCTATTCGTGCCAAAACAGGTCATTATTCGTGCCATTTTGGCATGAATAATGGTATACTTTGGCACGAATAACTTAATATTATGTTTACAATTACACCCAGACAATTACTAATTATTGACCAACTAAAGCAAAAATCGGAACTCGCCTTTTCGGAATTATTCACTATATTAGGTCAGGGCACTAGTGAACGTACCCTAAAACGCGATCTGGCTGATTTGGTAGAAGGAGGCGTTCTGACTACTCAAGGTGGTGGTCGGTCGCTGGTTTACATTCTCCCTACCGCTGGACGACTGTTTGTTCCCGTTGAGGCAGCGAGTTATGGGGCACAAGAACCAGACAGTCGGTCAGGGGCATTAATTACCTATCAATTTGATATTTGGGACAATTGGCCAAAAATATTATTTTCTAATAATGAATTGGCAAATTTACAGTTTAATACTGATTCATATCGAACTCGCGTCGCTACTCAATCCCCAGACATTCGCAGTCGAGAACTGGAACGATTTATTATCGAGCTATCTTGGAAATCTTCAAAAATTGAAGGAAATACTTACA
>JAYVIL010000086.1:0-2905 GCA_043770255.1 Candidatus Kaiserbacteria bacterium
TGTTATTCCAATTCGTACATTTATAGCCCAACCATTTATCGTCTCTGGCGCTTCCATGGAAAGTACTTTCCATACTGGTGAATACCTGATTGTGGACCAGCTCTCCTACGAACTCCACGACCCAAAACGCGGTGAAGTGATTGTCTTTCGCTATCCAAAAGACCCGTCAAAGTTCTTTATCAAACGGGTGATTGCCCTACCAGGAGAAACCATCACCATCGAAGGCAGTACCGTCCGTATCAGTAACCCCCAATATCCTAATGGCTTTATTTTAGACGAGCCATACATCAAAAGCATGGACAACGGCACTGATTTAACGGAAGACCTCGGTGACCGTGAATACTTCGTTATGGGTGACAACAGGGACCAGAGTTCTGACTCCCGTTTTTGGGGCGTACTCCAAGAGGAACGGATCGTCGGACGTGCATTTGTTCGCCTGTTCCCTCCGAGCCAGCTCGACTACCTACCAGGCGCTGTGAGTGACACTGTAATTACTAGCCAGCCGTAACCATTATATTTGTATGCGTACTGAAACCAGCCCAACCGAGTTCCTGCGTATCGCCGCCCACACTGCAGAACATTTTGGATTTAAAACGGTCGAAAGTTTAAGTAAAGATCCCGTCTGCAAAAATTGCTCAACGTCACTACCGCACACCATCACTGATAATGACAATACGCTTGATGCCGTATCAGGACTCCTCACCAGCGGGCTCGCTCGCTACTGTGACGAACGTCTCCATGCCTTTACGGGACCAGTCCTGTTGTATTCAATCGAAACCCAACCTAACAGCAATGAAACTGCCGTTGCCTTTCATATTTTTAATGTACAAAAAAGTATCGCTGAAGCAATTTTAATCCAAACCAGTCGCGCCTTAGCCCAAGAGCTCGGCTACCACGAGCACACCGTTCGTATCAATTCTCTCGGTGACAGTGACTCGATTACCCGTTATGGTCGTGAATTAACGAACTTCCTCCGTAAACGACTCGACCTCATGCCCGAGTCATCGCGGGAACTGATGAAGACTCACTCACTCCTGGCCCTGCAAGACCTCGTCACCCTCGAGCACGATTTAGCCTACAAGAGTCCGAACCCACTCGAGTACCTAAGCGACCAAAGTCGCAAACATTTCCGCGATATTATTGAGTACCTGGATATGAGCGAGACTCCCTATGAGATTGATTCAAAAATGCTTGGGCATCATGAATATTTTTCTGACGCCTTATTTGCAATTGATCTACCGAAGCTCGAGAGCGGCCTTGATAACCCGCTGCACATCCGCGGTGGTCGCTTTGATGCCTTTGTCGAACGTAAGACCAAGAAAAAGACTGCTGCAACCGGTGCGGTGGTCATCTTGCGTGAACGGCCAGCTCCAGCGCGCACTCCCCGCTTTAAGCTTGACACGCCCGCGGTTTCGATTATTCAGCTCGGCTTTGGTCCAAAAATCCGTAGTTTGATGATTGTAGATGAATTACGTCGGGCCGGCATCTCAGCTCACCACGACCTCGCCAACGACTCCCTATCTGCCCAATTACGCGACGCTGAGGCTCGCGGGGTGAAGCACGTAGTAATCATCGGTCAAAAGGAATTCGTCGACGGTACCGTCATTCTGCGCGATATGGAAGCAAGGAAGCAAGAGCCAATTCCTCATGATACGTTGGTACGGAAATTGAAACGGGGGGTGGTGGTTGGGGTGTAGCAATAAAGCTTCGAAACAGAGATGTTTCGAAGCTTTATTAATTTTTGAAAAAGTGTAGACTTTAGAAAACAACTGTTCTTAATGGAGGCGAGAATGCCAGCACGATCAACTGTAAACAGATCTGTTTCGGATTGGGAGATTTTTCTCCTCGATCGCACTAATACCCGGGAAATAAACGCCCCTGGCGGGAATTCCTATCTGGGCCTGCTGGCTGAAACATTTCAGCTCTCAGGGATATTATCTGATGCTGAGCGTCAGATTGTGTACCCTCGTATGGTCCAGGCTGTTCTCAATCGCTGAATCGATCTTACCTCAGTGGATCGGGACCCATACGAGGATGAGCCGGTTACGCTTGTAGCTCGAATGGCGTTTGCCAAAAATGGAGTCCTGGATGAAAAGCTGAGGACTTATTATGAGCGACTATGGAGCGAGAGCCCACGACCTCACTCGAAACATCATTTAATCATAGCCCTGAACTCAAGTGGCGCTCTGCCAGTCACCAGGATTGATGCCGTTCTATTGTTTCAGCTTGATGGGTGGGGTCTGGTTATCGCTCGTTTAGCCAGCCAAAAAGGGTGGAACAATACCGCTATTGAGTTCTGCGACGAGTTACAAAAAGGCGGTATTAAAGTGGACGAGTTCGGTATCGATAGTGTTGTGCGAGCTGGCTTCCCAAAACTGAAAGGTCTACGCTGGATGCGCCTCTTATACCAAGGCACTAAGTCAGGAAAGCACTTCATAAACCGTTACGAGGCAGAACTCTTGGCTGAAGGTGTGTCCAAAGAAGAGATCCAGACCTAGCTGCATCAGCTAGAATCAAAGATGCTCCGCCTCTATCTCACAGATAGAGGCGGCATTTTATTCTAAAGAAAATCACTCTAGTATCTGATTCTGCTGACGAAGTAAAAGATAATTTTAAATTTACCTTTAAATTGCTTTAGATACGCGAAGACCAGTGATTTGTGATTGAGCCGTATGTCTATATGGCAGAAGAACATTTTTTAGTAACTTGGAGAGTTCCAGGAGTTTGCCCTAGGTAAAGGGGCAAACTCGGAACAAAATTCACAATAGTCGCTACGCTTGTTTGTTCATTTTTCTTGCATTATTTGGCTACAAATGATACTATCGTGCGCACATATGGCAATAAACGTAGAAATTGTAAAAAACAATAACGAGAGCAGTGCGAACGTAATTCGCCGCTTCCAGAA
>JAYVIL010000087.1:0-7588 GCA_043770255.1 Candidatus Kaiserbacteria bacterium
TACGACAATACCCTGCACGCCAGCTCGGGGTTGTGGGCACTGATAGCAGCTAGTATATCAAATCGTCAAATTATCCTTTATTTCAAGATCTTCGGCTCACTCTATTTTCTCGACAGTTTAATTGGATTGTATGCGGGAAACTCGTACCTCGATTTTGGGATCTTTATATATGGAGTTGCCGACAATCCGTTCATACTTAATTTTCTCCTTAATGTACCGCACGTTATTATCGGTGGAACAGCCTTGATATTTGGTTTTTATCTGAGTCGTAAAAGCTGGGCAACAAAAGCTCGCTCATAATATTCATGATACGCTACAGCATCATGCGCGTATGGCTTCCTAGCGTAATGTTTGTGTTAGGGATATTAATTCCTGCTCATCATAGTACCGCTCATACACTGAGCCCGAAGGCTGTATCGTACTTCACCGCTCAAAAACCCATAATCCAAACGGATACAACAAGCTCTCAGGCAACCAATACGGATCCGCGAAATTATTCTCGAACCTTATCAACTTTCCCTGAGTGGTACATCGTCTATAGCGCGCAAGAATACAGTGATTTTACAGCCCGTGGCGGGAGACCAAGTCAGTTCCCCTACTTCGCTGCGATACAGCAATATTGGGATGCTTTGGATGCAATAAAAATTTCTCTCGATGGCACAGAAATTGACCCAGAAAGTTTGTCGGTACTACAGGTAATCGGTATCAGCTTTACGATTGAATATGGGATTATTGGAGCTTATGAAAAAACAATTGGTTTAGCGTTTGAATTACTTAATTTTAATAAAAAAACTACTGAGGATTACACCACTGACTCGATCGCGGAACAGTACAGTGATTCTTTATTGCAAACACCCTGGTATGATTTTCCCTACCACCACGCAGTTGGTACCCTATGGAAATCTTGGGGTTGGAGTAGTCTCAGTCCGCGCGGACTAGAACGTCGTATTATTTTCACGTTGGGCTACCACCTGAAGGGTGCGTACGCGTCTCTCTTGGGCAAGGTCGCCGAAGCTAATTTTGGATATGTAGGCTATACAACGAGTATCATCACCCAAAATATTGATACTGCCACCCTAGCTTCTATCCCGGCAATAACATCAGTAGAAGCTACGACCACGGGGGTGACTGCCTTGGCGCCTCGCTACCGAGCATTTACTGACACTGTAAAGCAGGTGGTGGCAGCCGGTGGCACCATAATTGATATCCAAGGAAATTCAGAAATATTACTCAGTTTTGTGACGGCACAAAATAATTCTTGCGCTCTACCTGGAAAAACTATTTTTGCATTACCCGTTCTGACACATACCAAAGAGGCACGAATTGGTCAATTGATCTCTGTGACGGAGCTTGATCTAACTCTCAAGCAACTGAGCGATTGTGATATTGCAGTTGAACACATATACGATTATTAAATTACCTTATCTGTTGTTGTACTGTAACGATTATACCAAGTATTACTAAATAGCTCTGTCGGATCATACGTACGCTTCTTTTCAAAGAACTCAGCGATATTTGGGTACGCTGTTTCAAGCTGTGCATTGGTGTAATGGAGCTGGTAGGGCAAAAAGAACCTGCCTCCTTCCGCGCTCGCGGCGTCTATCAAGAGCTGTGTGACCCGCTTCATTTTAGCGTCAGCTTCAGGGGTAGTTTTTTGGTTAATGTAGAGGACAACTGAGAAGGCTTCTTCGGGAGCATATGTCAAAAAACCACGTTCAGCATTTACTACTCGGATAGAAGCATTCAAGAGATTGACGTCTTCCTCTATCATAATGGTGCGTAATTTATCTACAAACGAAACTAAATTATCTCTAGGGATAAAATATTCATGAAGAATATCCGTTTCTTTTTTTAATGAGTTATATAAATACGGAACCGAATCATGCATGGGCTCGTTCCGACTGACGAGGCAGGCTTCCCCGCTACTTTGAGCTGCATTCCGACTGATTGAACAGGACTCCATTTTTGGTTCAAGGTATTTTTCACCCCACCAGCGGAGTGTTTGCCAGGCACCTCCATATTTTGAAACATTCATGAGTAAACGGCGCAATTTAACTCCCGAAACCTCACCCAAGGGTGGAATGTCAGCAAGGGCAACCTCCTCATTTGATTTTTCGTAAATGTACATGATTCCTTCTTTCAAAAATGATTTTCCAGGTGCAGTACTTAAATGGGTATACATTAAACCGATGTTAGCGTTAGCATTGATATCAGCAAACCGTGTCGGAAAATCCTGGTAGGAAATAATTTCTCGACGTGAGGTATACAATTCATTTGGCACCAGTTTCAATTCTGCCTCGAGAATAACCGCCGAGAGCCCATACCCACCCACCACCATTTCATACAGGTCAGTATTTTCTGTTCGACTCACGATTTTAATTGTTCCATCAGCTAACATTACTTTTAATCTATTGATTGAATTCTCTACTGCTCCCGACCGATGATCCATACCATGCGCGTTTACTGATAGCGATCCACCGACTGAAAATACATCGGTTGACTGCATCGACATGATGGCAAATTGAGGATGAATAACTTTTTGGATGTCGTGCCAGGTTGCACCCGCTCCCACGGTTACTGTTGATGATTCGGCATCGACCGTGATGGCATTAAAGCTAGTCATATCAAGCATCAGACCCCCTTTAGCAAAAGCCTGCCCACCCATACTATGCTTTACTCCAGCTACTGACACCTGCAAGTCACGAGCGGTGACATACGCCAGCGCGTTAGCCACATCTGCTTCAGACGTAATTTTTACCACACCATACACCGCAGTCTGATCAAGGCAGCTGGCATCATTGACTACCCCGCCCCGTCTAAACCAAGCCACAGTTGCTTCGTCCGCGGGCGCAATCTGTAAATTAGTTCCATCTGCCTCATCGGGGAACAGTGGGTTACAATCTTTATCTTCACCCGGATCTTCACTCAAATACCAAACTTTATAGGAAATAAAAAGTAGTACGAGACCTACCGTCAGCACGAGCATGTTTTTACGAGTGTAAAAGGCAATCAATTTCATATTCTATTAGTATATCGCAAGGTTATGTCACATCTTAGTTTTAAGCACATTAGCCAATAGGTCAAATTTCTTGTACCATAAACTAATATGCCTGAACTCCCTGAGGTTGAAACCGTCCGCTTGCAGCTGCTTCATAAGCTACGGGGCAAAACCATCTCGGAGGTGACTTTGTACCACCCAAAAACGACGGCTGGCGATAAAAATTTTAGTAAAAAAATTGTTGGCCAAACGATTGACCATATCGACCGGATTGGTAAATTAATGATTTTTTGCTTTAAAGACAATGACGAAATGTTTATGTTGGGACACCTCAAGATGACGGGGCAGTTTTTCTTCGTCGATGGTACAGGCAAAGTGGTTGGAGGCGGACACTCTGAAAGTACCAGTGATGGTGGCGGTTTCCCGCACAAACACAGTAGGCTGGCGATTCACTTTGGCACAGCTGGCACGCTCTACTTCAACGACATGCGCTTGTTTGGGTATTTAAAATTAGTGACTGCAGCCGAACTGGCTACCACTAAAGCAAACTACGGGCCCGAACCAATCCGCGCTGACTTCGATACCAAATGGTTTACAAGTGCCCTCAAACGACGAAAAACGGCTATTAAAGCCGTGCTTCTCAACCAGTCATTTGTCGCTGGCCTGGGCAACATCTACGTCGACGAAGCCCTCTGGCGAGCCAAAATTGCCCCTACCAGACGTGCCAACACACTAACTGATAAAGAAGCCAAGCTCCTCGCCCAAGCGTCAGGAGATGTCATGAATGAATCAATTGCTGTTGGTGGCACCACCTTCCAGCATTTTGTCGATACTGACGGCAATATCGGTAACTTCACCCAATTCCTCAAAGTCTTTGGCAAACAAGGCACGCCGTGCCCCCGCTGTAAGACCCTGATTATCAAAATCCGAGTCGCTGGCCGTGGGACCCACTATTGTCCAAAGTGTCAAATATAAAAACATCCCGAAGCCTAAGATGGCTTCGGGATTTTCTGTTACGTCTGTGGTACCGCTTTGAACTCTCGATGTTGCGGCGGAGTGGCGTCAGTGGCATCGAGATAACCACAAACAATGGAGATCATGATCCATCCTATTACATCCAAAACATTATAGAAGTAATTTGAGGATGGGGTAAGTAGTTGCATCAAAACAAACACGTCATTAATCCTTCGAATCGGAAACCCACTTATGCGACTGCTGTTTTTGCCGGTTTGATTATTTGACCTCCATAACCGGCGCAATATATTTGTGCCATACACCCAGTAATACCCTAAGGCTGACAAAAGTATGAAGAAGAGGAAGTGGGTTTTTTCAAATACCGATACGAGCAAAAGTATCAGAAGAGCCGTATACGTAACACAGATTCGTATATCCATGGCATTCCGATCGTAATGATACTCGACCCACCACGTAAGCGGATTGAACACACGTTCTAACAAGAAGTCATCCATTAACTTGAATGGGTTTGGCACATAAGCCATGTTATTTCTCCAAGAGCTGTATCCTAAACAGGATAATACAAGAAAAATGTAAAATTACAATAGCAACTAGTACATCTCCCAAACCTCAACGGTCGGCTGTGTAGCACCTTCAATATACGCCTCCGGCTGATCATACACGTATTCTTCTGGTGTAAAAAGACCCGCACTAAATAGAAAACCCATAAAAAGTATCGTGACGATGCAGTACTGTTTTGTAGTGATATTTTGTCTCATATGTTTTATAACTCCCCGCGATATGTAAAAGTAACAGCGATTGAACATTCTCGCTCAATTTGAGAGTGTAGTATAATTTAGACTAAAGTTTACACATTAATTTAAAACGAAATGAAAAAACAAATTATCGGTATGTTTGCACTTGCGGTATTACTCGTTATACCAACGAGCTCACACGCAGCGACTTTTGATTTACAAACACTAACCCAGCAACTTCAAACACTAACGGGACAATTTGAATCACTCAAGATGCGTGGTGGTGATAGAGCGAGCAGTACCCCACGTGTAAAAAACGCCAGCACTACGGTTGACCGTACCTGTATGGCTACAGCCGTAGTAGCGCGCGAAAATACTGTTGCGAGTGCTTGGACCGCCTTTAATACAAAGATGACCGATGCTCTAGCCGCACGAAAGTCGGGATTGGTAGACGCTTGGAACATGACTGATGCGAAAGATCGAAAGCAAGCACTTATGAGTGTTTGGAAAACTTCAAGAACAGCGACCAAGTCAGCCCACGAACAGCTTAAAACGAGTCGCAAAGCAGCTTGGGAAACTTTCAAAAGTACCGCCAAAACGTCTTGCAAAGTAGAGGTACCGAAGGAAGAAGGGCTGGAGAAATCCGCAAAGGACAGCATTTCGCTCTAACTCACTCTTATAATTAAAAGTAAAAAAGCCCCGCAAACGCTAAGCAGGGCTTTTTTGTTTACGGTGCTTGCTAAATCAAAAGCACTCTATCACTAGTTCCGTCAGCGTACACGACTCGCAAAATTCCGCCCTTTTCAATCATTTCGGTCAACACATCCATCGTCATAACCGAAATTCGTACGACATCTGATGTCGTGGTAAGACCTTGTCTATCTTGAATCCTTTGAGATGCCTCGTCAAGTTTTTTTGAAAATGTAACATGCGTTCGGGTGGTTGGGACTTTGCTCATTTTTTCCTCCATTTACAGGACTACTAACGACTACTCTAAACAAAAAAACAAAAGTCAACTAAAATACCTTTCAATCGATTGAAAGGTATTTCGAGGGTAAATTACTTTAAATTATTCACTTAAGGTTTTGAGGAGATTCTGCATTGTTTCGATTTCTGCGCTTTGAGTAGTCTTGATATTTGTAGAGAGAGTTTTGATTTCAGAGTGCTCTATATGAGCATCGACACTTTTAGCCATCATGATAGCCATCTGGTGATGCATAATCATGTCGGAGAGGAACACCTTATCGAGGGCTGCGCCAGAGAGGTTGTCGAGCTGTCGCATCATTGGTTTATATTTACCATCAGCTACATAGTCTTTGCCATACCAATTTTTGTACCAGTCTTTCATTTGGGCAACTTCAGATTCTTGGGCTTTGACGATGTTCTCTGCCAGCATTTTAATCTCAGGCGTACTCCCGCCCCGGGCAATGACTTCCTTGGCGGTCTCAATCGCCTCTTCGTGGTGCGGAATCATACCCATAATAAATTCCTGCTCACTTGCGACCATCATACCCATTCCCATTCCATCTCCGCCCATCATTGTCCCATCTGGCATCATGTGTGCCCCACCCATCATGCCTGAACGATTGTCTTGACTTTCCTTACCACGACTATCCATCATACCGCCTTTGTTATCATAATCTCCGCTTCCCATCATGTCGTGTCCATACTTATCACCACGTTCATCTCTATCAAAAGAACTCGCTGCTAATCCAACGAGCAACCCAACAATCCCTGCTCCAACCGCAATCATAGCAACTTTATTATTATCCATATATTGTAATTATACTTATAATACGCACATTACGATAGAAAATTTCATAGTAAAACCTTCCATTCGAATGGAAGGTTTTACTATGAAATAGTGAACGTTTGAGAAGGGTTTAGCCGCCCTCAAACTAACGATAGTGTTTTAAATTAAAACTGTAGCGTGGTTATTACTGATTTCAAGGGTGCCAGAGATGACGTCGAATGTTTCTTTGGTACCGGCTTCCGTGAGCACTGTGATAGTACCGGCTTTCAGAACCGAGATAAGGGCGGTGTGATCTGCGAGGATAGTCATTTCCCCTTCGGTTCCCGGTACGGTCACTGAAACTACGTCCCCGTCAAAGACTGGTGCGTCGACTTTAGAGATAGTTAATTTTAATAATTTTGCCATGATTAATTTTTTATTTAGTTTTGTTTGTGACTAGCTCAGGTGGAGCTAGAGTGGGTAAGATGCGCAGCGTGCGAGTGAAATAATTTGAGACGTATTTTTATACGATGAAAGTTATTTTACGAAGTACAACAAAGCAGATTGCCCGCTATTGCTACACCACTTCATCAATCGAGCCTTTCATATAAAAAGCTTGCTCCCCCTTCTCATCATGCTTACCATCAAGAATCTCGCCGAAACCACGAATTGTATCCGCTAATGACACGTATTTTCCAGGTGCTCCGGTAAACACTTCAGCCACACTAAATGGTTGACTCATAAAACGTTGGATTTTTCGGGCGCGGTAGACGGTGGTTTTGTCTTCTTCGGATAATTCTTCGATACCAAGAATCGCGATGATGTCTTGGAGGTCTTTGTAGCGTTGTAGCACGAGCTTCACACCCTGCGCCACCCTATAGTGTTCCGCGCCCACAATCATTGGGTCAAGCGCTGACGAGTTACTTTCAAGTGGGTCAATCGCTGGGTAAATACCGAGTGATGCGAGCTGACGTGAAAGTACTACCGTTGAGTCGAGGTGTGAGAAGGTGGTTGCTGGCGCTGGGTCGGTCAAGTCGTCTGCTGGCACGTACACAGCCTGGACTGAAGTAATTGAACCTTTCTTGGTTGAAGTAATACGTTCCTGCATCTTACCCATTTCTTCGGCGAGAGTTGGTTGGTACCCTACTG
>JAYVIL010000088.1:0-7555 GCA_043770255.1 Candidatus Kaiserbacteria bacterium
CATAGCCATTATAGCTGTAGTAATCGCAGGAGCGTTCGCCTCGTTTAATTACTTTCTCCCTAATTTTAGTGAAAAAAATCCCACTGAGCGAAGTGGCATCGCAGATACGCTTGATGCTGCCAGACAGGCTGCTGATCAATTAGAAGGTCGTAATATTGAAACTAATCAAATAAATGAAACTATGATATCTGAAAAAAATACTCAAAATGGAGAGCCAGCAACCATGCCTGACACAACCGCAACCATGCTCGTAGCTGGTGGTTGTTTCTGGTGTGTTGAGTCAGATTTAGAGAAATTACCGGGGGTATTTGAGGTAGTCTCTGGGTACACTGGTGGCAGTAGCGAGAACCCAACTTACGAAAATTACGGTAGCGGTGGACACCGGGAAGTGGTAGAGGTGCAGTATAATCCAGCCATTATTTCGTTTGAGGAGATTTTGATTTTTGCGCTGAAGCATATGGATCCAACTGATGGAGAAGGTTCGTTCAGCGATAGAGGTAAATACTATACCCCCGCATTTTATTACAGTAATGATAAAGAGAAAGCAGTTATTGTAAACCTAATTAAAGAAGTTGACGAAAAAGGTCCATATGCCAAAGACTTGGCAGTAGCCGTAGAAGCTACTCCTAAGTTTTGGTCTGCTGAGGACTACCACCAAGATTATTACAAAGGAACACTGTCTAGTTTAAAGTATAAGTATTATCGTAATGCTTCAGGGCGAGATGCGTTTATAACTAAAACATGGGGGACTGACACCAAAGCAACACTCTCTTGGAGAAAAGAAGCAGCCACGACCGCTGGTTCTGATGTCGCTACGCAAACTGATAAAAAATGGCTCAGTTACGTTAAGCCGAGTTTGGATAGCTTGCGGGCAACACTCGATAAAGTAACCTTTAACGTTACCCAGGAAGAGGGTACTGAACGAGCTGGATCTAGTCCGCTTGATAAAAATTACGAACGAGGAATTTATGTCGACGTGTTGTCCGGTGAGCCCCTTTACTCATCAAAAGACAAATTTGACTCGGGTACTGGTTGGCCATCATTTGTAAAGCCAATTGCCGGTGGGGCAGTGACCGAACATGAGGATAATACTTTTTTCTCAAAAAGAACTGAGGTACGTTCGAAAATTGCTGATAATCACTTAGGGCACGTATTTCCAGATGGTCCTCGTGACCGGGGTGGGTTACGTTATTGCCTAAACGGAGTGTCGCTTAGATTTGTCCCGGAAAGTGAGATGGAGGAAAAGGGATACGGTGATTTTAAAGCCAGTCTTTAGCATTAATTAAAATAAACGCCAGCAAATGACCCCATCATTTGCTGGCGTTTTTTGCTATACTATCAACCTATGAAATATATTAAACCTTTAGCTTATTTTGCAGTGCATATCAGCATTTGTTTTGCAGCCTGTTTTACTTTTATGAGTATTACAATGTAGTTGGTAGCTATAAGTTATGGAAGAAATATTACTGATCGATAAGCCAAAAGGAATCACCTCATTTGATGTGATTCGCCGGGTACGAAAACAAATCAATGTTAAAAAAATTGGTCACGCCGGCACGCTTGACCCCTTGGCGACCGGGCTCATGATACTTGGTGTGGGTCCAGGTACAAAGAAATTAACGGAATTAATTAAACTCGATAAAGATTACCTTGCTGAAGTGTTAATCGGTGAGAGTAGAACCACTGGTGATATGGAAGGAGACATAATCGAGTCAGTCGAAAAAGTTGAGCTTGATCCCGCGCAAATACTGGTAGCTGTTGCTGGTTTGGTGGGCACGGTTACGTTACCAGTGTCAGCCTACAGCGCTATCAAAAAAGATGGCGTCCCAATGTACAAACGTGCGCGGGCCGCTGAGAAGTTAGGGGAGGTAGTGACCGATGTACCGATGCGTGACATGAAGGTAAATAGTGCTACCGTCGGCAATATCGAAGTAGTATTCGCCGATACTGCGATGACAACAATTAATCGTCTCGTTGTGACGGTGAATTTTTCAGTTGGTAGCGGAACGTACATTCGCTCATTAGCCAAAGAATTAGGGCGTCGACTGGGCTATCCTGCTACGCTCGCTAACCTGCGTCGAACTAGAGTAGGGGAGTTCAAAATAGAAGACTCACAGCAGATCGAGGATTTGAAGCCGGAGTAATTTTCTGAGCGGACATAAAATATTACTCTGTGATGAAAAGATTATCGCCGGTTTGTTTGATTCTACTAGCGTCTCGAGCCAAACCCACCGCCGCGGTTTACGTATAGTAATTTTTACCCACCCTCTTGGATATCTATCGTGGGAGATAAGTAAATGGATGGTGCTATATATTTTAAATATTTGTATATAAAAAAGAAACCGAGCCAGAGCCAGGTTTCATAGTTCAAATGAGCCTTGACGAGCCTGGTTTAACTCCAGTTGCGCCAGTGCTTTTTTATCAGTGCGTGTTTCCTTTGCTTTTTTGTTTCGTTCTGTTTGTAAGTGTTTTACCAGCTTTTCAACGAGATCCACTTGTTCGTGATACGGCAGATCTTCAATTTTATAACTTTCGCGCATCACTGGCTGAGCAAGCCAATTTAGTAAGCTGGCTCGAATGGTCACATAGGCGTTTTTTTCTGCCACTTTATATCGTTGCATTTTTGACCGCTGGTAATCACGCAGCACCCGCTGTTCTAGGGTGGTCATATGAGAAACAGAAGTTTTAGATACCATTATCTATCTCCAGTTCAAGTTTGGCAATGCGGTTGCAGATTACAGTCCAGAAGCCGGGATGCAGTAGCTCGCACGTTGTTTTGTTGAGTGGGTTTGTGGCGACGGTGAGATTATTTTTTGTGCCGATTTGCACAAAATCAAGCTCACCCTCAGTGCTTATGTATACCCACACATAGTAGGTTTCAGACCCTGGTCTAATACATTGTCCGATTTCAATAGGAACTGCACTCATTGCGCCCTCCTGCTGTTGAGGTGACGAAGCCGAAGTCGTGGTAACGGCTTCGGCGTCAGAGGTAAGATCACTTACCCGCGTGCACTTTTTTGGCTGCGGCAATAGCCAACTTATCGTATATGCGGTCTCCAGTGTAGTGGTCTCGCGAAATGATTCTCGCGAAACCCGCGTCATCGATATCTACCACGGCACATAATAATGGCATGGCAGCCGAAAAGTTAGACACTGTGATGCGACTCATATTTTCTCCTGTGAACAGTTCTACCAAAATAATACCATAATTTAGTGATTTGTCTACAAATGATAGATTGCTGTATAATCTCATTATGACTTATGAAAATTCCCAAAATGAAAAACCGAAGATTAATAAAAATGAAGCTTTAGCTAAAATGCAAGGCATATTTGGTCAAATGCAACAGCTGGGTCGGCAAGATTGGGAACCTCCGGCAGCATTAGCTCTCATTGAACAAGTAATGCGAGATGAGATTACTCCAGAAGAAGGTGTAATCAGCATGCAAGCTATCCTCGATAGTAAACAAATATATTAATAAAAACACTCGAGCCATGCTCGAGTGTTTTTATTAGGAATAAACATAAAGTTTTTAAAATAAAGATTCAACCACCGCCTTAACATCACCCCCGTCAGCATTACCTCCTAATTCCTTCATCACTGCTCCGACGAGGATACCGAGCTTACTTTTATCAGTCACACCGAGTTCTGCCTTTTTGGCTTCGGCTACGGGTCTAATTTCTGCTTGAGTCAAAAGGGTAGGAAGGTAAGCTTCGAGGACAGCTAGTTCGAGTTTCTCTGGCGCGGCTAGTTCTGGACGGTTGGCGGCTTCGTACTGGACGATTGATTCTTTACGCTGTTTAGCAAGACGTTTGATCACAGCGAGGATTCCGGTGTCATCGAGTTGGTCTTGAGGAGTTTTACCGGTTGCAACCAGCTCATTGGTGCAGGCAGTCATAATGCTGCGAACAGTGGTCAAGGTGACAGCATCTTTTGCCTTCATGGCTGTTTTAAGTGATTCGCGAATTTGGTCGTGTAGAGACATAAAAATATTGGTTATTGTTGCTATTTTAGCATAGATACAACTAAAAATAACCTTTCGGAGCTGTATGCTACAATTACGCCATTATGGAACCGATTTCAATCATTATTGTGCTCTTGCTCTTGGCGATTTTTGCCGTGCTAATCTACGTCTTTTTTATTAAAGTTGAGGTTAAGAAAGATGACTCAGGCAGTATGCTCCTGATGCAGCAGCAGCTCCAAGACCTAACCCGCAGTATGCGCGAGCAAATGAGCGAGAGTAGTAAACAAATGAGCGAGAGTAGTAAAGTAGTGCAACAGGGAAGCCAGATGCAGTTTCGGGAGAGTAAGGAGCTGATGCAGCAAATTAACAAAGATGTTAATGAACAAATTAGGGCAATTCAGGACAGTATCAGTGAGAAACTGATTGGGGTGCAAAAAAATGTGTCCGAGGTGACCGAGAGTAGTAAGCAGGTTTTTCTAGTAGCCGAGCAACTGCAAAGTTTGGAGAAAGTCCTCAAGCATCAAAAACAACGGGGGAATCTCGGTGAGGCGTCACTCCAGTTGGCTTTGGAAAATATCCTGCCGGTTGGTGCCTATAAAATGCAGTATCAGTTCCCGGGCGGGGAGACCGTAGACGCGGTGATTGAAACAAAAGACGGCATGATTCCGGTTGATGCCAAGTTTTCGCTCGATAACTACCGTCGTCTCGTAGATGCGACAAGTGATGCTGAGCGTGAGGCACTCGAGAAAGAATTTAAAAACGACCTCAAGAAACGGATTGATGAGACCGCTAAATACATTCGTCCAAGTGACGGGACGCTGCCGTTTGCCTTTATGTATATTCCGGCTGAGGCTATCTATTATGATTTACTCATCAATGAAGTGGGGTCAGTCAAGGTCAATACTCGTTCCTTGATTGACTATGCCTACAAGGATCGTAATGTCATTATTGTTTCACCCACTACGTTTGCTGCCTATCTCCAGTCAGTCCTCTACGGCTTTAGAGCGTTTAAGGTAGAAGAAGGCGCCAAAGAGATTCAAAAAAACGTCGAGAAACTGTCGCGTCACCTGCAGGCCTACAATGAATACTTTAACAAAGTCGGGAACGCACTGGGTACAACTGTTAATCATTTTAATACCGCCCAAAAGGAACTCGGTAAGATTGATAAAGATGTGGTGCGCATTGCGGGGGAGAGTACAGGCTACGAAGCAATGGTGATTGATAAGCCAGCAAAAAGCGAAGACTAGGAATATTAAAATAATGACTTTAGTCCAAATAAATTTGGAAAACTGAAGCCGCGTCCCGTACAGGGGCGCGGCTTTCATTTACAGACGGTACATACGGGTCACCCCAAATACTCCAATCTGATCAGGCACACCTCTTTCTCGAAGGAAAGTATGAATCATGCCCGGTTTGTATTTTTTTGATAGAACTGGAGCGTAAACATGAAGTCTCAAGCTACCATCATTTGCTTGTGTTTCCTGAAGTGAGGTTACCCAATTAAATCTGATTAGATAAGGCGGCAATGTTTCTGGGCTGTGCCAGTAAATATTGAAGCAGAAATTCACGAGTTCACCATTGGATACGTTCTGGCGTTCTGAGATCGCTAGTACTTTGAAAGCAGTAGTATAATACTGAACAGTACCAACACGTAACACCGCCTTATCTCCGGTAGTCAAAAGTCCCATAACATCCCCCTGCTATTTCCAGAGACTACACTACCTTAAACTCTTGCAATTTTCCAGCTTTTCTAGTATTATAGCGACCACTATGGCTACAACTACAAAAAAGGACGCCCCGTTTGCAGTAATTGAAACAGGCGGCAAGCAATATATCGTTTCTGTCGGCGACATTATCGAGGTTGAATTATTAGGTGAAAACGAAGCTGGAGCAGCAATTGAGTTCGATACGGTCCTCATGACTGACACTGGCACCAGCTCAAACATCGGTACTCCGTACACGGGCACTAAAGTGAAGGCTACCTACCTAGGGATGGAAAAGGGACCAAAAATCACTATTCTCCGTTACAAAGCCAAAAGTAACCGCGACCGAAAAATTGGTCACCGCCAGAAGTACTCACAAATCAAAATCGAATCTATTGCATAAAGAAAAGCTCCCGCAAGGGAGTTTTTTGTATTTTTGTAGTATATTAATATTATATCTATGGAAAAAAATTTTAAACCTGAACGTAATCTAGCTTTGGAGATGTCGCCTGACGATGTCAAGAAAATTTTAGAAAATATAATAACTAATACTCATGATGAGCAGTTACTAGAAGTTTCAGAAAAAATAGCACGCATCAAGACTTTTGTATTAGACCAATTTCAGTGGGATGATTGCGCCGCTTCACCCTACTGGCGCGCTCTCGCTGGAAGTAGTATGAAAAAGGGCATAACGGTAGATTTAAATGCACCAATCCAAAAAAAAATACTTGCACAAATAATTGGTTCAATACAGAGATTGGTTGAGTCGCTCGAAACTACCGTGTCAGCAGCAGAGTCATCAAGTTGGCTGATACGTGATATTGAGAGTTTTCGCGAGAAACTCAGTTTAGATCCCAGTATGACTAATTACTTTAATCAAGAAATGAATCAACGTGTACGTTTGCTACAAAAAAATTATCCTAATGAAACGTTAACAGAAATTCCAGAAGTCCAATATATTATTTCAGGCAGTGAAGTTGCAAAGCATAAAGGTGTAAGTATTAATACTATAAAAGAAGTCACAGAGTCACTTACGATAGACTACCTTTCACTAAAAGAATTAATTGAGGAAAGTCTTAGCCGCGATTACGCAAAGCATTCTTGATGGTTTCTGGGTCGGCGTACTCGAGTTCGCTGCCGGTTGATAGGCCGCGTCCGAGGTGGGAAATTTTGAGTGGGTCATGAGTGCTTACAAGTAGTGGCATGATGATTGATTCCACAAACCGAGCAGTGTTCTCGCCATCGGGATTGACCGCAAACCCTAAGATGACTTCGGACAGTCCGCCGGGGATACGAGCCTCGATTGTTGATTTGAGAGACCCCCCGCGCAGCTTCTTGGCGTCTTCGCTATGGAGGAGCGGAACGGTACCTCCAAGCACAAAATAGAGTCCATCGTAGACACCGCTGCGCTCGATAGCGGTGATGTCGCTGTCTGCTGCCACTACCATCAGTTTGTGTTGATCGCGGTTATCGCTCGTACAGATAGAGCACAGAGTTGCATCGCCACCGTTACTCGAGAAAAAACGGTGACATGAGGCACATTCGATAACAGTAGATTTTAGGTTCCCGATGAGCTCTGCTAGTTCCGTAGTACTGTTTTGTGGCAGAGTCAAAATATGAAAGGCAAACCGCTTGGCCTGGCGCCCGCCAATGCCCGGGAATTTTTCAAAATGGGAGATAAGTTTGTCGAGGTTGGACACGGTGAGTATTTTAGCATAAAGAGAGAGAAACTGCGTTTGAGAGAGTTCCGGTGGTTTGTAGTTCTGGTTTGCGGTTTACTTAGAGCCCATCAACTAACCCCATAGCCAGCCAAAAGATTCCAAATGTTTGGCTGCAAATTACCTCTTTTTCGTCAACATATCTCGATATGTCTCCTCAAAATAGCTAATT
>JAYVIL010000089.1:0-2789 GCA_043770255.1 Candidatus Kaiserbacteria bacterium
GCTGCAGTAGCCATACGCACGAGAAAGCCGTGGGTTGTTGCTCGTTTTTGCTTACTTGGTTGATAGGTTCGTTTACTCATATAAATGTAATTAGTGGTAGAACTATACATGATTTTTTAAAGTTCGCAACCTTTCTGAAATAAGGCACTATTTTGAACACAGTAAAATAGTTTTAAAAAATGGTTTATTCTCAACGATATCAAGTTCCAGGAGTTTGCCCTGGGAAGGGGGCAAACTCGGAACAAAATTCGCCATTGTCGCTGGCGCTCTGTGGCTCATTTTTTATCCACAGGTTATCCACAGTTGCAGATTTTTGGTTAATATTGAGGGGTACTTTTTAATCACTTTTATTTTAAACTATTTACAGTTTTGTGTGACCCAGTATAATTCAAACTAGCTTTAGAAATTACCTACAATCTATGCCTCCAACAATACATCCACACCAGACCAACAGCATTGTCCGCACCGAACAAATCGATGTTAAGAGTCTCTGGGATAACGCTTTGGTTAAAATTGAGCTCTCTATTACTCCAGCCAACTTTAAAACTTGGTTTCGAGATACACATATAGTATCCCTCGAGGATGGCACGCTTACTATTGGTGTACCGAGCATCTTTGTGCGCGATTGGTTGGCAGACAAGTTTCAATCAATGATTTTGAAGACTCTACGTGAAATTACACCTTACGTGCGTAGTATTGAATACGCTGTTTTGCAACGGAGTGACCGCAGGGGAGAAACAAACAAGACCCAGACCATTAACGCCGCGCTACCGCTTGAGGATTACTACATCAACAAAAGTGACAATCTTAACCCTAAATATTCTTTTGAAAATTTCGTAGTTGGCCCCTATAACGCCCTCGCTCACGCAGCGGCCAAAACAGTCAGTGAAAAACCGGGCATCGCTTACAACCCACTCTTTATCTACGGAAAGACTGGCCACGGAAAAACTCACTTGATTCAAGCTGTTGGAAATCAAGTCAAAAAAACAGGTAAAAAAGTATTTTATGTTACCAGTGAACGGTTTGCGGTTGATTACTTTAACTCACTCCAAAGTGGTACGGCCAATAGTTTCAAAGATAAATATCGTCAATATGATGTCTTGATCATGGATGACGTGCAGTTTTTAGCTACTAAAGAAAAAACTCAGGAGGAACTTTTCCATCTCTTTAATGCCCTGCACGACACTAATAAACAAATAGTGTTTTCGAGTGATATGCACCCGGCTCTACTCGCCGGTATGGAGGATCGTCTTCGTTCACGTTTTGGTCAGGGAATGATTGTTGATATCCCAGCACCTGATAGTGAATCCAGAGCAGCTATACTGCGCGCTAAAGCTGCCCAAAACAGTATTATTTTAAGCGATGATGTAGTGGAGCATCTCGCTCATACAATCGAAGGTAATATCCGCGAACTAGAAGGGGCTCTTAATACGATTATGTGCCAATCTCAACTATTGGGACGCACCCTCTCAATTGAAGAGGTAAAGGCGATCATTAAAAACAGTAGCCGCCCGCGCAAAACCTTGGCTGTATCTGATGTGGTTGATAAAGTGGCTCGATTCTTTGATATCGATCAAGCGAGTATCTACGAAAAAACCCGTCGTAAGGAGGTTGTAAAACCAAGGCAGATTATCATGTATATTTTGCGGGAAGATTTTCAAGTTTCATACCCCGCGATTGGAAAGAAGTTAGGTGGACGTGATCACACAACAGTCATCCATAGTTGTGAAAAAATTAAACGGGACCTAAAAGTTGACGCTGAACTTGAAGAGGAGATCACCCAAGTGAGGTTACTTTTAAAATAACAAAATAAAGCACTGAACTAATTCAGTGCTTTATTTTACGTTCAGGGTATGTCCTGTGTGTAAATCGGGGGATAATAATGAATAACTATAAACATAATCACTAATTACAGCTGGTATAACTGTACTAAAATACCTAATTTGATAAAAAAATCTGGGTATAAAATTACGACTTATACCCACTCAATTGTAAGTTTGCAGTTACCCCCAGAGAAATAAACACTATACACAGACAAATGCACAAGTATTTTATAAATAATGATGTTACAGTAACCTTATAAATACAACATATTTTTAGCTTATGCACACTTCCACACCCCTAATAAGAAAGAGTAAAATATAAAAAAATGAAAATAATAATCGAACAACAAAAACTTATACACACACTTGAGCTCATCACTCGAGTTAGTATAAAACATGTAACGCTACCCGTTCTCCAGTGTGTACTCATTACCGTCAAGGATGGTTCGGTTACCTTTAAAGCGACTAACTTAGAGATTGGAATCGAAGTTGTTGTTCCTACTAAGATTGAAGCCGAAGGAATAGTAGCTGTCTCGGCTACAACGTTGATGCAAGCAGTTCAATATATTACAAAAAAAGAGGTGGTGCTGTCGGTGGAAAATGGCGTACTAACCGTTGATAGTGAAAATGGAAAAACTACCATAAATGCCATACCGTATGATGAATTTCCTTCAATAATGAAATTAACCATCGGGGGAGCTGTAATTCAAAAAAGCCTATTTTCTCTAGGAATTAAAACAGTCGCTTTTTCTGCTTCACAATCTTCAATTAAACCTGAATTAGGGAGTATTTTTATTCAACAGAAAAAAGAGCATACGCTAACTTTTGTTGCCACTGATTCATTTAGGTTGATGGAAAAAACTGTTCCCCAAAAGAATTTTATCTTAAATCAAACAATTCTCATTCCACAAAAAAACGCCATCGAACTTGCCCGGATTTGTGATTTATTAGAATCAGACCCCACTC
>JAYVIL010000090.1:0-2774 GCA_043770255.1 Candidatus Kaiserbacteria bacterium
GCTGTACCAAGACACGCTAAAAATATTCCTATAAAAATTAAAGGCTTTGATTCATATCGATAATTAAAATACGACTGAAGAATATTTGCAATAATTGCAGCTGTGGCAAAAAGAATTATTCCGGTAAATATAAGTAACATGTACTAAAAATCTTTAAATTGAGTAAAGGTCAAGGCATGAGGAAGCGAACTGAAGAGCTTCTGCAAGAAAACGTACTTTTGTTTCTTACAGAAACTGTTTAGGTTGTCGCTATTTTTGCAAAATAGCAGGCAACCTCTTGCAAAAGTCTCCCAGACTTTTTCACGGTAAGTAAAAAATTGCGACGGACAACGAAGAGATTTGCCAATTTTAAGGTTGTTTAAAAATCTATTTCTATTTCTTGGTTCTGATCTGGCGCTATAGCGTTGAGTCCCAAATAATCCCGTAATCTCTGCGTCAGAAATAGTGACGAGCGCTCCTCCCCCATCACGACAAACACCTGTTTGGCCTTAGCGCAGCCTTCAGCGACTAAACCAATGAGCTGGTCGCGGTCAGCGTGACCAGAGAAGCCCCGGATGGTGCCGATAGTAGCTTTTACTTTGACCCAATCACCATCAATCTGGGCTTTTTTGGCACCATCTTGGAGAACCCGACCGAGACTGCCCGCTGACTGGTAGCCGACGAGTAACACGGTATTTTTAGGATCATCAAGATAGTTTAGTTCATGTCGTCTAATACGACCACCATGACTCATACCTGAGCCAGCTATGATGATTTTGGCACCCTTGGCCGAATCTATCTCATGAGACTCCTTAACTGTTGCGGTGAACTCGAGGCCTTTAAAATCAAAAATATCATCACCACCTTGAATCTGTTCCTGAACGGCTGTCTTTAGATACTTCAAGTAGGTGCGGTACTCACCGGTGACGGTAATAGCCAGTGGCGAGTCGAGGTACACCGGGATGGGTTTAATGGCACCACTCTCTACCATATTATTTATCTCCAGCAGCATTCCTTGGGTACGCTCAAGCGAGAAGGCGGGAATAATGAGTGTCCCCCCTTTGGCTCTGGTGTCCTCAATATAGTGTTGAAGCATCGAAGTTCGCTCGGCTACTTCTTCATGAAGCCTGTCACCGTAGACACTCTCCATCACCAAATAATCGTAATCCGTTGGGATCACAGGAGGATTTAAGAGTGGCTGCGGGACATTACCAATATCACCTGTAAAAACAATCTTCTTATCTCCGCGTACAAAATGAACCATCCCTGAACCGAGAATATGCCCGGCGTCCGTATAGTGGGCGGTGATACCGGTGGGTAACGAAATAGTTTCATCATAGTCGACTGTCTTCCAGAGCAGAAGCGAGGCAGCAATATCTGGGGCATCATACAAGATTTGACGACCATAGCGCTCATACTCGTATTTCATGACCTTAAGGGCGTCCTCGAGCATGATGGCGGCCAAAGCCTTGGTTGGGGTCGTGGAATAAATCACACCGGCAAAACCGTCTTTGACTAATTTTGGAATTCGTCCGATATGGTCGGCGTGGGCATGAGTGACAAATAAATAATCAGCATCGGCCGGATTGTAGACAAACGGCTCTGCATTTACCTCACTCGCAAAATCGCTCCCTTGTTCTAAACCACAATCAACTAAAATTGCCACCTCACCGGTATCAAGCATAAAATTTGCGCCCGTCACACTCCCGACACCACCGTAAAATCCGAGCTGACTTTTCATAGTTATTCAAGTTTCTTAAGTTGCCTCCCAATAAACCAACCAATAATACTTCCTAGTATACCAAATAAAATATCGAGGCTCGTGTCAGTAATAAAACCCTCTTTAAATCGCATGAGCATAAGTACCCCCAAGACCTCCCAACCAACCAAAATAATTGCCACCAAAAAGGCAGTTCTACGCCATGCGTCAAGCCACCTGCGGCCAAGCATATTAATATCCACAAGGGTATACAACAGAAGCACCAGTACCACCCCGCCAAACAAATGCATTAGATTATCAAACCAGCCTATCTCCCAGTACAAAGACAACTTAATCGCTACCATGTGCACCAGCGCCAACTGTGCTGCCATGACCAGAGCGAGGATAGTAGTGCTTTTCATTAATGTAATCATACCATAGCAAATTTGACATGAAAAAACGCCTCAAAAGAGACGCGTTTTCAGCGGAAACACCCACGTATGCTCCTAGAGAATTCTAGGTGGGCACCATTTCTGGAACAGGTCTGAATATTCCTTCTCAACTGAATGCTCATATCATTCCAAGACTACCGGCAGCCCTGCATGAGTACTTATCAGAAACATACGTATTAGTGTTTCCATATGTAGTATAGCAAAAGAAAATTAAATATGGAATGTAGGATAGAGGTTGGATGGTTTAATGGTTACATAGTTTAATAGTTTAATAGTTACATGGTTTCAAAGTTACATGGTTACATGGTTTTAATACACGTAAAAGTCGCCCCGTGGGGCGACTGGTTATTTGTAGTGGGCTTCGAGATACACTTGCAACTTCTTGCTAGCTAAACGGCGCATCGAGACTCCCTTCTGTTGGGTAAAATCGAATTCCGCCCAGGTCAACTCGCTTCCCTCTGGGATAAATACTGGATCCCAACCATATCCATCTCCCTTAGGAAAGTCCGCTACCCTGCCTTTACACGCACCTTTAAACAGATGCACTCCGCTTTCGTCACAAATAGCAAAGCAAGTCTCAGCAACAGCAGCTCGATTGTCATAGCCGGCAAGTAGCTTTGTAAGACCTTCATTACCAATTGACT
>JAYVIL010000091.1:0-7493 GCA_043770255.1 Candidatus Kaiserbacteria bacterium
GCTAAGCTCGCCCAGTTTTGGGCATTGGTAATATCAGCCGCTACTCTTAATTCATAGAGCACCGCGAGCGTTGGGTACTCCCCCGCTGTATTTACCGCACTTAAGACAAAGTCACTGCCAGCTAAACGTGACTTGAATTCTGGAGTAGCTGCTTCAATTAAGCCTCGTGCTGTTTCACCTTCCTTGGTGTAGAAGAGTGAGGCGATATAGTACTCCTTTGCCTCATCATTTGTAGTATCAAGCTCGTATGCAGTTTTAAAGAAATCTCGCGCGGCCATGTTATTACCGACTGATAACTCAATTGCTCCTTGCTGCAAAATAATCGCCTGCTTATCTGGTGACAAAGTCCGGGCCATAGCCATCTGTTCTTGAGCTTTAGGTAAATTACCAACAGTACGGTAGTAACTGGCGAGAAATACATGTAAGCGGGCATCGCCGGGCTTTTCCTCAACCATTTGTAGTAATTCTGACTCGGCTCGATTCATAAACTTCTCTTTCAGGGCCGGGTCCACCGGTTCACTTGTCTGAGCAATACCCATTGCTTGTTGCGCGAACTGTTCAATGATTTCTTGTTTAGCAAAAGAATCACGGGCCAAAGCGACATCAAAACCGTCGTAGCGTGCTTCGAGTGTTTTTGCTTGAAACGCTACGATGACATCCCCCGCCGCTTGCATACTTGGGATATTTACAAAATATACCAACGCTCCCGCCGCTACAATTACTACAGGCAAGACGATCTGAGTCACAAGTACCGCCGGTATTTTAAACGCCGCTACACGTGGAATCGAAGTGCTGACTTTACTGTGGATTAAGGCGATAACTGTTCCAAAGAAAATGTAACTGATAATATTATCAAACACTACCAGGTTGTGAGTCACATACCCAACGATCAACCCGACCAACACCCCCCGTTCAATCACCGTCATTGTAGTGTCAGGCTTACGTATTGGCAGGATGACCAAGTAGTAGAATAAGGCAGCAAAAATCGAGAAGTATGACACGAGACCTAGGATTCCACCGGCAATCAACCAATCAAAGACAATGTTGTGCACCCGGTCAAACCACTGTTCTTGCAGAAATAATCGTGGATCATACTGTTCATTAAAAACATAATTGAAGTTTCCTTGACCCCAACCAAGTAGTGGTTTTTCTTTGATACCTTCAACCGACATCCCCCAAATAATTGAACGAATACGGAGGTCGCTACCCAGATCGATATTAGCCACACGTGCCAAGGATGGATTACTTTGAATAAACGAGGTATCCCGGGCTGCGATAAAGCTACCAGCGAGGAGCACAATCGCCACTAGAGCGCCGAGTGCGTATTTACGAGCTTGCTTGAACCTTGACCCGAACAACGCGATGTAACTCACCATGGCAATCGAACCGGTCACTAAACCAATTGCCGTTCCCCGGGTACCGGTTTGTAGTAACACATACGCAAACAGAATAGCTAGGAGAACATAGACAACCCGGTACGGTGTCACTTTCGTTTGTACAAACAGGTAAAACAAGAAAAAGATGTGGAAGAGCATGTACACCGCCATGTAGGCAGCGTTACCGAGTGTACTATCCACTCGGGTACCGGCACTCGTGAGTTGCGAGAGTCCCTTCAACGCAACTATACCGGCTACTACTACCGTCACATGCAAAAAGTATGACCAGGCCTTTGGTGTCGTGAGCATACTTCCCAATACTACAAAATAAGCAAAGACGTGAACTAGTGTTACATACCCGTCCATTCGTTCAAAATTACTCCACAACGCAGTTGCCACATGCTCCGCTTGCAAGTTAGCGGCAAGCATCACGGTGATAAAAATTCCAAAAGTACCCAATATCCAAGAAAAACGCGGACGATACTGAGCGTCATAGAGTGCGAGGACCGCCCACGCTGCCAGTATAATCTCTACAATAATCCGAAACAAAAAGTTTTTACCCGTAATGTACGGAAAGAAAAAATCATTTTCTACATAGAGCGTCAGTAGCGGAATCGCAAACAAACCAATAAAGACAATTCCTTTTAAAATATCGGCAATACCGTTCCCTGCTTTTTGTGACTGTTGAGACATGTTCCTATAGTAAATTATGATTAACCTTACACAAAGCGGACTCTAAGTCAGAGTCTCGCCTATAATAGTGATAAATATACCACATTAGAAATAAGTCCGAGATCTAGACGAGACCGAACAGTCAGTGCAAAACTATATAAACATCAACTTTGCATTACACAGGTACCATCTCCTAGAATGGGTAGGATTAGAAAATTAATACTATTTCACCACAGCCCAACGCAGAAATGCAACATTTGTTGGACGTTTTATTCGAGGTTCCACTCTACAACCATGTCCCTGTGCATCAAATTTGAGAGCTGAGCAGAATCAGCCGCAAAGGTATTTTTAAAAACGGTGAGTTCTTGTGCTGAAAAATAATCAGTGTGGTGAGGGGCGCTTGGCACTAGCGGGCCATAGACTTTTTTCGGGTGCATTTTTTTAATTTGGGAAATTAAAAATTTAATCAATCTTTTTATTTTGCCTGGATGTTTTGGCTCCTCCGGTGGTGGCGCATATTCAAGGAGACGTTTGGGCACAAACTCACGATCAAGTTCCAGAAAGTCATACAGTTTTTGCATTTCTTTGAGGGGCTCTTTTACAAAATCTTCATAGACCATTACGTATAGCTGTAGTGAGGTATAAATCGAGAAAAAACGTGTGAGATGTCTCCCAAAAAAGCCGTCGGTCTGCACGTCCGGATTATTAACGAGATACTGAGCGCAGGTCACCCCCTTTGGTATTTTTCGAGATGCGAGGGCATGCTGGTAATCTACAATTGCTCGATCAATTGGATTACGAACAATCGCAAATAATTTAGCGTCAGGGTAGGTTTCTGCGATTCGCTCTGCTGTACCGTAGGTGGTTAGGTATTCTGGACATGATTCGCCACAGACGGCAGGTTCCGGTTTTAGGCACAATGCTGCTACATACTCACTGAGATCTTTTTGAGTATACGCATCAGTACTAAAAAAACGCAAAGACGGAATGGGGCTGTTAATCTGAGGATGAACGTCAAGTAGTTCAGTAACCAGAAAAAGCCCGCTACCCTTGCCACCAATCCCAATAAATTTAGGAGCATTTTTTTGAACATGCATATACGACATAGTATATTCTACTGCGCAGTGAAACCAAGGGTTCGATATCCTCAGTCAGATCTACTCAGAAAACAAGGCTGCTTCGACACTGTCACGATAATCCAATTTATATGCTCTCGGGTCCTCGTGTAATTTATCGGCCACCCGTGCACTCGCAGTTAATTTAAGGTCTTGACGTACACCTAAATCATTTAAAACTTTTTTCATTTGGTCTGACATGGCGATAATATCATTGTCAGCAAAAAAAAGTGCTGACAGTCCGTCTTCAAACAGATCGCTTCGCTGTTCAGTCTTGGCAATCACCAGAGGAATCGAAGCCGCTGCCCCTTTAATCGTCAATTCCTCGCTAAAGTCATCGGTATCAGGAACAATCAGCACATCGGCAGATTTGAGGTAACTGTTAATATCATCGGTAGATTTTTCAAATACTACCTGGTCTGGTATACCGATAACTCGCGCACGTGTTTGGAGCTCAGCTCTCGCTTCACCATCCCCCATCACCACCAGACCAACTTTGGGACTCCGCATCAAATTGCGGGCGGAATCGATTGCCTGAAAAGCTTTGGCGCCGTGATGAAGTTGCCCGACATATAAAATAATAAACGAGAACTGTTTATATTTTTGTTTTATATCAAAATCTGCCGTTGCCGTTGCGATGGCCATAAAATTATGGAAACGCGGCAGTGTGGCGATATCGTTGACCGCAGGATATGTAGCCTTTAATTTTTTAGTCAAACTATCAGTTGTGGTCCGGATACTTTTAAAGCGCTTAGTCACATAACCAGCCAGGTATGACATGAGTCCAGGATGGGTATATTTTTTAAACCGGCTCAGCTCCGTAAAGTCCTCCAGAATATGAAGCTGTGCGGGGCGATTGTATTTGCGACTCGCCCACAGCGCTAAATATCCACTCATAAGGGGATCACGGGCCACGATCAAATCCGCCCTAAAGCCACCCGCAAATTCAAGTTGCTCAATAATCATACGCTTAGCCGCCGTGAGTTGCGAAAGCCCTGCCTTGCTCGACACAATATACAGCCACACATTACCCGCCACTCGCAAGACTGGATTACGGGCGGGTAGGCCTACCTGTAGGACCACAATATGCACTTCATCAAATACCTCGGACAGATTTAGATACCCGTCGAGGCTTTGCGTAGTTTGATTAAGGAGTGAAGTATCCTGCGAGATAAACAGCAGTCGCGTGGTCTCGCGATTTGAAGATATTTCGTAGTACGTTTCACCGTGTCTAGCCTCAGCGATTGAGACCTTTGGACCAGCGATAACTTTTTTTTTCGCATTGGCAGCCTCAGCCAACACAAACTCAAGTGTTTCTTGTTGGCGAACAGACGCATCTTTATTTATGTGCGAAGAAGAACGTTTCATTCTAAGTAGTATAACGCTAAAGTTGCTCTGAAAAAATTAGAACCACTTAATAAACTACAGTAACGCCAGAACTACTCTGGCTAATTTTTTAGAATCATGACGGATTAAACTTCGTTCAATTATATCGCCAGCTACTGATACGTACGACTCGGTTGAAACCACATCACTCGCAACAACAGTGCACGTGTCGTTTATAGAGCAGTTATTTTCCACGGGATGGTTGCCTTCTATTATATATTTAGAGAGCAACGATTCCTGAAATGTAACGCTATTGTAGATCATATAGTTCGGTCGACGACCGATATATTTTTCTATCTCATCTACATAATCGCGGCTATGCATGTCAATCGTCTGCCCCGACCGGGACATCAGATTGCAGACATACACCAACCGCGCTGTGGTAGCAGAGAGAGCATCAGCTATACCATCCACCACACAGTTGGCGAGAATACTCGTGTAGATATCACCTGGACCGAGTATGATCAAATCCGCTTCTAAAATAGCGAGCACGGCCTTTTGATTGGCGGTCGCTTTTGGCGTAACTTCGAGAGTAACGATCCGGTCTGTATGAGATCCCAGAGAAGGCACATCAATTTCATGTTCACCTACTAATACTGTTCCAGTACTATACGTGGCCATTAAATGGACATTGTCAGTAGTCACTGGAATCACCTTCCCTTGTACCCGTAAAATTTGGGCAGCTGTTTCTATCGCGGTACTGGTGTCGCCTAATATATCTGTCAAAGCTGTCAGAAGTAGATTGCCAAAATTATGCCCGGCTAAACCTTCGCCTTTATCAAATCGATACAAAAATAATTCCCGTACTAAGTCAGCCTGAGCATCAACGTCAGTGGCGAGTGCTGAAAGAGCCATCCGCACATCCCCCACGGGCAGCTGTCCAAACTCATCACGCAGCCTCCCTGTTGACCCACCGGAATCGGCCATCGTCACTATAGCGGTGATATCAATAGTATCTGCATGTGCCGCGAGCCCCCGCAAAATAGTATAGGTACCTGTCCCGCCACCAATTACCACGACTTTCTTTTTTACCGTCGTCATATATCTTTACAACTACTCCTTTGCAGACAAAGATACATGCTCACATGGCACAAAAAATTACTCCGCTCGTCTTTGCGAGGTCGCAACCGTGGCAATCCATAGTTACTAACATTTATACCATCCCCAAATAAATCTTGCACGATAACTTTAATTTTAATTCTGAGCGAAAACAAGTTGGAGCTTGAACCATATCGAGATATGGAGAAAGCGAAACGCAGTTTTGCAGCCAAAATTAAAATTGGAGTGTGTAATGGTTAGTTGGGGATGGTATTACTACCCATACAACTGAGTATGCGAACCAATCAAAGCAAAAATAACAATCTCCTCATTTTCAAAATAATACAAAGCTCTCACATCTCCACTAACATTAAAACTCCAATACCCCTGGTATGAACCAATAAGCGGATGATTGCGTAGTTGCGGGTGACTGGGTTGCGCGAGCCATAACTCAAGCCGTTCATTAAACTGTGCTTTTACCTTTTCTGGTAATTTTTTGTACTGTTTAATAAAAAGCTTACTCCGCCGTAAAATCATACATAATTATTTTAGGTTGGCGATAAAATCTTTTGCTGAGCTAAAACTGGGACCTGATCCATTGTCTCTTATATCTACTTCTACCTCTCCAATCAGTTTTTCTAATTCAGGCGTCATTTTCTCCGGCGCAAACAATTCAACTCGTCTCGTAGCGATAACTTGTAATAAATAAGAATTTACAAGAGTACTCAGAGTTAACCCCATACTTTTAGCCACTGCCTGGGCAGCTTCTTTAGTATCTTTATCGATTTTTACACTAATGACTGTATTCATATACTACAAAGTATATACTTGGTAGTATATTTGTCAATGAAATAAAGCGCGGCCGGATGGGTCGCGCTTTTGCTTCGTGTGATTTCAATCGAAGTTAAACTACGTAATTGGACGGAAATCCCCCCATGTCTCAGGGGATGCAATGTCTCCCTTTGCAGTGTAGTTGACCCACCGGGTCTGCTCACCTGCAATCAGCTCGTCATGGGTGGCTTGATTGTCGAAACCAGCCAAAGCTAGTTTTCCAGAACTTTCAGGGCGCCAACCATAGGGATGGATCTCCCCATACCATCCGGCGTCTTTGGCCGCTTTGACCAGAGTCATGGTTGCCCTCGCCAAATGGAATTGTGGGGCGTATAGTGCCACTGATTCGAGCCCTCCATCCTGCAGCTGACCAATCGTCCACTCGGTTTGATGCGGAGTCATGCTGGCTTCAATCTGCCAAGTTGCGTACTCTCGGTATTGTGTGCGTAACTTTCTCATCTGACTTTGTCCGACCGACGTATGAATGCCGGCAATAAAACGATGAGTAAAAGGTCCGAGCGCTTTCACCCAGCGTTCTTCAAAGGACAACACGACATCATGGTCGAGAAGTCCAGCAAAAACGACCACCGCATCTGCCCGATACGGCCTAAAGTCTGTCGTCGTGATGTCATCCCAGACACCTTTAAAACCCTGCGGTAGTTTAAATGAAGGAACGAGTCCATATTCAGCCATTAGCTATATCTCCTTTTCGCTTTTTTTAGCTAGCTAAAACTATATCACACATTAGCTAAACAATCAAGCAACATAAGCCTTTGTTAAAGCCTTATGTTACTTTAATTACGATATAAAATCACTTAAAATACTCTCAATATTCAACCTTTCAGTTAACTGAAGGTTGAATATTTGAATCTCTCCTACCCCACGAGCCCAGCCAGTCCCCCTCCCGGCAACTTTTTAACAAACAAATAATTGTTGGCGCGATCAGACGACACATCAGTCTTAAATATTTTTTTACGCTTATCATCAACGCCATAGATCTGGTACTCGCTGTCGAAAAATGGCTTGAGGGCGTTAAAGGCTGGTGTATCAAGAGCTTCAATCAAAAAAGCGATGT
>JAYVIL010000092.1:0-22207 GCA_043770255.1 Candidatus Kaiserbacteria bacterium
CCTCTAGCCACCTTTGAAGTAGGACACCAATTAAATACAATTGTTGTCATGAATAAATACAAACATTTAAGCTTCGAAGAGAGATTTGTGATTGAGAAGTTATGGACTGGTGGTAGTCTCATTAGAAATATAGCAAACTATCTTGGACGTAGTCCGAACACCATCAGTCGTGAGATACAAAAGAATATGGTGAAAGGCATCTATGATGCCAAGAAAGCGCAACTTAAAGTGCACCAGCGTCGCTGGCGAGCGAAGACTCAGTGTTTGAAAGTAGCGATGGATAGTTTCTTAATACAGTTTGTTGAATCAAAACTAGCTCAGAAATGGTCACCCAAACAGATTGGTGGCCATCTAAGAACAGAACTAGACATCACCTGCTCAGCTAAAGCCATTTATAAGTTTGTGGAATCAAGAGGACTCGAGAGATATCTCTTCTGGCAGTGGAATAAGAAGCGAGGTGGACCCAAACGAAAGACTCATAAACCAGCTCAAGATGGTCGGAAATCAATTGATCTAAGACCAGATACCACAGGAGTAATTGGTCACTATGAAATTGACTTTATTGTTTCAAAACAAAGCACAGTGGTGTTCCTCTTGGCAGTTGATAGGTATACCAAATACACCCGTATCAGAGTATTGCCAAACAGAAAACGCCACACGATTAGTGCAGCGTTCACTGGATTATTTAGTGGGATCTCCGTCAAAAGCATCACCACCGATAACGATATTGCGTTCCAAAACTGGATGGAACTAGAAGCTATCATACAAGCTCCAATCTATTTCTGCCACCCGTATCATTCATGGGAGAAGGGGTTGGTTGAAAATACTAATCGTTGGGTTAGGTGTTTTGTGCCAAAGCGAAGAGATATTGCTTCGGTGACTGATGAAGAAATAGAAGAGATCCATACCTTCATTAATGACCGACCGCGAGAGTGTATTGGGTTTCGGAGTCCGAGGGAGTATTATTATGAGGTGAGTGTCCTACTTGAGGGGTAGCTGGAGGCCCAAGGTCTTAGCTAAACTATAGCATGATTTACTAAATTTGCCAAGTCATTGTACGACCTCACACCCCTACTGCCTTTACGCATCACAACCAAGACACCCGCCCTACGTACACAGGCGCAGTTCCTAGATTGCTTCGCCTGAGGGCTCGCAAAGACGCTCTGTGTCTGTCCGTCTCGGCGATGCGCAACGTAGCAAACAACGCCGCTAGCTAACCTGTTTCGTACTTTATAAAGACAAAAAACCAGCACTTACTGCTGGTTTTTTCATCCCAAATAATTTTTTACACCATTACATCAGGCACGGGGAAAGCCTCACACAACGTTTGTACTTCGTTCTGCAATTCATTAATCTTTGCCAAATCGTCTTTGGCTTTCATGGTCGTAATCATAATCTCAGCGAGCTTGGTTGCTTCCCCTTCCATCATTCCCCTCGTAGTCATCGCTGGCGTACCAAACCGGATACCTGACGGATCCATAGCCGAACGGGTGTCGTCGGCAATCATATTTTTATTGAGAGTAATACCAACCTTATCCAAAACAGTTTCCGCTTCTTGACCAGTCACCCCCAGACTACCAAACACGTCAGCGAGTAGCATGTGATTATCAGTTCCGCCGCACAGCAACCGAACATTATGAGCTTTGAATACTGCTTCCATCGCTTTGGCATTTTTCAGAATCTGCGCCGCATAAATTTTGAACGCCGGCGTCAGCGCCTCACCAAAAGCCACGCCTTTAGCGGCAATAATGTGCATGTGCGGACCACCTTGCATTCCAGGGAACACGGCTTTGTTAATTTTTTTGGCAATCTCTTCACTGGCGCGGACGAGAATCATTCCGCCGCGTGGACCACGCAGTGATTTGTGTGTTGTCATCGTCATCACATCAAACCCGTAATCAAACGGATTCTTCGCAACCCCACCGGCAATGAGACCAGTGATGTGTGCCACGTCAGCTACCGCGTAGGCACCAACCTCGCGGGCAATATCAACAAATTTTTGGTAATCGAGTTCACGACAGTACGCTGAAAAGCCCGCTAAAATTATTTTTGGTTTATGCTCGAGCGCAGTCTGCCTAAGTGCTTCGTAGTCAATTTCGCCGGTATCAACATCCTTCATTTTGTAGCGAACAAAATTGAAGACTTTATTGATAGCGGTCGTTGGGTGACCATGGGTCAAGTGTCCACCGTGACTTAAATCCATCCCGAGCACCGTGTCGCCCGGCTCCATAAGGGCGAAGTACATGGCCACGTTCGCGGCTGCACCACCAAGCGGTTGCACATTCGCAAACCCTGCCTTAAATAATTTCTTGGCACGTTCAATGGTAATACTCTCCATCATGTCGGTGTACTGCTGTCCGCCGTAGTAACGCTTGCCCGGGTACCCTTCAGAATATTTGTTCGTGAACACTGAACCGTTCGCTTCTAGCACTGCCCGAGAAACGTAGTTCTCGCTCGGAATAAGTTCAATCCCCCGCGCCTCACGCGCCTCTTCGCCTATCAACGTCGCATACAACTCTGGATCCTGCACCTTAATGAAATCGTAATTTTGCATAATAAGTAAATTTAAGTAAATTAATGAGCGTAGCGACTATAATGCACTTAGTTCCAACTTTTAGCCTGCCCTAGCTAAAAGTTCTGGAACATAAACTCCAAGACAATCAATACAACATAAAAGTGAAAGCTAAATCATAGTTTTAAAAAGTTTTATACAGTATATCACTTCCATTCCAGTCGACCAGTTGGCAAAAAAAACGAATTGTTGTAATATTGCCAATAGCTGTTCTTAACTCAGAAAGGAGACTATATGGGTCACGCTGCTCTGAACTGATTGGACCAACAAAATGGTTCCTGCTACAGCAAAGTGCTGTAAGCCTGAAAAGTAGGTATGAACGTGCAGTGAGCGTATTCACTCCTAAGCTAGTGGTGATTGGTTAAACCACAATAGGCCCGTTTCAGTCGGGACCGAAAAGCTAACAACGCCGCGCCCCACCATGTGGGACGCGGCATTTATCATGCACCGTGCTGATTAATTTCGCTACTTATACCATCGGAGCTGGTGCCGGCATTTTTGCCCGAACAGCGGTATAGATTTCTTCGTGAATATCTTCACGCGGGCGCAACCCACCGTCAATCACACAAGGTACGGTCATCCACTGGTTTTGCGTATGAGCTAAATAACTCGCACATTTAGATACTTTTGCTTGGTGGAGTTTATCTTTTTCTTGGGGATCAACTAACGTCACACCTATATCTTCAATGTACTCAAGGAGCTTTTGACTATCCTCCGGTGGAATATCGAGGTAGACCGTCATATCAGGACGCGGTAGGCCAAAAATATTATATTCCAAATGTTCTACCCATGAAAAAAATTCATCCCGCGCGTCACCGCCGTGAACTTTGGCCCCTTGGTGCAGCATATTGGAACAGACGTAGCGGTCAAAGATAATCACCCGACCTTCTTGGACCCATTCTTCAATTTGTTGCTTGGATTCAAATCGGTCTACGGCATACATCATGGCAACAATTTTAGGATCAAGGGTGGCTAACGTATCTTCGGTACCATCCAAACACTCTTGAATAAAATGCCCAATCGCGTTTTGGCTGTACCGGGGGAAATCAATTTTCCCTACCAGATAGCCTTCGTTCGCAAGACGATTGAGTAACATATCCGCCTGCGTCGCCTTCCCCACATTTGCCCCACCATCAATCACAATTAACGTTGCTGTGCTCATATATTTAAAATTATTACCCTAATTATACACAAATGTTTACCGGTTATCGCCGTCGCCCTTGAGATGATTACGTTCCATCCGGGACTTCAATTTAGCCAAGTTATCTTCCGCAACACTGTTTAAATCAATACCAAATTCGGTGGCAACTTGCGCGAGGTACCACAAGACATCACCGAGTTCTTTTTTGATTTCTTGTGTATCTTCAGCAGTAACAGCTTGTACATTCAGAATATCTTTATCCCGAAATAATTTTTTCACCTTTTCAGCCACTTCACCTGCCTCACCAACTAAACCCAATGTAGGATACACAAATCGAGCACCAACAGTTGGATACACGGCGGTTATGCGAGATTCTTTTTGATATTCTAAAAAATTCATTAGTGTAATTATACGCAACTTATCAAACTTGGGCTAGTTTTAAATAATTTACAATTTTACTATAAATGCAGTATTATTAAGTCCTATGATGAAACCATACAATGAGCGAATTATTGACACACAATATCGTGATCTACTTGCGAAAATCTTGCACGAAGGTCGTGAAGTAAATCCGATTCAAGGGGAAAAGACAAAAATGATTGTCGGGCACCAGCTTCGTTATGACATGCGGAACGGCTTTCCGCTTATAACTGAACGGGACATGTCTGGTAATTTTATGCGTGCTGCACTGGGTGAACATATTGCCTTTTTAAATGGTGCTAGAACCCAAGAGCAATTAGAATCATTTGGTTGTAAATTTTGGGATAGATGGGTGACGGCAGAAAAATGTGCAAACTTCAACTTGCCAGCTGGTGATTTGGGTGACGGTTCTTATGGTGCAGCTTGGACACATTTTCCTACTAAAGACGAGGGTGATTTCAATCAGATTGAACACTTCATGAAACAAATTAAAGAACGTCCATACTTACGAACCCACTTAATTACCCCCTGGATTCCTCAGTATGTTGTTCAGTACGAAGGAAGAACACGTAAAGTTGTTGTAGCACCATGCCATGGCTGGATTCACGTTCTCTGTTTTCCAGAAAAGAAAGAGCTTGCCATACATCATTTCCAAAGAAGTGCTGATGCCCCAGTTGGACTGCCCTTTAACATTATTCAATATGCTGCATTTGGAATGATGGTTGGAAAATTAATTGGTTACGAAATGGTTGAATATGTTCACACAATGTCTGACGTACACATTTATGAAAGTCAGATTGAAAAAGTAAAAGAATTGCTGGAACGAGAGCCGCGCCGTCTCCCTACAATGACGCTTGATGCAACAGGTATTGAAAATATAGCGGATTTCCGACCAGAGAATTTTACTCTGGGTGATGATTACGAAGGTCATCCTCGGATGCTCATCCCAACCCCCGTTTAAACGTATGTCGCAAGATAATCTCCTCAATATTCATAATGCTCGTAACCCACTGCAAGTAGAAAACATGCAGAAAATTGCTACGGAGGGTTTCTGTCCTTTCTGCACCGAGCACATGGATAAATACCATACCCCACCAATTTTAAAGCGTGGTGAACATTGGTATGTGACACCCAACATGTACCCCTATGAACACAGTGTGGATCACTTACTGTTTGTCATAAATCGACATCTCACTGATTCTTCGGAATTAAATTCGGCAGAATGGGTAGAATTAAAAGAGCTAATTGACTGGGCGATGAAAGAGCGTGGCTTGCCACACGGGACATTAGTTATGCGTTCTGGAGACATGAGTAAAACTGGCTCAACTGTGTTGCATTTACATGCCCAACTAATAGTCGGTAACGGCAAGGATCCCGTGATTACTAGAGTTGGTTAATTATTGGTGAATGCCCAGTATGTACTTAGTCCTGAACTAAGATAATTTCAATGCCGGCATTTTTCAGGATGTCTTCAGCATCTAAAAGAGAATAGCCCTTGTTGTAGAAAACTCGCTTTATACCCGCTTCAACTAAAGAACGCGCGCAAGTAGGGCATGGGAATGTCGTCACGTATACGTCAGCTCCTTCGATTTTTACCCCATGTTTCGCTGCCTTAGCTATTGCACAAGCTTCGGCATGAATAGATGTGTAAATTCCAGCACCTTGACCTGCATCAAAATTTGAACGGGGATCACCATTAATGGTAAGTGAGTGCGTAGTGGGATAATGCGCATTTACAGCTTCAGAAATGATCTCGCCATCTTTAATTATCGCTGCGGCAATTTGCCGCCACCAATCAGGACTTTGCTTAGTTTTTTCCTTTAGATCAAAAATTATTTGCTGCGCAAAACTCTCTTTGGTAACTATTCGATCAGGCGGAACGACGAATTCTGTTGTTGAAATCAGCTTAGTCCATCTTAAAAAGATATTCTTTTTAAGAACCTTTTGATGCGGTACGTATTTGGAAATAAAAAAATTAATAATTTCATCTTCGGGCACAATGAGTTCATCTACTAAACGGAACGTCTCTGGAATTTCTGAGGGTTTAATGATTGAAATATTTTTATATCCTAACGCAAAAAGCTCTACAGCTATTTGGTTTGCGGGTAGAGCACGAATGTCTCTTTCTAAATAAACATTTTCCTGCATTGCTTCAATGTTATCAAGAATATAAACTTGAATATCTTGATACTGATTCAAGAAATCAATCGTGCCCTTATGAACCACAGGAAAATATGCAAAGATGGCTTTCATGATTATTTAGATTTAATCTTTTGGAGAGCATGTCTTACAATTTCAGGAATAGCTTCTGCCAATTCATCAGCGAGTGCATCTGCTCCGAGCATACTAACCTGATGAACTCTGGCGGTAGTTGAGGTTGTAGCTTGAGGAGGCAAAGTGTATACCTCACCACAATACGATGCTAATTCTGGATCAACCACAAAATCTTTTGTTGATTCTGATGCAATATATACATCCGGCCTAATAACTTTTATTAAAGCCTCTAATTCTTTATCAATATCTCTTAAAACGACCAAATCAACATGTCGCAGGTGTAACAGCATTTTTACTCTTTCTTCCTGAGGCACAACGGGCCTATTATCTCCTTTACGTTTTTTTGTTAAGGAGTCAGAGTCAACACCCACGATGAGAATATCTCCATATGATTTCGCCCTCTCTAAATACTGAGCATGTCCAAGATGGATAAGATCATACACACCTTGTGTTAAAACAATTTTTTTACCCTCTTTTCTAAATGCGTCAATGCAGTCTTTGAGTTCTGAAAAATCTTCAAAATATCTTCGGTCCGCTAACAAGTCAGATTCCATTGCCTATAGTATACTTTACTTAAATATGACCCACAATACACCAGTTATTATCGTCGCCGGTATGGGGCGAAACACCCGGGCTATTGGTATGAAAAATGGCCTAATTTGGCATGTCCCCGCTGATATGAAGCGGTTTAAGGCTCTGACCCTCGGACACCCGATTATCATGGGCCGCAAGACGTTTGAGTCGATTGTGGAGATACTGGGCAAACCTCTGCCCGGCCGCACTAATATCATTGTTACGAGAAATAGTGGTTATTCGTATCCAGGTACCGTCACCGCGAGTTCCCTCGAAGAGGCATTTGTGATAGCTCTGGAAGAAAACCCAACAGAAATCCACATCGGTGGCGGATCAGAAATGTATACGCAGGCGCTACCATTTGTCGACAGACTGCATCTCACCCTATTTGATGATAATACCCTCGGAGACACTCGCTTCCCAGAATTTGAAGATACATTTACGATAGCAACCGAACATCCAAAACAAGAACATGAGGGGCTATCATTTCAGTGGGTTGACTACGTGCGTAATTAGTTCAAATCAAACCCCGATACAGCACCCGAAACGTATCATCTTCAATGGGGGAAAATAGTTCGGCTTTGGTATTGCCGTCTTTAAAAACTAGATTGGGAATACCGCGAGCGATAACTATCGGCATACACTCGTCAGTTTCGCCTGAGACTAAATTTGCAGCGGCGGCGATACCGTCGACAATATTGGAGCGTTCATATTTAAAAACACGGCCGAACAGGTCACTACTCCCGATATGGTCTTGTAGCGGCGCAATTCCCCACCACCCCAGAGCGACACCGGTGGCGCCGTACCTCAGTGGCAGTGAACGACTATCGGTAATAATCACACCGAGATTGGTAAGTGAGAATTTCTGAAGCAAGAAATCGTGAATTTTCTGCGCACTAATAAAAGAGTCCTCAGGTAACAAAACATAATACCCGTTACCATTACTCTCATCGATCCCGGCGGCACCTAAAAAAGTATTGTTTTTAATAGTCAGCGGTTGTGGTCGATAATCCGTTGGGATGATGTAGTCGGCCTCACTTTCAACTAATTTAGTTTTATCTGCATCTTCGATTGGGACACACCGTCCTTCACTAATGGCTACTACTTTAGAACTAATAAGTACTACGTCACCTTCTTGTAATTCAGGCAATGAGGACTCAAATTCAGTAAATAAATCATCCTGTGGTGGAAGAAAGATTTTAGTTTTAACAGGAATAAATTGCATAATTACATAATTATAACAAGCTACACTAACAAATGTAAAAAAGCGGTCCGGAGACCGCTTTTTGATTTTCTTATGCCAGTAGAACATTTTGAAACACTGGAACTAGACGCTCATTTTTCCAACGTGGACCATTTAGAATAGGCGCGGCCTGCCCATGAACATTTCGGTGACCGACAGCAACCCCAAGGGCGCTGACGAACAAAGCTTGCTTTTCTTGGCGACAATTTGCAAAGTGTTCCCAAGCTGCATTTGGACCACCGGCAAGGAAAAACTTTGTCTTGTCAGATGACCGTGGTGGAACCCAAGAAATCATCTTTAAGGCAATCACGAAATGATGCTTTGGTGGGTCACTGGGTGATCGAGACTCAATCAAGGCTTCATCGAGCGCTACTGCAAATGAAGTTTGAAACTGTGCAGGCTTCAAACCGAACTCATTATCGAGAATACGCATTGCTGCTTGATATGGTGATTCTTGCAAAAGAATTTCACCCTGAGGCAAAATCCAACCTTGCGGATCGGCCTTCTGTGGCAATACCATGAGCAGACTTTCCCCACCAACGCCACCAATTGCCACAAAGGCAATGACAGTTGGGCGAGCCGTATACGAAGAGCGCTGTCCAGACGCTACTCGTTTGTGTGGATCAAACATTATATACCCCTGTGCTGATTTCTTTTCCGAGTACTTTTATAACATATGGAAGAGATATAGAAAAGCGGCGCCCGAGCGTGAACTCGGATGCCGCGTTGGTGTACCAGGTTACCGGCTTTGTCTTAAACAATCTTCTGCCAGTTTTCCAGTGTCAGATGCTGTCGGGCACGCTTGAGTGCGGTCTCGATGACACGGCGTTCAGCCATCGATACGAGTGTCTCATCAGACACACTGGCTGTCTTTCCCTGCCATTCTTTTTCATTCGGACTGAATGTGCCCGGTTTCGGAAACCAAAACACGAAGTATCTTGAGCTACCCAGAGCTACTGACTTCTGAACGGTAAAATGTTGATTACCCCTCTCAGCCACATCCAATACAAGTCTACGGCCACGGTTACGGGGTCTGGTACCCCACGGACGAGTGGCTTTGTTACTGATCAAGCCAGCAAATTGTGCACGATTGAAGATATACATCTGTTTATTCTCGCAGACCGCAACCAGCTCCATTTTTTGAGTACCAAAAGATTTAGTAACTACGTCAAGCATTTCTTGCCCTCTAACATTTGTTGAACTCACCGTTTATACGGCTCTAAACCTTTTGACGTAGTACGATAAGATTTCTTACAATATTACTATTTATAGGCTCTGATACCAAAACACCTAGAGATTTAGGTGATAAACAAAAAACACTACCATATAAGATAGTGTTTTTTGTTTAGTTATTGAATGTTTAATCAACGACTACGACTACTTACAGAAGCTGTACCTGTTGTTATTACAGACTAGCTGGCAAGGTCCGAAAATGTTATTCAATAACATTCACCCCCATACTTCGAGCTGTTCCTTCAATACTCTTCATTGCTGTTTCGATTGACGCAGCTGTCATGTCGACAGCTTTAATTTCGGCGATTTCGCGAATTTGAGCTTTGGTGATATTACCAGCTTTTGACTGGGTGTTTTTACTTGAACCCTTTTCTTTGCCGATAGCTTTAAGAATCAAGCGTGAGGCAGGTGAAGTCTTGGTAACAAAGGTAAATGTTCGGTCGTCGTAAACTGAGATTACAATTGGAACTACTTCCCCCATGCGATCACGTGTCTGTTCGTTAAATTGGTTTACGAATTCACCGATATTAATACCAGCTTGTCCGAGTACGGGTCCTAGTGGTGGAGCTGGTGTTGCTTTACCACCTTTTGACTGTACCTTGATTGTCTTTACGAGTTTTTTAGCCATAGTGTGTTAATTAAATGTTTTTGTTGTGTGGGAAAGTGATATATGTCCATATCCACCACCATCCCTGAAGCCCGCGTATTGTACAAGAATTCACGCTTTTTGCAACTAAAGCAAAACTTGCTATAGTATTTACTAGGCGTAACAGGAGGATGAGATGGAACGACCATTCGTAATGCGTGAACTTTTGGAGCGTGGTGAATTTCAAGGGTGGGAAAGCCGAAGAAAGCCCGAAGGTGCAGCTATTGCTTTGAGTATTCAGCAAGATGACCAATCCCCAACGACAGAACAGACAGGAACCAGCCATGGCGGCAACAGCAAAAAACCTACGGAGCGCAATCCGGAGGCAAGAAAGAAGAAAGGCAGCCCGGAAAAAGAAGTTTAAACCGACAGCCGCAGGAATGACACTCGTACAAAAGCTTCTGGACAACTACACCCTACCAGAAGACGAAACCCCAAAACCCAACGTTGATGAAAAATGATCCGTGCGGAATATGATCCGGTCCGGGTCATATTCTTTTAAGAAAACACCCCGAGGTTTGCTTGAGTGTTTTCAAGGAATCAGGCTTTTTGCAACCTTACTCATATTTGTTATAGTAATTCTAGGAGTAAAGGAGGCCAAGATGGCAAAAAAACAGAAAAATGAAAGAAAGAAACAGCCAAAGCCGAAACCGAAAAAGTCCGAAAAAAGGTTGGAACTGGTGCGAAAACTTTTCAGGAATACCCTACCTCAGCAATGACCTACCTGGAATATGTCCCGGTGGGTCATATTCTTTTATCACTCTCTGGATTGCCGCGTCGGTGCAGTGGCTCCTCCCTTACATGGACTGTTCAGGTTATCGCCATTTTTACAAAATAGCAGGTAACCTCTTGCAAAAGTCTCCCAGACTTTCTCACTCCCAAAGACGGTGAAAAAGACCCAACAGAAAACACCACAAGCGAAGCTTGTGGTGTTTTCTGATTGTTTCGTCAACTCCCTAAGAAGGTGGAAATTTGACGTAGATACAAGGCGACCAAGGAAAAGTTTGAGAGCCGTACTTCTTGTACGGTGAGTGAACTTTTGCCGCTGGGCAACGCAGTAGATGCGTTAAATTTACACCTTCTTGATTTGGAGAAAGTCTAGTTCGACTGGAGTCTCCCGCCCAAACATCGCCACCAAGACCTTCACCTTGCCTGACTTCTCATCTACATCACTCACCTTTCCTTCGAGCTCCTTAAATGGACCGTCAGTAATCATGACTAGATCACCGGCTGTGAGATCAACCTTGTGTGTGATTGAGTCATCACTCATTTGGGCTACGAGGGCCTTGTACTCGGCTTCTGAGAGCGGTACTGGCTGTGTGCCACTACCAACGAAACCAGTTACCCGTGGAGTATTTCGGACTACATACCATGATTCGTCATCTACAATCATTTCAACTAGTACATACCCAGGAAATAGATTCTCTTCTTCGGTCACTCGCTTCCCTCCTTTGACGCGAATTTTCTTTTCTGATGGTACTACCACGGCAAAAATCTTCTCGGTCATGTTAAGTGAATCGATACGCTGTTTGAGGTTACGGGCTACGGCATTTTCATAGCCAGAGTAGGTGTGAATGGCGTACCAGTGACGTTCGCCGGTGAATTGTTGTTTAGCCATAGAAATTAGAAACGATTAACAATAAAGTCGATGCCCGAGGCAAAGATAAAGTCAAACACACTCACAAACAGTGCCACCACTGTCGATACCAAAATAATCAACGCCGTGTAAATCAGGGCTTGGTTTTGGGTTGGCCACTTTACTTGTTTCATCTCGGCGAGAGTATCTTTGAAGTATTGGATGAGTTTTTGCATGATAATTAATTAACCAAAATAAAAACGCCTTGCGGGCGGATTACTGTCAACTATACACCTGGATTGTGAGAGTGTCAAAGACCAATTTACTTGGCCTTTGACTAGATTCCACACGTACCCTCAAAATCGACAAGGTAGCTATTGTGGGTCAGAACCTGAATCTGTGTTTCCGAAACCCAGGTGACCAGCCACCCCAGCTCTTTGGCACACGACGCCCGCCAATCAAGCGGGATTTGTTCATCATTTAGCCTTCTTTTGAGATCTGATCGCAAGTACTCTGGCATGTCGGCACGAAACGGACGTTCTTGGAACATGTCACTCCCCTTTTGAAATACTTTCCCTAGTGTATAGAGAATTTGCAAAAAAGCAAAAGCTCACTGTAATACCATCTCCAATTAAGTAGACCCCCGTCTTTGTTAAAATGTTCAGTCTCAGCTAAACGTTTGTGGCAATCCACGACCCGCACGTGGATTGCCACGCTGAGGCTCGCAAAGACGTGACGGTACTGACGGGTTGGATTAGTTAGGGATGGTATAAGATGTCTGGATTGCCACAGACTTCCGCTACGCTCCAGTCTTCGCAAAGACTGACTAAAAGAAAACACCATAAGCTCTGCTTGTGGTGTTTTCTTTTATTTTTTTCAGACTAACAAATAAAGTTTGAGTTTGCGGCAGGTACAAGGCGCGCAAAGAAAATTTTGTGAGCCGTACATTTAGTACGGTGAGGAAAATTTTACTGCAGCGTAACGCAGTAGATGTCGTGAAATCAAGCTTTATTTAATCTCGTAGGTGATGGTAACGTTGCTTGTAGTCATGTTCTCTCCAGTTGGAATATCAGGCGTTGGGGCCATTTCGGCTTTGGCTGACATAGAGTCCATCCTAGCGCCACCATACATTGGCATCATTGGAGCATCCTCGTAGTAACTGATCATTTTCACAATCTTTACACCCAGACTGGCAGCCAGGATATCCGCTTGGGCTTTGGCGTCTGCTATTGCGAGCTTCCGAGCTTCAGTTTTCTGAGCTTCTTCGTCGTCAACGGTAAAGCTAAGACCAGAAATATCAGTGGCTCCTTTTCCGCCTACCCCTGACAGCAGGGTGCCAGCCTTATTCACGTCGCGCACTTTCACTGTAATACTTTGATACACTTCAAAACCGTCTGGAATTTGTTCCCCCGGAGGACAGTACGCTCCGTACAGACATGGTTTTGTTTCATACTTGTACTTTGGATTCAAATTATATCCTTCCGTTTTAACATCTCTGTCTTCAATGCCGTTTTCTTTGAGATATGCTGTCACAGCATTGATAACTTCAGCTGACTTGCCTTGAGCGGTCGCCGCATCCACTCCTTCACCACGGACACTAAAAGAAAACTGGGCAATGTCTGGTTTAACCACTACTTCCCCCTTACCAGAAACATTGATAGTCATTGGTCCGCCCCACTGTGACTGCTGCTTAAGCATCACATACGAATATGTACCAAGGGCCACAACTGCCCCAATCAGGGCTAGCGAGATGAGGAGTTGATTAAGCTTTGAATTTAAAATTGCTGACATACATTTAGATGAGATTAAGTTTAGTAAAAATATAACTAAAAAACTGGTGGAATCGTGTGCTCATACTATCATTCGGTTTACACACGAGACCCAAAGCAGCCAAGTCCTCGGGCGATAATTTCGAAGTCGCTGGTTGCTTATCCATTAAATAATACATTAGCGAAGCCTTCCCTTCAACATGCGGCAGACCAAGGGCGTGCCCAAATTCATGAACCAGAACGTTTTTAAGCTCAGTGTTATCTTTAAAGTGATAAATAGCAATTGAATCACCGCGGTATTCACCTTGGGTAAACTCCTCGCTGCCTGTATACGTCTGGTTGTACTGGATAACATCATCATTGTACTCAGAGATCAGGTTGTTACCTCTCGCGCTTAAACCATTAATATCTTGCGTGAGGGCTTTTATTTTACTCGCTTCCGCTTCTAGACTGAATTCTTCCGCTTTTAAAATTTTCTCGGTTTTTTGTAGATTATCATACACAGCCTGTGGTGCTCCCCCAGATTCATTATAAGAAGCAACCGTATCATTAAACGTTTTAAGACGACTATTGTACTGTATGATTTTACTCTCGTACTTCTTTTTTAAGGCATCGTACTCGGCAACTAATTTTGTATATTCAACCCCTACTGATTTACTCACGTTCTCTTTTTGTTCAAGAGCAGCTTTTGTTGCTTCTGCTTCCTCGCTCCTCTGCTGTCTGTCATCGTAGATAAAATCAATTTTAAAAGAAGTTGATTCGTTGTATGTAAATAACTCTCGACCGAGCGCAGTCTCCCAGATCGCTTCTACTTCCGCTATTATTTCCTTAACAGCTTCCCTATCAATCCCAAAGCGCTCATCAACCGACCCCAGCGTGTATGGCAAAGGGGAAATACATGGGTGAGCCTGGTTATAATAATACCAACTTGAAACAACTAGGGTTATGAGTAGAGCTATCGTAAATTGGAAACGCATATAGCATCAGTATATCAAGAACAAAACGAAAAATACTTATTTTATTTATGACTCCAGTTAAAATACCCGACACAAAAAAAGCGGTCCTAAGCGGGGGCTATGTCGTCGCGAAACGTAGCCCCTGCTCATGACCGCTTTCTCTCTTAGCTATATCATACATGATGGTAAGTACTGTCGGGGGTCGATATCACCAGAGGTTTGGGGGTAACTCTTGGCTCTTGTGATAAATACATCAAACGACGTGGATTGCTTTAGTTGCGACTTCGCAAAGACGCCAACATCCGTCTTTGCGAGCGCTAGCGTGGCAATCCGCGTCCCTAAACAAACAAAAATCAGAACAGCCTCAGCGTATGAGACTGTTTTGATTTATCTATTATTTTACAGTGTAGTTGCAAAGCAAAGATTTAACGTCGAGCTACTACAATAACCGCAGAAGCAAAAGCTACTATTATCACTGTAACGAGAAATATATCCATATTATTGGGGCTTGGATTATTTCCACTATTCACACATCTACATTGTGCTACCCTCTTGATTTATGTAGAGTTAAAGAACAGAAGAACATTAGTAAATTTTGAGAGATAGCCCCTGCAAAGGCTATTTTTTGTTAATAGACTACACTATATTACAAAATACTCTCACTTTTGTATTTTAACAGAGTACTAAAATACAAAAGCGAAAGCACTTACGTGCTTTCGCTTTTTCTATTCTCCTTTTACTGCATTGCGCTCCGCGATCTTCTTTCGTGTCAGCTGCTGGGCGGCGTTCATGCTGTGCTGGTAGTAGAGAGCTTTGCAACCTTGTTTCCAGGCTTGAATGTAGAGGCGATTGATGTCTTTTACTGGGGTGTCTGGGGCGACCATGACGTTCAGTGATTGACCTTGGTCGATAAATTTCTGGCGGTCGGCCGCTTGTTCGATAACTTTTGTCTGATCAATCTCGGCAAAGGTACGGAAGACGGCTTTTTCATTGTCTGTTAGGAAATCAAGATGCTGCACTGAACCATCAGCGTCTCGAATACTATCCCAAGTCTCCTTTGTATCCTTCCCTTTTTCAGCGAGCAGGGTGATGAGCATGGGGTTTTTAATTACCACTTTCATCTTGGCAACGTCTTTGATGTAGCAGTTACTCCAGATTGGTTCGATACCCTGTGACACTTGCCCCAGAATAAAAGCGGAAGAGGTATTGGGGGCAATCGCCATCGTAGTCGTATGTCGCATACCATACCCCTTGAGCAACTCTGGCTCACCAAGCTCTTTGGCCATAGCGGCTGATGCAGCGTGAGAACGCTCTTTAATCAAAGAAAAAAGTTCATTATTAATTACGGTTGCTTCCTCACTTTCAAAAGCCAGGCCTTTGCTTTGGAGTAATGAATGGTACCCTAACACTCCGAGACCTAACGCTCGATTTGCAACCGCAAAGTTATACGGTCGTTCCATAAACTTAAAAGCCAGACGTTTGTCTGAATCTTCTGAATCACGCATAGCTTCAAGTTTATTGATGAAATCAGACATCACGGCATCGAGGAAATAGATCATCGTCTCAACTAAATCAGTATCTTTCCACGCATCGTAGTGCATGGCATTGATTGATGAGATACAGCAGACAAATGACCAATCTTTATTACTCGGCAACATAATCTCACTACATACATTACTGGCGTAAATTGGCAGGTTCTTGTCTTTGTATACTTGTGGTTTTTGATTGTTCGCGTTATCAGTGAAAATAATATACGGGTAGCCAATTTCACCCCGACGCTGAATGATCTTGGCCCAGGTCTTTCTCTTTTCTTCGTCACCATCAATCATTGATTGCATCCAAGCGTCGGTCACGGTGACCGCGTGGTTAATTTTTTGAATGGGATTACCCTCAGTACCGATGTCTAAGAACTCGGCAATATCCGGATGCTCAGCGGGCAAATAGGCAGCAAATACTCCTCTGCGAGTCGCGCCTTGACTGACAACATCCAAGATCTTTTCAAACAATTGCATGAAATGCACTGGACCAGAGGAATAACCATTCTGGGTAATCTCTGCCCCGCGGCCACGGAGGGCTCCAAAATACGCTGAGCACCCACCACCATATTTACTCATCATTCCTACCTCTCCTTGAGTGTGAAGAATATTCGCCATATCGTCACCGACAAACGAACCAAAACAACTAATCGGTAGCCCACGTTTCAAACCAAAGTTAGACCACACAGGAGTAGCGAGCGAAATCCAACCCAAGCTCATGTAGCGCTCAAATTTATCAGCAAAACCCTTTTGCCCCAAAGTCGCCTCAGCAAATTCTGCAATTGCTCGCACCCGCTCTTCGGTCGTTTGTCCCTCTACCAAATAGCCTCGAGCCATAAAAGCGCGTGTATTATCGTTTACCCAGTCCCATGGTTTATTTTGTGTATTCATACAATCAAAAGTAGCTTAGTGCAGAATAATAAAGAATGCGACTCTATTGAACCTACCTTCCCTCTAGAATAAATCCTCACTTGTTACACTGGCTGAACGTTTGTTGTAGTTAATAGACCGTTTATCAAAGAAATCAACGTGTTTGGTAGCAATAACTTCATTATCAAACCAATCCGTTTCTTCAAGTAAAACTGGGTTAACATCAAACAAGCGCTCCATCCCAATCGCAACCAGAGAATTGTTGAAACGATGCTTCACAAACTCTTTTACGTTTGCCGCGGGCAAGAAATCCAGTTCGCCTGCTTCAAAAATCCAATCGATGACATTGCTCTCAGCGGCGAACGCTTCCTCACAAGCTGTCATAATCTTATTTTTGGCCTCGGCATCAAACCACTCTGGGTGTTCTTTTTTGATGATATTAATCACATCAATCCCGAACATACCATGTAGGTTTTCTTCTTTTGAGGTGGCCTCCACGGCATTACTGATACCCTTGAACAAATTTTTGTGTTTGTTAAATGACATCATAATCAAAAACTGTGAAAAGAGTGACACGTGCTCAACAAACAATGAGAACAGCATAACGGCCTGGGCATACTCTTTGTTCTCGCTGGTCTTTGATAATTCACTGACTTTATCTAGGTAGTTCATTCTATCTTGAATAACCGGAATCTTTTTTATTTTAGTGAATTCGTTATTGAGTCCCAGTATCTCGAGCAGGTGCGAGTACGCATCAGTGTGCCGCACTTCTGATTCAGCAAAAGTCGCCCCCACTGCCCCGATTTCGGCCTTGGGCATTTTTTTATAGATGTCTCCCCAAAAGCCTTTAACGGCAACTTCAATCTGCGCGATCGCGAGCATGGTGTTCTTAATAGCACTACGTTCAACGTCATTAACGTTTACATGGAAATTCTGAACATCCCCGGTGAAGTTAAATTCAGTGTGCACCCAATATGAGTGACGAACAGCGTCAACGTACTCGTACAGTTCAGGATACTCATATGGTTTGAGATTCTGTCGCTTGCGAAAAATATCCGGCTCACGCATTTTCTTGCGCTCGTTACGATAGATGATGTACGCCTTGGCAGTTTCAAAATACCCCAGTTCCATCAGTGACGCCTCGACGATATCCTGGACTTCTTCGACCGTTGGATACCCGCTAATACACTTCTTGGATTGAGGATCAAAAGCGTCAGCTGTACCCGCTTGCACACACATCGAGATAGTATTCTGGTGCACCTTAGCGGCTACTTTCGCAGCGTCCACTTCTCCACCCTCACTTGTTTCTTTGAGAGCCATTAGAATTGCGTGTTCGATTTTTACGATATCGAAGGACTGTAGTGATCCGTCACGCTTTTTAATGTTTTTGATTTCCATATTGTAGTTGGTTTCGTTCAATGATTAATAAATGTGCGCGACTACAAAAGTGAGAACAAGACGACCAAGTGTATAACTTGGCTGCGGGTGTGCATTTGTAAATGCATACGCTGCGTGTCTTGTCCTCCGACACACATCGCGTGGAGGCGCGGTGATACCTCTATAATAAATCGTTTTGGTGCAAAAGTAAAAAATAGCCTTATCTACTAAATATGGCTTTAAGTAAGGACAGGTAAAAGAAGGGCGGGTAAAAGAATGGGGATAACTCCCCAAGCTTCCGCACTCGGAAACTTTTTTTGATTTTGGGAAGAGGCCAGTCTATACTTGCCCGCGTCTTTGCGAGTGAAAAGTGATCGGATGTCACTTTGCAAGACCTTGCCAGTTCTTTTATAAAAAGAGCGACAAGGTGTACAGTCTCTGTAAGAGGAGGCGCGGCAATCCACAATAATTATAAAAGACCACATACCTTGGTCTTTTATAATTATAATTCTTATATTCGAGTTAATTCCGACGTAGACTGTCGCGGATTTCAGTCAGAAGTTTGTGGGTATTGCCATGTTTTAGTAAACCAAAATATGATTGAACAAGCGTATTTTCACACTTACTTTCAAACAATTTCCTATACATTCTCTTTCGGCTCACTGGCCGAATAATACGATGTTTCGGAAAATGGACCCAACCTAAAAAATCAACTCCAGAAGCTACTGTAGCAATTGACACTTTCTTTGGATGAAAAGTGAGTTCCAGTCTATTTTGTAAAAAAATGTTCATTGAGGCAAGTATTTGTATCAGTTCTGATGTGTCACGCGAAAGTACCACAAAATCATCAGCGTACCGAATGTAGTGCTTAATTTTAAGAGTGTGCTTAATGTACTTATCAAATTCATGCATATAAATATTCACTAGTAACTGTGATGTGAGGTTACCCAGCGGCAAACCTTTCCCCTTAACTCCACTGTTAAAACTACAGATAACAATATGCAATAAGGCCAATAACTTTTTATCTTCGATACTACTCTTTAGAATATCTTGCAATATTCTGTGATCAGTACTGGCAAAAAATTTCTTAATATCACATTTGAGCACATAACATTGTTGCGAATTATTTTTGGATACCCTGCTAGAAAATTCTGCAAATCGATTGAGTGCCTTATGAGTACCCTTGCCTAACTGACAAGAATACGAGTCGGCAATAAAAACCCTGAAGAAAAATGGAGCGAGACTACGATATAACAGGTGATGCACTACCCGATCTCTCACAAGAGCTTTATGAATATCTCGTGGTTTTGGATCGTTAATTTTAAACGCCTCATAACCACCATGTCTATATGTTCCCGCTTTTAAGTCACTGTGTAGCAACACCAGGTTTTCAATCAAGTTTCTTTCAAATTCTTAAACATCCAATTTTTTAGTTTTACCCCGCTTAAATTCTCGCCAGGCGCGTAAGAGATTTTCTATAGTTATGATACTATCAAAACACTCTGTATATACTTTCTTATCTTTTTTTAACATGCCACCTAAGTCTACCCCCCCCCCGCAAGGTTCCAAGCAAGTCTGGTACCAGTACTGCAAAAAATTAGAGTTGTGTACATTTTTTGGTACAGTATTTTTCATGTTATCCAAAAACCACACCGCTATACCTTGGCTCAAAAAATAGACACTCTGTTTATTGAGATAATCGAAATGCTAACGAGTGCTAGTTTTGTAAAAAAGACTGACAAAATTATTTATCTGCGTACAGCCATTCGTAAACTTGATACCTTAAAAATTCTCCTCAATATCCTCTGGGAAACTCGTTCAATTGATACCCAAAAATATGAACTGCTTTCACTCCCCCTTGATGAAATCGGTCGAATGCTCGGTGGCTGGCTTGGGCAAGTAGAGAAACAAAACTCCCCCGCGCACGCGAGAGAGAAATAGTTAGATTTACCACAGACCACGTTGCCCTGATTCCAGTTACCATTCTGGTCAAAGCGATAGCAGTTGGCGTGAAGCTTGTCATCGTGAAAATAGACATTAACGGGGAACAGCTGCCCGCAGTCGGTACGTGAGATAACCCATCCTTGCCACCACCCCTTGAAATTTTTACATACTCTTAAAGTCGAATATTACGCGCAATCACAATTGCTCAGATTATCTCACCAACTATAATTATTTTTTAAAAGCGATACCGAGCACACTGGGTCAAACCTTAATCAGACTCATTCTGGCATCAGTCCTCACTTGCGTCTGTGGGCAAAACCATAGTCGGACCCTACTTCATACGCATGAGTAGTATATATGAAAAAAGAACCTTTGACTTTGTACTAAAAGTACTAAGTGCAAAGGTTCTAAGTTATGAGGACATTGCTGTCCAAGTTTTAAGAACTAGTTGCCACAGACCACGTCGCCCCGATACCAGTTACCAAACTGGCCAAAGCGATAGCAGAAGGCGAGAAGCTCGTCAGCGTGAAAATAGACATTAACGGGGAACAGCTGCCCGCTTTTTCCTTCCAGGTAAAACAAGTAGTATCTACGCTTCTTGATGATCGAAGTTTCACCTTCGAGCGCCCGTTTGCACTCCCGCATCAACTGCGGTAACGTCGTACGTTTTACCGTCAGTGCCTCGACACCACCAGCTTGGTTGGCAATCGCGGTGTCGCTCAGGTTGCTTGACAGCGCAAATAGCCTTTTGGGTTCACGTACATCGTCCGGAACCGGTGACAGGTCGATATTGCGCGCAAGATCGGGGTCGACGTAGAACTTTGGACTCGAAACAAAGAATTCCGCCGGATGGACCAACGCGGTCGACTGACCCGACTTTGTCCCACGCTTTGCTTTCAGCACCGGTTGCGTATAGTCGACCTTTGGACAACCTTCTTGCAAATATTGCGCAAGGTTAATCCGTGCCGACTTGTTGTCAATCGCACGTTGCAGGTGTTCAGATGTGATACCCGAACTCGCCAACAGCCGTATCAATTTTGAGACCTGCCCCATCTGGCCAGCAGTATCTTCGAGGGAAGCGATATTCATCGGAAGCCTCTACTTTCTCTATGTTGTACAACTAATCCTCATGGACTTCGCCACAACTAATTTAAAATTAAGAATTAATTTTAAATTAGTTGTGGCGAATATATAAAATAATTATATATAATAACATATTTATTTAAAAATAGCAATGGTTAGACATACGTCCAACCATTGCTATTTTGCTTCAATTTAAGCCTAAAAATTAATTTCGGCGCAAACTGTCACGAATTTCAGTCAAAAGCTTTACCTCAGCTGATGGTTCAGCCGGAGCAGCTGGCGCGGCTTCTTCTTTCTTCTGCATTTTAGCCAGCGCCCGCACTACCATAAAGATAACAAAAGCAATGATAGTAAAGTCAAAAATACTTTGGATGAACACACCGTAGGTAATCACTGCATCACCAACCTTAAGTGACCAATCAGTAAAATCAATGCCACCGAGCAAAATACCAATTGCCGGCATGATGATGTTTTCAACGAGTGAAGCCACGATTTTTCCAAAGGCGGCCCCAATAACTACCGCTACTGCTAGATCAATCACATTCCCCTTCATCGCAAACGCTTTGAACTCTTCAATAAAATTTTTCATAGACAAGTAGATATTAATAAATACTTACATTGTATCATTTTTCAACAAACCACCGTCTGTGCGAGTGAAAAAGTCTGAGAGACTTTTGCAAGACTCACCCTGCTAGTTTATGAAGCTGTGGCTGAATAAACTAGCGAGTGAGGGGACAGTCCCTGTAAGGGAACGAAGCAATCCAGGACCTGCTCTATACATACTAAAATGAGCGTAAGGAATTAGAAGAAATGTTAATGGTGGTGGTGACTATGGGTATGATGGTGGTCGGGCGAGACGTCGCGATTACCAAAGTACCAGGCGGCAACAGCGGTGGTAAACGGCACGGCTAAAATCAGTCCGATACTACCGATAATAATCCGGAGGATTTCGGCTGCTATAATTTCTTGATTTATAGATTGCCAAAAATCAGCAT
>JAYVIL010000093.1:0-7469 GCA_043770255.1 Candidatus Kaiserbacteria bacterium
TGTAGCCACGGCTGCACCTGAAGTGCGTGCCCAGTTGATTCTAGAGATGCAGGCACTCAAAGCTTCAATCCAAGCCGATGAAGAAAAGCTCAAGCCACTGCTTGATGAATGGAAGACGCTTATGCTCCAAGTGCCCAACATTCCTGACATGTCAGTCCCTATGGGCGATAGTGATGCGGACAACCTAGAAGTAAAAGTGTGGAACCCTGACGGTTCGACTGAAACACCGGCTCCGCTACCATTCCCGATGCTAGATCACGTAGATCTAATGACAAAGCTCAAAATGGTTGATTTTGAACGAGGAGTTAAAGTGCATGGTTTTAGGGGGTATTTCCTGACTGGTGACGGAGCTCGTTTGTCCTGGGCAATTTGGAATTACGCTAATGATTTTTTTGGTGCAAAAGGCTTCGAGCATTTACTCGGTCCAAGTATTGTGCGCAAGAGTAATCTGTATGGTACCGGGCATTTACCAAATGATGCCGAAGACGTCTATAAAACCCAAGACGAAGATTATTTGATTGGTACCAGTGAAGTTTCCACCATGGGCTTTTATGCGGATGAAGTGCTCGACCAGTCAACTTTTCCAATTAAACATTTAGCCTTCTCGCCTTGTTTTCGCCGCGAAGCCGGCAGTCATGGTAAAGACACACGCGGACTGATTCGTGTCCATGAGTTTTTCAAAGTAGAACAAGTTGTTCTCTGTGAGGCGTCTCACGAAGAAAGCGTGCGTCTCCATGAAGAAATCAATCGCAACACCGAAGAGTTTATCGAGTCGCTCGGCATTCCGTACCACACCGTACTTAACTGTGGTGGCGACCTCGGTCAAGGTCAGGTGAAAAAATATGATATTGAACTCTGGGTCCCGGGTGAAAAAACGTATCGGGAGATTAGTTCGGCTTCATACTTCCACGACTTTCAAACTCGACGTTTTAACATTCGTTACAAGGATAAAGACGGCGTGATGCGCTACGCCCACTCACTCAATTGCACTGCGATTCCAACGCCACGAATTTTAGTATCCCTAGTAGAAAATTTCCAACAAGCCGATGGCTCGATCCTTATTCCAGAGGTGCTTCAGAAATACTTCGGCAAAGCCGTTATCTCAAAGTAAGTACGAGGTTTAACCTCTGACTAGACAGTGTAGACCAAAATCTTAGGGGTCGTACCCCTAAGATTTTGGTTTTAAGAGGCTTTCATGTGCTAGCATAGTAACAATGTTTAAAAAGGTCAGCGCTGTTCACAAAAAGGGTAAGATAAAAAGACGGGTCATTGATCCCAGTAAAATTATGCTGCTGAAGCAGCTCGGGATTGGGTTGGCTATTTTTTCAGTGCTGGGACTAGTTGTCGCTTCGTTGTGGTATGGTACCCGAGTTTCGATGCTGATCATTTCAGAAATTACGGTGTCCGGTGGAGAGACTATTCCTCACGCACTAGTCGAAAAAATCACCCGCGAGACGCTAGAAGGGACGTACCTCGGTATCATTCCGCGGCAGTTCGCTTGGTGGTATCCCGAAGAGGAAATTATAAAAAATATCGCACAAGTTCCACGAATGAAAGATCCGATTGTATCGCGCGAGAGTGGACGAGTGCTCACCATCACTTTTTCTGAGTATGAACCATATGCGCTCTGGTGTGCCGAGCGCTCGACAGATAATTGTTTATTTATCGATAAAACAGGTTATGCGTTTGGGGCTGCCCCTAAATTATCAGGCGGGGCATTTTTGCGCTATCGGACTCTTGGTCGAGATATGGTGGTCGGTGCTGTGATGGCAGAACGTCGTGATATTGACACGATGGAGCGCTTTGTATCGCTCGTAGGCGACAACCTGAATTTTTCAATTAACCAAATCGAAACCGATACCGCAGGTGATGTATTTTATATTTTGTCCGGCGGTGGTGAATTTAAAGCTACTTTGCGTGATGACGCTACTCAGGTGTTTGATAACCTCCGCACCATTTTAGCGTCAAAAGAATTTTCCGATGTCAGACCCGGTAATTTCCAGTACATTGATCTCCGGTTTGGAAATAAAGTTTTTGTAAACGAAGAGGTGGGTGGAGTAGGGAGTAGTACAGCGACGAGTACCGACGTCGAGTCGGTAGACCAAGATAAAAAGAAAATAGTGCCAGATGCAGCTCTACCTTCGATACTGCCGCCGCGTCCGGCAGAGGAAGAGCTCCCTACATAATAATAAAAAAAGAGCCCGCTCGTGCGGACTCTCAAGACATTCAGCCACCTCTACAAGATAGTTCGGATCTGTTGTTCACCCAAAAACGCAACGGTAATGGCCAGAAGAGCAGCTACTGCGCTCTGGGTTTGAGCTAGAATGAGGATTGCTCTGTTGGCCGACTCGCTAGGACCGAACAAAAATCCAGCAAAACTCATCATGAAAATGATGCAGATAATTTGAAACATTGTCACCAGACTCACAAAAAATATATACTTCGTAACTCGCATCCTCATTTGAACCCCCTTCACTTTAGGTTGCATTTACCAATTCTTCTTGTACAGTACTACCGACAGCGTATTTTCGCAAATAAATTATATGAACAATTTTTGGCAAACCCTACCCACACCATTTCTCACAGTAGCGCCAATGGCGGATGTGACTGATGTGGCTTTTCGTAAAATGATTGCCAAGTACTCGGCGCATACCCGCGTGGACGGTACGGTGGGTGGTCCAGACGTGATGTGGACGGAGTTTGTGGCAGCCGATGGACTGGTGCGCGCTACACCAGCGGGCAAGAAGAAGCTGATGGCCGATTTACTTTATAGTGAAGAAGAGCGACCGATTGTGGCGCAATTGTTTACCCGTAATCCAGAGCATATGGAGATTGCGGCAGCGTTGTGTCTTGAGCTTGGGTTTGATGGTGTGGATATCAATATGGGCTGCCCGGCCGGAGCGATCATTGATCAAGGTTGTGGCGCCGCAATGATCAAGACACCTGAGCTAGCAGTTGAAGTTATTCGCGCTGCAAAACGCGGCGCAAAATCGGGCGACGGCGGTATTCCGGTGTCTGTTAAAACCCGCCTCGGCTACCATATTGATCAACTCGAGGAGTGGATACCGGTCTTGCTGCGGGAGAACCTCGCTGCTCTCACCATCCATGCTCGTACACGTAAGGATATGAGTAAAGTTCCTGCTCGTTGGGAGCGGATTGCTCGAGTCGTGGAACTTAAAAATGAACTGTCACCCCAGACAAAAATAATTGGTAACGGAGACGTACTCACAAAAGCTGACGGTTACGCCAAAATAGCTGAGAGTGAAGCTGACGGGGCGATGGTGGGACGGGCGTTGTTTGGTAACCCCTGGTTTTTTCATCCGACGCTTGCGCTCCCGTTACGATTTAAAACCCTGCCAACTCACGGGGTACCACTTGAAGATATTTCTGCGAGCGATACAAGCGAAGGTGGTGTTCAGTATGTTTCAATTCACGAACGCCTACGCGTTATGGTTGAACATAGTTACTTATTTTGCGAACTTCTGCCGTTTAAAAACTTCTCCGTCATGAAAAAACACTACAAAGCCTACGTCAACGGTTTCCCCGGAGCAGTCCCATTGCGTATCAAATTAATGGAACAAGAAACGCCAGAGGCCGTCGAGCAGGTGGCCAGGGAGTTTCTTGCCATTGAGGTATAATTGGTTATAGTAACTACAGAAGCGAGGAGTAGAAAAATGAAGGAACAACTTTCTCAAGCCGAGGTACATGAGTCTGTTCGTTTGAGTAATTACATCGAAGGTATTTTCGCTGGACCGCGCGATAATTTGCACTTTGGCCAACATGTCGCCGTTGCCCAAAAATTGATTTGCTCAGAAAAATTGATTAGCGTTGCAGAAATACATGCTCAGCTCATGCAGCATTTGCTTGATGATGGAGCAATTCCCGGGCAATATCGAACACAACGTGTGACCTATGTTTCGGGTAATAAACTATTGCCCAAATCTACTGTAGTTCCAAAACTGATGTTGCAGTTTGAATCAACACTCCAAATGTTTCTAGCTGCAGGAGCGTCTGAAGACCTCACTTCATCCGGAATCATTCAGGTCCTTAACACGCTTCATGATATAGGGCTCTGTATTCATCCATTTACAGATGGTAATGGGCGAACCTTCAGGCTGGCTCTGAATCATTGGCGTCGGCTTTGTGATTTACCGTGGATTCAGTTTACACCGACAGTCTGGCAGGAGCATCTCGGTCGCTTAAAATTATACGAAAAAGAAGTATTCCGTCCAACACATGCCTGGGCGTACGAGCCGGACACCTAGTGTCCGGCTCAATTTGTTGTCCACGCGTTTTTGCAATCATCTGACTACTTCCACGGTATAATGAACTAGATGACAGAAATTTTGCAGGCCAATATATTCTTTTTTATTGCCAGCGTGGCTACGATAGTTTTCTCTATTATGGCTTGCGTGGCAATGTACTTCATTATCAAGATTCTTATTTCCATACGCGCCATTTTGGCACGTATCGAAGAGGGAAGTGATTTGATCGCTGAAGATATAAAAGGTTTCCGGGCATTTGTGACTGGAGGCGGCATTATTTCCCATCTGATTAATTTTGTGGCGCGCGCAGGTGGCGGTGGCCAGAAAAAACGTTCTTCGCGTAAAAAAGAACTAGTGATTACAGATAAAGAATAATTTTAATTTATACCTATGGCAACTAAAAAAACAGTTCCAAAAAAAGCGGCGTTATCAGATACTCAAAAGATTGGTCTTGGAGTTGGTCTCACTGCGGCGGCAGTCGCTGCTGCCGGTACGTTCTTCCTCTATGGCAGTAAAGGCGCTAGTAAAAACCGCAAGGTGGTAAAGAGCTGGGCTCTCAAGGCCAAGGCAGAGGTGCTCGAAAAGCTCGAACAAGCAAAAGAAATGTCCCAATCTGAATACGAACAAGTAATTGATACTGTGGGCAGTGTATACGCGCAAGTAAAAGAAGCCTCAAAAGGCGACATTGCTGGATTCAAAAAAGAAATGAAGGAATACTGGAACAAAATCGAAAAGACCGCCGCCCCGGCAAAAAAGGCAGTAAAGAAAGTGATGAAAAAAGCTGCTCCCGCAGCCAAGAAAGCAGTTGCTACAGCAGCTCCTGTAGTCAAAAAAGCCGTAAAGAAAGCCGCTAAATAATCATATTATAACAATAAACAAAAAAGCGCCCCTGGCGCTTTTTTGTTTTTAAATCGTTATCGTCTTTGCGATAGGGTGAAGGGGTAGCGAAAGAGACTGGCAATCCCGAGATAGTCAGAGACTGGCAATCCCGAGATAGTCAGAGCCGGCTCCTTCTTGGATGGTATCATTACGGTGTCATGAGAAGTCTAACTCAGCCATACTTGGTTTCTGCGATTGTATTTTTTGCAATCGTCTTTTCAGTCGCTGTGTTTGTCACACAAAAAATTGATTCACCCGCCGCGGTCGTGCTCGCTCCAAAGCTCAGTGTGGATGCCTCTGTTCCAAAACTGTCAGCGCCAGTATTTCGGGTATTTGACATCGTCACGGGCGAAGTGCTTGTATCCAAAGATGAAAAAAAGGTAGTACCAATTGCCTCAGTAACAAAATTATTTGCGGCCGCGACCCTGGTGGCTTCCTTTAACCTGCAGGCCACGGCTACGGTTGTCTTCGCTGATTTAGTGGGTGGTGGCGATGCTGGGAAATTAGCCTATGGGCAAACATACACCTATCAGAACTTATTATTTCCCTTACTACTTGAATCATCAAATGATGCTGCGTCGACATTCGTGCGTGCCACCGGCGGTGAGCTGCTGAAAAAAATGAATGACCGAGCGCAGGCACTCGGTGCATCCTCCACTGTATTTTTAGATGCATCAGGTTTATCAAACGGCAATGTCTCGAGTGCTAGCGACATGCAGCTTCTCTTGACTGACGCATTTTTACACCAAGCGCACGTGTTTGATATTACAACGCTCCCGCAATACATTAATCACTACACTGGCTGGATAAATAATAATCCGGTGGCAAAAGAAGTTGAATACCGGGGAGGTAAACACGGCTATACCACAGCCGCAGGGCGGACCATAGTCGCGATATTTGATGAAGAGGTAGCCGGGCGTACCTACACCCTCGGGTACATACTGTTTGGCAGTACAGATATTGTCTCGGACGTTGCCACCTTACGCTCATTTATCACCAGTTCTGCAAGTAAACCCTAATCTGTTATACTGTCGCTATATGTCTGACCAAACAGCTAATGTCGCTTTGTATCGCAAATATCGACCAACTAATTTTGACGAAGTTCGTGACCAAGACCATATCGTCTCGGTTTTAAAAGGGGCTATCAAAAAAGACGCCATTCCACATGGGATTTTGTTTTCTGGTTCTCGCGGTACCGGGAAGACGACGCTCGCTCGAATTTTCGCGACTGCTATTGGCACCAGTAGTATTGATATCTACGAAATGGACGCAGCGAGTAATCGCGGTATCGATGATATTCGCGAGCTGCGTGAAGCAGTGCACACCGTACCGTACGAGTCACGTTTCAAGGTGTATATCATCGACGAGGTGCATATGCTCACCAAGGAGGCTTTTAATGCGCTTCTTAAGACTCTCGAGGAGCCACCCGCGCATGTGGTGTTTATCTTGGCCACCACCGAAGAAGAAAAGCTTCTCGATACCATTTTGTCTCGGCTGCAGGTATTTAGGCTCCGGGCGCCGTCACGAGCGGTCCTGTCTACAACAGTAATCGACGTCGCCAAAAGCGAGGGCTTCAAACTGTCGCCTGACGCTGCTGACTTGATTGCAGTCGCCGCTGACGGCTCATTCCGTGATGCCTTGGGTATTACGCAAAAAGTGATCCTGGCTTCAGGCGAGGAAATTGGAGGTGCCGACGCCGTTGCAGCTATTATCGGCGCACCAAAAACGGCAATTGTCGAAGCGTTCCTCATGGCGATTCACGAAAAAAATACAGACCAAGCGTTGGTAGCGGTTGCGACTGCGGTATCGAGTCATGTCGATATGAAATTATTCGTCCGTGTCCTCCTCGAACACGTCCGGGCCGTGATGCTCTTGCGTAATCGCCCCAGCAATGAGGGTGCTATTCTCGCCCCATTTGGGGAGGGGATGCGCGCTACACTCATCGCTCTCGCTGGCGCGAGTACAACCAATCTCAACTCCCACTTCCTTCTTAAACTCCTTGCTGTATCCGACCAAACCACTCGGTCACCTATCCCACAGTTACCACTCGAGATTATGATTGTCGAGGTAACAACAATCTCAATATAACAATATGAAAAGAGTCTACTTTGTTCGTCATGGTGAAACAGCCAGTAATGTAAATCGTTCATGGCAAGATCCAAGAGAGCCGTTAAATGAAAATGGGCAAGAGCAAGTAACTGTTGTAGCTAAGCGCATTAAGGAGCTCAAATTTGATAAAATGATTGTGAGCACAATTCCGAGAGCTATTCAAACAGCTGAAGCTATTGTTTCAGAAAATAAAATGCCGTACGAACTATCTGATTT
>JAYVIL010000094.1:0-2756 GCA_043770255.1 Candidatus Kaiserbacteria bacterium
CCTATTCCAGAGCTCACTGACGAAGTGGTAGCGACACTCGGTCAACCTGGGCAATTCACGACCGTCGAAGATTTTAAAACAAAAATTCGAGAACATCTTACTATCGAAAAGAAACAGTCAGTTGAAAGTGCACACCGCGCTAAAATTACTGATGCCATCATCGAAGCAACCGTAATGGATTTACCACAAGTCTTGATTGATTCAGAACTGAATCAGATGTTCGCCCAAATGAATGAGGACTTGGAACGCTCAAACCTTAAAATGGACGACTACCTCAAGCACATAAGCAAGACCCAGGATGATTTGAAAAAAGACTGGACTCCCGCTGCTGATAAACGAGCTCGTCTCCAACTCGTATTAAACGAAATTGCTAAAAAAGAAGAGGTTAAACCTGATCAAACCCAACTGGATGCACAAGTAACGCAATTACTTGAACAATACAAAGACGCGGACAAGCATCGGGTGGAGATTTATGTTGCTTCAGTCATGACTAATGAAGCCGTAATGAAGATGCTGGAAGCGCTCTAAATCAACAAGTCCGACACATTTTGTGTCGGACTATTTGTTTATAGACATCTCAAAATGATACTCGGTCAATCAATAACTGCCGGCTGATATACGCCACTGTTGTTAATTCAGCCACACCTTGACGGTCAGAGCCTGCCAGGCCAAATTTCACGTATTTATTAGGATCTTGAGACTCGACTTGTCTCTTTGTTATCTTACCGGCATTGAAACTTTGTACCAATCTGCGTAATTTTTTTTGCTCAGATCGGAGATCATGTGGGTCATACACATACAAACACACGCTGAACATGATCTTTATAGCTACTATCAGAGCAACGATGGCCAACAGGGCATACGTAGTAGACCAGACTTCTTGTGACATTATTTTACCTCCATGTGAACAACTAGATAAATAATAGCTTTTTAATGATGCATTAGCCAGTGCTTGTAAAAACCTTGACCAAAAACCAATGTGTATATATCATCTAATTATTGACCAATTCCGGTCATATAAAGGGAGCTGCGATGACAAGACTTCTCGGACACATCAGCGCGGGCGAAGATAACGGCGATGGCGGCACAACAGTCATCATGCAGGGCGACGATGGCGCCCCGGCGATGGTCTATCCGGACGGTAACGGCTAAGGGCACGCTGGGCTCGAAGTTGGATCGTTCTCAAAACACTACCCCAAGCGCGTCCGCGTGCCTGGGGTTTTCTTTTTTTAGATTGATTTGTTATAGTAACTAAATCCAAGTCACAGTCTTAAGTGGAGCAATTCACCAAAAGGGTGCTGGGATGCGAATGAGTAGAGGCCTTCGGGTCAAACACTCGTCGGTATGTCCGTCAGTAATTCCCTGAAGCATACGGGGATTAATACGGACACGAAGTTCCTGTTGTACGAAAAAGTGCTCGGCGAAGCTGAAAGTAGTCCAGCGAAAAAATCCTTCAGGAACGGGGCAGTTGCCATGCAACTGCCCTTTCCTTATTTTCTTTTTCCCTATCAATTTGCTAGGATAGATGGGTCTGGCTCTCACGAACCCTAACCAACAGACGTATAATTTTAATATTTACATTATGAAACACACACAACCTGAAACTGCCCAGCTCGTCCCAATGGTGATTGAAAAGACCCAAGGAGGTGAACGAGCCTACGACATCTACTCACGTTTGCTTAAGGAACGTATCATTTTTATTACCGGAGGTATCGAAGACCACATGGCGAACCTCGTTGTCGCCCAACTCCTTTTCCTTGAAGCTGAGGACCCTAAAAAAGACATCTATCTATACATAAACTCCCCCGGCGGGAGTGTGACAGCGGGACTATCGATTATCGATACCATGCACCACATCAAACCAGATGTAGCTACCGTGTGTGTTGGGATGGCAGCGTCTATGGGATCTCTCATTTTGTCACAAGGCCAAAAAGGCAAAAGGTTTATTCTCCCGAACGCCGAAGTGATGATTCACCAGCCATCAGGCGGAGCTTATGGCCAAGCATCAGATATTGATATCACCGCCAAACACATTATTAAAACCCGCGATCGTTTGAACAAGATGTTAGCGAAAGCCACCGGTCAGAAACTAACCAAAATTGAAACCGACGTCGACCGTGACCTCTTTATGGATTCAGACGAAGCGTTGAAATATGGCATCGTAGACAAGATTTATTCTTAAATCTTGTCTACGATGAGGCGCAGCGATGTGAGTCGCCCCTTTCCTAGGGCGACGAACCAGCGAGTGAGAAACGGGATGGGACCCGTTTCGCAAGACCTTGCCAGTTCTTTTGAAAAAAGAACGACAAGGTGTACAGCTGCTGTAAGAAGAGGGCCCGAACAATTCTATTTTAGTGAGTTTAAAAATTAGGTACACAAAAGACCGGCGCACCGCGCCGGTCTTTTGTGTACAAATTGCAACTTTTCTGGTACAGTGCGCATGTCTGACTTCCTATAAATGCTGACCGTCCGACTTTCCTGTTTATAAATTTAGAACATACCATGCCTTCACTATTCCCTCTGGCGATTCTCATCGCTGGTCTCGGGCTAGGTGCGGCTATTGGCTACTACCTGCGCTACCTGCACGCGCTTTCAAACAAGTCTTCAATCGAAATTACCATCAAAGAAAAGATGGTTGAAGCCGAAGAGCGTGCAATCAAAATTGTTGAGCGTGCTGAGGAAAAAGCTGAAGCTGTCCTGCTCGAAGCAAAAACCGAAACCAAAGCGACCGAAGAAAAAATAAGTCAAAAAGAAAC
>JAYVIL010000095.1:0-7296 GCA_043770255.1 Candidatus Kaiserbacteria bacterium
ATATTTTTGAATACGCTCTCAAGATTTATCCCAAACGTGAATCAAAGTAAGCTCCATGATAAACTGTCTGTATGAAAATCCTTGCTGAAATTTCTGACGCTACTGTTGGGTTGGGTACGCCTGAGGAACTAAACAGCACCTACGAACTGCGAAAAAGCGCTCGGGTGATTTTAGAAAATGAAGCTGGTGATATCGCGATTCAGCACTTGGAAAACTATCGTTTTTACAAACTCCCGGGAGGCGGTGTGGATCCAGGCGAAACAATAGAAGGTGCCTTACTACGAGAAGTGCGGGAGGAAGTTGGCTGTGATTGTGAAATTACCCGCCCAGTAGGAATGGTGATTGAATACCGAGCAAAATATAAACTACTCCAAATCAATTACTGTTATGTAGCGAGGGTTACTAGTGCAATTACCGCGCCGGCTTTTGAAGCGGCTGAAATTAAGGCTGGACAGAAAAATATCTGGGTCACCCCTGAACTGGTCCTCAATTTAGTAGAAAGCGGCGAACGTACCAAATACGAAAGTCATTTTAACATTTCCCGCGAAATCGCTTTCCTCAAAGAGTACCTCGAGACAAAATAACCGCCGCACACAAAAACAGCGCCTGACAGGCGCTGTTTTTCTTCACTACAGCTTATGCTCTGCGTACACATGGGCGGCGTACTTGGTCACAATCATAGCAATCAAAATGATAATGATACTGGTGTCGACATGATGTACAATGAGGACCTGATACATAATGAGTATTACTAAACCAAGCGTCCCTACGAGAGCTGCCAGCCTGTCAGCGTAGGCGCGCAGACTCACTTCCCTTTCGTCTCGTGCCCCCTCTTTAAATATTACTAGAGCATACACCAGGGTTGATATCATAAGTAACCCCAGTACAAGAGACACCATCATACTCGGCATGAGATACATCAGGGGATCAAAGAAGGCGGTGGCAGTAGCGATAACAAGGAGCGGGATAACGATGTCTTTTTTCATAAAATATCTTTATATATAAAATACCTCTTCCAATTCTACCTTAAAGCACTGGGCGATTTTGAGTGCCAATAACACTGACGGTACGTAATTACCCTTTTCGATGGCAATTATGGTCTGCCTCGTTACTCCAATAGCTACAGCTAAATCCTCCTGAGTTAGGCCGGCCGCTTTTCTTTTCGTATGGACAGAATTTTTTAGCATAGAGGACACTCATACAAATACCACAGAGATATCTGGTGCGCAAGGTTACGGCTTATTGGCGAGAAGTAGCTGAATCACTTTTTCGGTCTCTACGTAGGCACCTTCACCGATATGATCAAAGACCACGTCACCATTGTAGCCAATAATATAGCGGTGTGGCCAAAATCGATTGGCGTACGCGTTCCAAGTAGCGTAGTCGTTGTCCTGGACAATTGGGAAGGTAATCCCCTCTTTTTTCATGGCTGCGATCACATTATCTCGGTCACGTTCATAGGCGAATTCGGGCGTATGAATACCAACGACCAGCACTCCGTCTTTTTCATATTTCGTATGCCACTGTTGCATATACGGAAAAGTTCTCTGGCAGTTGATACAGCTATAAGTAATGAATTCAAGAACGATAATTTTTTTACCGATGTAATCTGCGAGTAAGAAAGGTTCCGAATTCACGTAACCGCTCGGATTTACAAATTCCGTATATTTTTTAATGGTTGCAGCCGGTGCCACTGGTGTAGCCACTGGATTTGGAATTACTTTTTTAATTGTTTCTACTGCCACCTCCTTTAGCGAAGTTTTTTCTGCAGGCAAAGTTTCAGCACGTACTTCGCTATCAACTACAACAATGTCCTTTGATACTGGTTGTTCATCTACTTTTTTCATACACGCAGTCGAGGTGCACATGACGTCATTCACTGCCGCTACAGCAGTATCACCTGTACTCACAGTTTTGTTTTCAGGTACTATAGCTGAGTCAACACTGTAGAGGTAGCCAAGCGCGAGCGTGAGCAATACGAGAATGAGAGTTACAATTATTTTCATGGTGCTTTTTCAAGTAATTTTTGCTCAACTTTGGTGACATCAAAATACCCATTGTCTAAGATTTTAATTTGAATTTTTTTATCCAGTCCCGACATCACGAGTAAACCAACGATAACAAATAGTATACCGAGCACAATCTTTACTCCACTCCGCGCACCGGAAAATTTTGTCAGTCTGTCAGCAAACTTTTGTCCGAGGAGTGATATGAGCAGTAGTATCAGCGACAGGCCAAACACATACGCGAGTAGGTATACCGTCCCGAGCAAAAAACTAGCCGGTAATACGGTTGCCAGAATTACAAAATAGGTTGGGCTGCAGGTTGAGAACACCGGACCAAGCGCAGCCCCGATAATCATGTCGCCCCAGATGGTTTTCTTTTGGTACCCGGTCCCGACCAACTTGTTTGATTTGCCTGATAATTTAGCCATCCCGGGTATCCGCTCCCACAGTGATGGGAAGAGTAGGATAATTCCAAAGCCCACCAGGATTCCCCCCGAGAGATACGTCCAAAAACTTGGTGGTATTGAGATAAATGCGGTACTAACCTTGAGGAGAAAGGTAAATAGCATGATAGACAGTCCTAAACTAGCGATCACTATGTACGGTGTCGCTTTACTACGTCCACTGGCTCCTGCCCCAATCACAACGGGCAATAACGGCAAAATGCACGGAGCTAATACCGTGAGCATTCCTGCCAAAAATGAAATTACTAAGAAAGTCATTGTGTATGATTACAGCTTAGCGACAATGCCAGCCAAATTACCACCTGACCACTTTTGGATCATTGCTCCTTTAGCATCCACTTCAACAAACGTGTGCTGTGTAGTAACTCCGTATTTTTGCTTAAGAGCAACTTCTGTATCGTAGTTAGCTTTCAGAATAGTTACACCAGCCGGGATAGTCGCTGCTCCAGCCGTAATGTCAGCGTCTGCTGTTCTACAGGTTGGGCACCACCCAGCGTGGAAAAATAATACTGTCTTCCCTTTTTGCGCCATGGCGAGTGAGTCGCCCGAGTAAGTAGCGTACGTTCCTGATTTTTGCATCATGGCACTGTCTTCTTTTTTCATCATTGCTCCCGCTTCATCTCTTTTCATCATTGCATCAGCCTCCGTCTCCATCTTATCGTCCGCTTCACCGACGCTACCTTTATCATTCATCATTTCTTTTTCCATCATCGCTTTTTCTTCCATCGCTTTCTTCTCCATTATTGCCGCCTCTTCCATTTTCATTTTTTCTTCCTGCAGCTTAGCTTCCATCATGGCCTTATCTGCATTTTGACTGTTAACAAAAACAAAACCGCCAATTAAAGCCACTGCTGCTAAAATCCCCACTACCACCAATGTTCCAAAGCCTTGTGTTTGTTTCATATAAAATAATTAGGTTATGAATCTAGGATATACCCATAATAAACAATGTCAAGTTAGCTTTACATTAGGGTGGGGATTGTTTGGGATCAAAAAGAGATGACTTAAAACTACAGGGTGGTTGGGAGCAACGCGGGTTGATAATCTCTGGTCACGAATCACTAAGTATAGTCGTGCACTTCATGCAGATTCTACTAAGTGTTCTTGACCACGACTCGTCTGTTTTCTCCTCTGCGAAGGAGGAGGAAACATGACTCCGTCTCACATTGATGCCGCAAGCAACGCAGGTTGCTTGCTAAACTAAAAACCACTCTTCTTTTTGAAGAGTGGTTTTTAGTTTGCATCAATGTGCCCAGGACTGGACTTGAACCAGCATGCCGTTAAGCGTTACCACCTCAAGGTAGTGAGTCTACCAATTTCTCCACCTGGGCAAAGGTAGCGTCAAGAGCTGATAGCCAACTAAGGACGTTGCCCGATTATACGCAACATTTCCTCAATTTTCAAGCGTTTACGCTCTAAGACAAAGAATGTTACTTCTCATCACTCCAATCTCGCGGATTGCCAATCAAAGAGAGAGCGCCTGCATGAATACCACCGTGTGAAATAAACATGGACTTGCCGTGTTCAGCACACAGGTCTTTGAGGCTCCCCGTCCAGGGTGACCAGGCATTATTTTCAAAAACTGAAATTTGTCCGCCAGCAGCTTTAACCAAAAATAATCCAGCAGCATAATCATAAGATTTTTCTCCAAAATTTAGCACTCCATCAATTCTATTGGCAGCTATATACCCTAGCTCGAGAGCCGTACAATTTAAAATCATTGGCTTACCTAGCTGAGTACCAATTGCCTTAAACATGTTAAAAGCTGCTGATTTCATCCAAGATTCCCTACCTCTACCAATTGAGATAACTGCCCTACCGCCTAACAACTGCTCGTTTAAAACATGTACATGCTCGCACTCATAGACTCCATTATCCATCAGGGCAGCGAAGGTCTGCTTGGTAATTGGATTATGAACTATTCCAAATGAGTCTTCAGAAGTACTCCCTAATCGAGCTACTGAGATAGCGCAAAATGGAATCCGGCGCAGAAAGTTGTCGGTGCCATCTATCGGATCAATATGCCAAACAAAGTCACTGGTACCGATATAGCCATCCCCTTCTTCACCAATAATTGTGTCGTCAGGAAATTCTGTTCGAATAAATCTTACTAAAGAATCCTCAATATCTTTATCAATCTGCGTCACGACTGAACCATCGACTTTTTGTTCGTTGGCATTTTGATTGTCATCAAAGTAAGCTCGTGCTTTAAGCCCTTCGGTTTCCATGAGAGTAATTAGGGTGTGAAATTTTTCTTCGATTGTCATAATACGCACATGGTATCATTATTTACATGAAGAAAAAGACTCGTCATAAAAAACCTAAAGCTCCAGCTACACTGAATATATTCGACGACCCTGCTAACCCATATTTTACGCTCGTAAATAATTTTCTGGCTCTAGTTACCATTGTTGCAGTCGCTATAGTAGCACTGGAAACGGTAACCTCATTTTCCCCACACCAATTCATTTTCACAGTGATTGAATATTTCACAGTTATTATATTCAGTGGTGAATACCTTGCCAGGATTTACCTCACCAAAAACCGATTGCGGTACATATTTAGTTTTTTTGGAATTATCGATTTGATAGCCATTATTCCTTCTATTTTAGGAATGAGTAATCTTACGTTCCTTAAGGCCGCTCGTGCGGTCCGCATCATACGGCTACTCAGAATGCTCAGGTTGGCTAAATTCACTAAAATCAAACGCAAGAAAAATGCCGCTCAATCACTGTATAAAATTAACCTAGAAATTTATGTCGTGACCCTTACTGGTACTGTCTTACTATTAGGAGCGTTGTTCTATCTGTTTGAACACAATGGGGCCGCTAAAGATATCCCTTCGGGAATGTATTGGGCACTACGCGTTATCTTGGGTGGTATCTCTTACCCACAACCAGAGACGCTTGGTGGTACCATCACGATTATTCTCGCCCGCTTTACCAGTATGTTGCTTCTCGGTATGCTCATGAGTCTCATTGGCACAATGTTGCGCAAGATACTCATTGGATCAGAAAAAGATTCTTAGCAAAAAAGCGCCCCTCTCGGAGCGCTTTTTGTTTTTAGATTTATGAGTTTAGGCGACGTCTTTCTTTTCTTCTTCAGTTGCGACTTCGACAACTTCTGGAGCTGCTTCGGCCACCACTTCTGTTTCTGGGACAACTTCAGGAGTAGCTACTTCTGGGGCAACTTCAGGAGTAGCGGCGGCTACCTTTGCTTCAGCTACCTTTACTGCCCCAGCTTCTGCAGCCGCTGCTGCTTCCTCGATAACTTTAGCTTCAGCATCAATACGAGTAGTAGCGTCAGTTTCTGATTCGGTCGACATAGAAACGAGACTCATGCGACGCATTTGGCGTTTGATTTCTCGGGCTACCTTATCACGGATGTAGTAAAGTTTTGCTCGACGAACCTTGGCACGCTTTACGATTTCGATTTGCTCAATCAGTGGTGAGTACAGTGGGTAGATCTTTTCTACTCCAATACCACTCGACATTTTACGTACGGTAAAGGTTGCTCCGGCTTCATCTCCGTGCTTGCGCGCGAGTACGAGACCTTCGAAAATCTGAATACGAGTCTTCCCCTTATCGATAATTCGTTGGTGTACTTTCACTGTATCACCAGCCTTGAGGCCTAGGGCTTTACGGTCTTCCATCTGAACTGGTGAGGTAATAACCCCGTGTATTGCTGTTGTCATAATAATATAAAGCGTCTAAAACGTGCCATAATCTACCACAAGCCTCTATGAAGTGCAATAAGGACTACTCTTCGGCAATCCGTTCCGCTGCTAATTCAAACTCATGTGGTACGGGCGCTATAAATCGTTCTTTTACGCCACTAGGTAATACGATTTCAAGAATATGAGCGTGCAGCGCCAATCGGTCGAGGCCGAGGTTATTTGATTGATGACGAAGCTTCCCCGAATACAAAACATCTTGCACGATTGGCCGGTCGTTGGCTTTGAGGTGGACCCGCAGTTGGTGCGTACGGCCGGTTTTTGGATTTAGTTTCAAGTACGAGAATATTTGCCCCTCATATTCTCCGGTAGCTATTCGCTCCCAATCGGTCACGGCCGGCCTGAGGGTTCCTTTGGCGCCACGCTGAGCTGAGCGGAGTCTAAAGTCCTTGTTACTGCGACCAATCGGTCGATCAATCGTCCCCCACCGTTCGTGCATCCGACCATAGACAAAAGCCCGATATTCTTTATGAGCGAAACGATCATGAAACTGCGCTTTGAGATGAGCGTGAGCGGAGGCGTTTTTTGCCATAATGATCACGCCGGAAGTCTCGCGATCGAGACGATGAACTACACCAGAGCGTTCGAGCGGCTTTCCGTCTGGAGTAGCGGTCTGTTCCCCTACCCCCTTTGCGGTTGGCACCCGTTTAAGGAACCACTCCACCAGAGTTTGGTTGGCACTTTTCTGCCAGTCCTCATGGACGAGCATACCGTATGGTTTATTGATGACCATGACGTCAGCATCTTCATAGATGACGGTTGGCTCACCGATATTATTTACCTCGACGTCGTTGTCTATCTCCATATTGGCCTACAATACGCGTAAATTCCTCTTTAGTAAATGCCGGCCAGTAGGTATCCGTAAAAAAGAGTTCGCTGTAGACTGATTGCCACGGCAAAAAATTAGACAACCGCTGTTCCCCACTGGTGCGAATAATCAAATCTGGGCCGGGCATACTTGCTGTTTTAAGGTACCCCTCAAAGCTACGCTCATCAACCGGCACGCCAGCTAAAATTGCCTGATTACAGGCCGCCACTATCTCTGACCGCCCACCGTAGGAGAGCGCCACCCAGATGGTTGTTTCGGTATACT
>JAYVIL010000096.1:0-7268 GCA_043770255.1 Candidatus Kaiserbacteria bacterium
CCTTCTGGACTATACGCAAAATGCACATCCGTGGGATCTGTTGTAAATAAAAAATCAGGTGCGGCACCGATAGGTACATAATCAGCTATTGTATACACGCCACTTCTCATGGCGGGCGAACTGGTGGCTGACAGAGTAACCGTATAGCCAGCCGGACTATCGGTAGTAACTATGAATGCGGCAGAACCAGTTGAAATACCGCCCGTTAATCCGGGGATGCTTGGACTTAAGGTGACATTAGGTACTGCCGTCAAACTTAAATAGACTTCCTGCATTTGTTGATAGCCAGCCTTTAGTTTATAGGTCGTACTTGTCCCATTACCCGTAGCTTGTTCACCTACGCTATCCTCGAGCTTGTACGTTGCAGAATTTGACAATGCGCCACCGGCGTTAATGCTATCACTCTGCATCTTGAAGTTACTACTACTCATGACTTCAGCTTGGCCAATTTGCACAATACAAACAACCAGCATTGAAACGCCAATTGCTTTTCCAAAAGAACGAGGCCATATCTGTCGCATAAGTTTAACGGGCTGGTTTACGTTTGAATTCAAAACGACTTGAAATAAATTTAAATAGTAAGAAGAGCGTAAAGATAGTTACAAATATCGTAGCTAAAAACTGCCAGGGCACTACCCACACATGAATTGTTTTTGTATCAATAATATCCTCGTACCCACGATTGATATTGGCGGTGATTGTATAACGTCCAAGAAGCAACTCTCTGTCCCAAGTTAACTCACGGAGCCGCATTGATTTAGGTAGCACAAACCACGGCTCTATTTCCACAAACCCTACTTCCTCGCCAAGCATATTTTGCACCTTAATTTCACCATACGGACCCAAGTGAATAGAGCCAGTATTTTCAAACAGAATACCGAGATTAATTGGTCCTTTGGTGTACATGAACTTATTCGGAATCGTAGTAAAATCAGTTACTAAACCACTTTTTTCAAATTCACCGGGAACAGTTATAAAGAACAGTGTTCCGATACGGGCAATCACTGGGGTACTCACCGAACCGCTACCTTCAGCATCAGAATTCTGCACAGTTGACACCAGTACTGCTCCATAATACCCACCCGGCTCAGCATTTGGTGGCATCGTAATCGAAACTGGTATCTGGGCACGCTCACCAAGAGCTAGGGTAAATGTTTTTTCAGGAAAAGAAAAATTGTCTTTGAGTGTATAAGGACCTGACTGGTCACCCAGCAGAACTACTGCCTTGCTCGGATCAGCCGAACCAGACATGTCCTCGACGTTTAATTCAAACGTTTTATTATCACTAATTCGATTAGTAACCGAAATCATTTTGGTTACTGTCTGACCTGGCTTGACTGTTAGCTCAACCTTACCAGGTCCAATGATAAAGTCCCCAACACTAACATCGCCTGAGATAAAATCAGAAGTGTACCATTTCTTTTGTTCAGCGGTTACCAACTCCGAGGTAGAGGTGGAGGTAGAAGCTTGGCTTGACTGATCAGACAAGATATTCTCTTGCGCCGACGCAATGCTGACTACACACAGAGCTGCAAATACTATGCCTATCTTTAATCGGCCCCAACTAAATTTGGTATGCAAATTCATACACGATACTGTACTACACTTTAAGGGTTATTGGTAGCAGTCAAGGTAGCGGTAGCTTGGTAGAAGTCCTGCACAAGAGCCGGAACCGGGTTACTTGGTACATTCACGACAAATCTAACCGTAGTCGTAGCTCCACCACCCGCACTCGAAGTACGATTGACTACCATAAACGTAGTAGTAGCTGGCCCTTTCCAACACCTATCTGCAGTCATTGTAGACCCAGCGTTACAGTTAGTACCGTTGTTCAAGAATGAGGGGTCGAGGTCTGTACTGGTAGTAGCACTGACGGTGTAGGCAAATTGAGCTGAAGTACTAGAGTTAAACAAGAACGTAGGTTCAGCAGCGGTAGAAGTTCCGTAGTCACGAATTGAAGTACTACTAGAAACTATTCCCCGCATAGCAGACGTACTTGTACTAAAGGCGATCGTCATATTGTAGCCATTAATCGCGTTGGTGCGGACTACTGTTTGCGTAGTTCCTGTAGCGTTACCTCCAGAAATACCCTGAATCGGACTGACCATGGTGATGTTTGTGGCTGGTACTGTAAACGAGATTTCGTCAGTAATTTGTTGGGTGATCGTAAACGTGCTCGGAACCTGACCTAGACTCAGTGTCGGTTCGAGCAACGCAAATGTTGTAAAACATAAGAGCACCATACCGGTCGCCAATAGCAGCGCTTGCTTTGTTAGGTCTTTGTAAATTAGTGTTTGCTTCATATTTAATATTAAGTTAATTAATAGAATTATAGCAAGATTTTCTTGAAATAATTGACTTGGCTAGCTTTGGGGTGTGGATACCTGGGTTGGTATATCCCGGGGTTTAAATTCCACCGCCCCCGCCGGCTCCCCCGCCTGATGTCACATGGTAGACCCTGACCTGCAGAGCGTCGAGCGCAATGGTGTTACTGCTCACATTACCAGTCACTCGAGCGGCAAAGTTAGCGTTGCTAAATTCCCCAGTGGCCCATGACCGACCCCACAAATCACTTGGGGACCCGAGTGTGTACACCACATCAGGGATAGACAACGTCGGTGTTGACTTGATGCTCGTCCAGCTCGCACCACCGTCCCATGATAATGCCACGTCCACAGTACCAGCGGCTGTACTACCTGAGAGTTCCAGCCGGACCTCGATACCGCTAATACTATTTCCACTCGGCACTCCAAATCCAAGATTAGTGTAGTTATGGTTGGTGACACTGTTGGTGGTGGCGTAGGTGCCGTCTGTTTGATCATACGCATTGGCGCCAGTTGTCCACGAACCGCTATTCCCTGACGGCCAAAAGAAATCTGGATTATTACCAATGAGCTCACCGCCGACGGTCCCACCCCCACCAACATTCCCATCACCAGCTGGTGCGGTGTCACCCACACTGGCTGACCCACCGCCAGCACTTCGATTATTTCGACTATGCTGTCGAGTTAGCTTGTTACCAAATATCTGCTGCACCCCGGACACATCTCGAGCAAATAGTCCGTCTGTATCGAGACTAATTGTCAAGAAACTACCACTGGCGGGAGCTGACCAATCTGCTACCACGATGTAATCCAGGGCCGTAGTAGCAACAAATGGACTGGTGAAAAGGAGATCCCCCGCAGTACCCAATACTACGAATTCACCCGCTCCCCCGACTATTGTGTCCGGTCCATCAAATACTCGATTACTATTTCGGTCAATCACCAATCTAAAATTTGAAAAATCCGTAGCCACAATTCCACTTATGCCGGAAAGCGACAATCGTACCGTTTCAACTGTGGCAGTACCTGTTTGGGGAACTAATCGAAATGCTAATAATGGTCCGTCAGTTTTAGCTTGACCATTAAACGCATCTGACACCTGCCCACCACTATGGCTCGCGAGCGTCGTTGAGCCCGTACCAAAGGACGTAGTGGCAAACGTCCAATTCATGGTATTCCCCCGATCAATACAACCAATAGCACAGTCAATATAGGTGGAGGAGCTGTTGCGAGAATCTTGTACATCAACGTACGACACGGTACTTGGTCCGAGTGGCCGGATTTGCCACTGCGTGTCCGTTGTTTGCGAGCGTAGTTTTAGCCGGGCGGTACTGGTGCCTTGTAGAGTCAGTTGATTCTGCACAACAAATGCACCGGCCGTACTGAAGGTGGTCGTAGCACTCGTGGTGGCTTGCTGACGCAAATTATAAAAAGTGGTAGTCGCGGTATTTGTGATACGTTGATCACTCCCCAAAAGTGTGAAGGTTGCAGTACCCGGCACGTATGTACCGAGTATGGCTACGTCCCCACTCGCAGACAACTCAGTTGCTGGCACCATCACCATTGAACTCGTCGAGATGGTGAGGTTGGTGGTAGAGGCACTCGCCACAAATTTCGTCAGACCATTGGTCGTCACGGTAGCCAGTCCACTGGTACCTGTCAGTGTCCCTGCTAGGGTCGTCGGGGATTTAAAGAGCATCATTTCACAACCGATACGAAGTCCTTTAATTTGTTCACACGGCGTCACATCAGAGGCTCTACCCACCACGATATGGTTACTGGTAAACAGTATCGTTTGGGCCGCCACACTGGTACGTCCATCTACATCGACACCGGTATCGCGACCCTTAATATATATTGGATTGGTCGAACTACCGATATCAAACATCATTACCTCACAACCAATGGCCGAGCCAGCAATCTGAGAACAAGCCGTAGTGTCTCCCGCTTTGGTTATATACACGTTAGTGCCACTGGCGGCCACGAAGTTCGCTGCGATGTTACCAGTACCATTGGCACTACCAGACGCATCCCGCCCAGCTCGATAGGTGGGATTGGTTGTTGAGCTGATATCAAACACCATCAGTTCACAGCCGGCAGCTGAACCGACGACTTGGGAACAGCCGATCGCCGACGCTGCTTTCGCGACATGGAGAAGACTTCCTGAGACTGACAGACTATTGATCGCTATCGCACTGGTACTGGCATTACTACCGGCAGAATCACGGGCTGTTATAAACGTTGGGTCCGTAGTTGAACTGATATCAAACACCATCAGTTCACAGTCCGTCGCGCTACCAGCAGTCGGATTACACGTAGTGGCTGACCCGAGCTTGCCGACATACAACGTACTACTAGAAACAGCCACACTGGTGGCACCAATGTTACCGGTACCGGTATTGTTACCCGACGCATCCCGCCCGGCTCGATAAATGGGATTGGTTGTTGAACTGATATCAAACACCATCAGCTCACAACCATCTGCCGTACCGGCTACCTGGGTACACGGTACGGCTGAAGCGGCCTTCACAACATAGAGCATAGTACCCGCTACTACTAACTGATTTATACCAATATTACTCGTGCTGGCATTGCTTCCCCCCGCATCAAGCGCGGTCGCAAAAACGGGATTCGTGGTACTCGCGATACTGAATACGAGCAACTCGCAGTTACCCGCCGTCGTACTGGCAGTTGCACCACAACCCTGACTTCCGCCAGCTTTAGCAACATAGAGAGTGGTACTCGCGATAGCCAGCGCGGTAGTTGAGGTCGCGCTCGTACTCGCATGTGAACCCGCGGCATCACGACCAGCACGATAGATGGGAGTATTAGGATTACTAATATCAAACACCATCAGTTCACAGCCAACGGCCGAACCCGCCACCTGAGAACAGGCAGTGCCGTTCCCAGCTTTAGCGGCGTATACAATATCGCCAGCATTAACAAAATTATTAAACGCCAGACCCTGACTATCGGTCATAGCTCCCCCAGCACTAACACCACTGACAAATTCATTAAAGTACCCTGCCGTAGCAAGAGTTGAATTATTGGCATTAAACGTGCCGTTATTTATTAAAGTATCGGCGACCGTGAGATAGCTTGGTGAAATCACCGTAGCTCCCGACAAAATTTCAAAAAAACTAGTGGAGGCATTCGCTGCCATGGTCTTGATACCAGCTCCCACAAAGACAGCTCTATAAAAACTACTCGTCGCCACGAGCGTACCAGCAATAGTTTGGGCGGTACTACTGGCAAAATAAATTGTACCTTCATTTGCAACCAACGTGGCATTGTTTGTGTAATTCCCTGCTACCGTGAGCGCGCTAGGTGCCGTGGTGGTACCAGTTGCAACACTCAAATTAGTAGTACTCGCGGTCTCGCGAAACTCAACAATCCCGCTCGTAGTTACATTACCGAGAGTGCTGGCTCCCGTCATCGTACCGAGCAACAAACCACTCGCCGGACGCAAAATATCAAACACCATCAGTTCACACCCAATAGCGTTTCCGGCTGTGGCGGCACACGAAGTACCTGATCCCGCTTTTGCGACATACAACGCATCCCCCTGACCGATGACCGCATTGATCGCAAGTGTTTGAATTCCACTACTGTCTCCCCCAGCATCCCGACCAGCTACCATACGGATCGCCGATGATGAAGCCACATCAAAAACCATCATCTCACACCCAATGGCCAGTCCAATGACTTGGGAACAGGCAATGGCACTCGCTGCTTTTGCGACATATAAATAATTTTTATGGAGCGTCAGACCGTTAATGGCAATCGCCTGTGAACCTGTATATGAACCACCGCCATCAACACCCCGTCGATAAATTGGGTCCGTGGTACTACTAATATCAAATACCATCACCCCACAGCCATCGGCTGTACCTGCCACACTGGTACACGGCACTGCTGAAGCAGCTTTCCCAATATATAGTGCGGTACCAGAACCAATCACTATATTCATCGCGATGGCACTCGTACTCGCACTACTCCCCCCCGCGTCTCGTCCCGTCGCTAAAACTGGATTGGTGGTACTGGCGATATTAAATACCATCAGTTCGCAACCGACGGCGTTACCCGCGGTTGGGTTACAAGTAGTGGTCCCAGATCCGGCCTTCACTGCATACAGGGTACTACTAACAACTTCCAAACTGTTAACCTGGAGTGGTTGTGTACCCGCTGAAGTGTTTCCTCCCGCATCAAGTCCGGCAATGTAAAGCGGGTTGGTGGTACTGGCGATATTAAAGACCAAGATTTCACAGGCTCCCGCCCCGGCTCCTTCAGTAGCGGAACAGGTAGTAGCTCCCGCCGCCTTGCCTACGTAGAGTGCTGAACCTGATACTTTAATCGCGGTGGTTGAAGTAGCCGAAGTGCCGTTCGCTGCCCCACTACTATCTCGTCCGGCCCGGAAAATCGGATTGGTGGTACTGGAAATATCAAACACCATCACCTCACACCCATCGGCAGTACCCGCCACCTGAGTACAGGGTACAGCTGATCCCGCTTTGGCAACATACAACATACTCCCTGCAACGGTGAGTGCATTAACACCCACGTTACTGGTACTGGCATTACTTCCCCCCGCATCAAGCGCGTTCGTAAAAATTGGGTTCGTGGTACTGGCGATATTGTAGACCAAAATTTCACAGTTACCGGCCGACGTACTGGCGGTTGAGTTACATCCCTGGCTACCGCCGGCTTTGGCAATATAAAGTGTGTTACCTGCTATTGCAAACGCAGTCGCTGACGTGGCGCTGGTACTGGCGATCATTCCAGACGCGTCACGAGCCGTTGTGAGTGACACAAAATCGGCCAACGTTGGGGTGGTGGCACCAACAATAGTAAGTGACCCACCTCCGATATTTGCCGTACCGTCATTTTGATAAGTCCCCGTCACCCCAATGATGACACTTGGTGTTGCGACCGTACCATTTAAAA
>JAYVIL010000097.1:0-2690 GCA_043770255.1 Candidatus Kaiserbacteria bacterium
ATCGTTTAATTCAACGTGCGCCAAAATATAAAAGACGGCTGACGCGACACGCTCTGTCTTTTTGAAAACGATATTATAATAGTCATCATTTGCAGACAATCGTTTGAGGTATATGAGACTGTCGTTTTGATTATTTGAGTTCATGTCGCATTGATGTCTTTTGTAGTTGAATCGTGTCTGATAGCTTAAAGACACTTGTATTATAAGGACATTTGGGACAGATTGCAAGGAAAAGGACAGGGCCCGAGTTGCTCGACTATGGTCGCTTCAGCCTAGGCAAGACCTACGCGTGTACTATCGTGCTGGTGCTTAGGGCTCGCCTAGTCTTACGCTACATGGACGCGGGTTGCCGCGTCGCTAGCTCCTGCAAAGACAGAAGGTAGCGGAGACGGACAAGAGGCAAGGTCCTTTGGCTTGGGCGTCTTTGCGAACGGCAGTGAAGCAATCCATGTTTTGTATTGACAATGTCACTACAAGTACTATACTGGGTATATTATGGCAACAGCAAATTCAACTATTCAAATTCGGATTGATGACAAACTTAAGAGTGAGTCTAAAAAAGTGTTTGAGTCATATGGGCTGGATATGTCCAGTGCTCTTACGCTCATTCTTCGTGATGTAGTTGCAACGAAGTCTTTTCCTTTTGAACCCCGCACAGAGAATGGATTTACCGTACGAGAAGAAAAGCTGATGTTAGCTGATGCAAATGAAGCTCGTAAGAACGGTAAAAGGTACACTGATTTAAATGAACTATTTAAAGATCTCGACCTGCTTCCATAATCCATGATTTATAAAGTTGTTTACTCTCGACGCTTTGTAAAGTCTCTGAAACGAGTGAGAAATGCTCCAGCCTTTCGTGCTGAGAAATTGACAATGGCAATTAATTTAATATCTACGCAGTCCCCTATGCCTGAACAATTCCGAGATCATGCTCTGACTGGAAATATGTCTGGTTATAGAGAATGTCATATTGCGTCAGATATTCTACTCGTGTATGAACTTAATGACGATATTTTAGAATTACTACTTATTAATATAGGTAGCCATAGTCAATTGTTTGGATAGATTTTGTGGATTGCCACACAACTACACTTCGTTGCGTTGTTTCATACAGAAACTGTTCAGGTTATCGCTATTTTTTCAAAATAGCAGGTATTTCCTACAGAAACTGTCCACTTTATGGAAGCAAAGCTTCTCATAAAGTCTTTCGCTATGACTTTGGTCATAGCTCACTCTTGCGAAAGTCTCCCAGACTTTCTCACGTAAAGACAGAATTGAATAGCTGACGGAGTATTTCTGGGTTTGTTTATTCAGTATTTAGGAGTATTTATACACAATCAGGGCTTGTTGCTTAACGTGGTATAATTCGCACATATATTAGGTAGATGGACTTAACAAATTATAATTATTAACTTTAGTAGAGCGTATCGCAACGATTACAAGTTCCAGGAATTTGCCCAGGAAAAAGGGCGAACTCGGAACGAAATTCAGAATAATCGCTGACGCTCATTTCTTCATTCCATGACTAAAAAGAACGGTAAAAAAATTGAGAAGGTAAAGGAGTCGAAGCCGTTTTTTGAGGACCTGAGTCCGCAGGCACGGCAAGCGATTGGGGCAGTCCTTTTGACTACCGTGGGTATTTTCTTTACCGCGGCTTTGTTTGAATTTGGAGGGGTGGTGGGGTCGTGGACTCAGATTTCACTCTATTGGCTATTTGGAACGGGAGCGTACCTCGCACCACTAGTCTGTGTATTTTACGTCTATGCCTTACTCAACCCCAAAGATAACGAGGAGGTTAGTATGTCGAAAATTACCGGTATTGGATTACTGTTTATTTCACTCCTCGGGATCCTTGAAATCTCGGTGGCTAACTGGGGTGGAATGGTGGGACTGGCTCTTTTGTGGCCACTATCGTATCTGTTTGGTAATACGGTAGCGGGGGTGATTTTGGGAGGTCTGACGTTAATTTCAGGATTTCTCATTTTCAATACCGGACTAAGACTGCCCCGATTTGGCGCACAGACTCCACTTGACGACGAGGCTGATATCGAGAACTTGAAGCTGCCGGAAAATACCGAACTGGATGAAGAAGACTTTGCGGATGAAGTAGCTGACACTGATAAAGAAATGGCCGCAGCACCCAAGCGGCCCGCCATACAGAAAGTCTCGGACAAGCTCGGTCTCACTTCCCCCGCTAAAGCCGATTTTGTAGTTTCGACTTTTTCAGGGACGTACGCTCCACCATCACTGTCACTATTGCGAAAAGATGCCGGCAAGCCACAGACCGGTGACGTAAAAGCCAACGCCAACATCATCAAGCGCACCCTCAAGGAATTTGGGATTCATGTTGAAATGGATGCTGTTGAGATTGGTCCAACTATTTCTCGCTATGCCCTAAAGCCGGCACAAGGAGTAAAGATTGCGCGGATTGTCGGACTGCAACAGGAACTGCAGCTGAACCTATCCTCAGGCACGCTCCGGATCGAGGCACCGATTCCCGGCAAGTCACTGGTGGGTATCGAAATCCCGAACCTGACGAGATCTACAATTGGTCTCGCATCCCTGCTTAAGACACCCGAATACACTGACTCACCACATCCTCTGTATGTTGCTCTGGGTAAAGACGTGACGGGCAACGCGCACTTTGCGAACATCGCTCGGATGCCGCACGCGCTGGTTGCTGGTACAAC
>JAYVIL010000098.1:0-7156 GCA_043770255.1 Candidatus Kaiserbacteria bacterium
AGTAATGGTGATTAATATTGGGACTAAGGAATCAACGAGTGCTAGGGCAGTTGCGCTCGCGCTGGAACATCCGAGTTTGTACGCTATGGTGGGACTGCATCCGATTCAAACTGTTCCTATGGCTCACGACGAGGACGAGATAGGTGTGGGTGGGGTGCCATTTGTTTCTAAGGGGGAAGTTTTTAATACAGATTTTTATCGAAAACTAGTGGCAACTAGCAACGGTAAAGTGGTCGGTATAGGCGAGTGTGGGTTTGATTATTATCACACCGACCCTGCTACCTACGCTGTGCAAGAGGCGGCTTTTATCTCGCAAATTGAACTTGCGAACGAACTGCAATTGCCGCTCATGATTCACACCCGTGGACCAAAACCGGGAGAGAGTAGTCCCACTGGCCGGAGCGTCTACGCAGACGTTCATGCGGTGCTCAAGCAGTATGCCAAGGGGCCCTTTAATGTACATTTTTATGCTGGAACGTATGAGGAAGCCACTGCTTTTTTTGATATTGGCGGTACTGTTTCTTTTACTGGAGTGATTACTTTTGCAAAAGTCTACGAGGACGTTATTCGGTTAGTGCCGCTTGACCGTATCCATGCGGAAACGGATTGTCCATATGTTGCTCCCATTCCGTACCGCGGCCAGCGTTGTGAACCGTGGATGGTCAAAGAAGTTTATAAAAAAATCGCCCAGATTCGGGGCGAGGATGAGGAGGTGGTACGAGCACAATTACGACAAAATGCCATTAGGTTGTATAAACTGTAGTTTTTAGTATAGTAAAAAAAGATAGAGATGGAGTTGATAATGGATGATAAAAATACCGAGCTTGCAAATTGGCAGAGGTGCTTGGAGCGCATCACTCGCAATAAATTAAAATGGCGACAGCGTTACCCTAATCATTATTTGTGCATCGCTGTTAATTCTGGTCGCTTTGGTTTGGGGCAAATATCAGATAACGATAAAGACGGGCATATGGCCGCACTCCGGGATTACGAGAGAAAGTCCGGAAAAATAACGGAAGCCACTTTGTTTCTGGGGTATAAACTGTAGACCTAAAGACCGTGAATTAAGCACGGTCTTTTTGTTTAGGTTACAAAGCCAAAAACTTTGGCTCGCGCTACTCAAAAGCATTGTTTTACACCTCCTCTTTCTTTTCTCTGGGCACTATAATTTATTTTTAGAGAAGTCAAATTATGCATAGTACACACTGCGGCAGTGGGGGTATTATTTTAAATAATTTGCTTAGTCAAAAACACTGATCAGGTACTCATCGATCTTTCGCTGCTCCCAGTCATAAAAGTTAGCCCCGTCTTTTTTTAGATCAGAAGCGAGGTCTTCGCCGACAAAGCGCCAGTGCCAGGGTTCGTAGACATAGAATGTGTTGCCCTTGGGGTAGGAGAGGGTAAAGCCGTATTTATGGGCATTTTTTTGCATCCACACGTAGGCCGGAGTGCTATCAAAGCCGTTAATACTGCCACCGAGTCCTTCGGTCGTGAAATCAATTGTTGTACCCAGCTGGTGTTCGGAAAAACCCTGATCAGCGGAGAAGGCATTGGCTCCACTACCATAGGTGGCCGTGTAGGCATTTTTTAAGCTCGTCTGCTCTTTGAATGAGCGATAGCCTGAGACCACCCAGATTTTAACACCGTCGTCTAACGCCGCATCAATCATTTTGCTGAGGTAAGGTTCAACTTTGCCGTGAATTGATTTTGAAGCAGCTTCATTATATAAGTATTTTTTCTCAATTGTGACAATCTTCTCGGGGATGTAGTGCTCGTTTAAGAAATAGACCTTTGAATACTTTTGGAGGAGTTCCTTGTCAGTTTTAGAAAGTTTATCGAGCACCCCGACGGTCCCAGAGATTTTTTTAATTTGATCAGCGAAGTCTTCATTTTTGTTTTTTTCTTTGCGATAATCATCTTCAATATCGTCCAGCTCTTCTGCTGTCAGCGACAGCCGGCTCGAAAGTTCGGCAATGGTGCTACTCGCTACCGCACGCTCTTCGACGCGACTCCGTGTAGTCGAGGCTGTTTCAAGTAAAAAATAGTTACGCTCGTTTAAGAGTAATTCAATCTGCTTTGTTTGGGCATTAGTAGTGTAGAGCAGGTAACCACTGGTTAAGAGAAGTGCAGCTATGCCCCCTAAATACAGGTATTTTGGATGAATTTTTCGCTTTGTATTGTCAGCTGCCATAGATGTGCCTCAGTATATCACGATACCTTGTAACAGGGGACTAATTGTGGTACTGTACCGGCATTATTAGAGTGTTAATTACAGGGAGTTATTTCTTGGGAAACCAAGACCTTCTTTGAATGAGCATAATAAAAAATAAGAATGTCAGATACAACAATGCCAGCTATCGAGGCAGAAGTTCAAAATAATGAGGCAGAAATTGCCTCATACGAACTTGCCTACCACATACTTCCAACGGTAGCTGAAGGGGAAGTGATGACCGTAGAGACGGAACTCAAAGATCTTATTACTAAAGCCGGAGGTGAAGTGTTTGATACAGAGAGCGCCGAGCGGTTCGAGCTTGCCTACGAGATCGATAAATATCTCGAAGGACGGTACCGAAAGTTCACGAGTGCGTACTTTGGTTGGACTCGATTTAAACTAGCTCCAGCCGCTTTGACCGCTCTCACTGAACACGTTGATGAGCACAAGCAACTCTTGCGTTTCCTCCTCGTTCGTTTAACTAAGGTAGAAGAAGCTAGTCCATTTAAATTTCATGAGAATCTCGTGGATGTAAAGATCAAAAATATTGATCTCGATGTGGAAGTAGCTGCCGAAGCGGAAGTCGTCGATGTAGATGGTATAGTAGATGAAGTTGTAGTAGTTGAGAGTAAGGAAGCAAAGATTGCGTAGTACGTTATTTCGTAATTTGTAATACTATATATGTACCTTAACAAAGTCATGATTTACGGAAACCTAACCAGGGATCCGGAAATGAAAGCCCTCCCCAGCGGCATGCAAGTTTGTTCGTTTTCAGTTGCTACTAATCGTTCATACAACGATCGAGATGGTAAACGACAAGAAGCGGTTGAATACCACAACGTTACATCGTTTGGTAAACAAGCAGAAGTGATTGCTAAGTACCTGACAAAAGGTAGTGGCGTGTACGTCGAAGGACGTTTGCAAACCAACAGTTGGGAAAAAGACGGAGTTAAACAGTATCGTACGGAAATCGTCGTTGATAAGTTTGAATTCGGTCCTAAAAGTGGCGGTGGTAATGGAGGAGGGAGTACTGCAAATGCGGGAGCGAGTACGTCAAATACAGGAAGCAATAACAACAGTGCACCGGTGTTACCTGAGTATCCGACCGAAGACATCAACCCCGAGGACATCCCTTTCTAAAAAACGAATATACCTAATCTACTGCGTTGCGTTTCAGAAAATATCAGTCAACGTGAGAAAGTCTGGGAGACTTTCGCAAGAGGTTGCCAGCTATTTTGAAAAAATGGCGACAACCTGAACAGCTTCTGTAAGAGGCCGACGTACGCCTCCCGATATTTTCTTCACGCGCCTTGTATCTTAGGCATCTCGTTTCTTAGAAATCACTTCCGTCTTTGCGAGAAGTGAAGCGATTAGCGAAATGACGCGGCAATCCACGTCACCAAAACACACCCTTACCAGCTAAAATCTAAACATGGAACAACAACACAACCTACACAAAAAAGCGGCTTTGGAACACATTGACTACAAGGACATCACTAGTCTTGCTAACAATATCAATCCTCACGCCCGCATGAACAGTCGCCGCCGCACAGGCTTCTCAGCCAAGGCTCAGCGTGACTTTGCCCGAGCAATCAAGCGAGCTCGCTTTATGGCCCTCATGCCATATATAGCTCGTTAATCAAAGCTGCTATACAAAAAAAGACTGAGCTACGCTCAGTCTTTTTTTGATGTACTGTTTAGGCTTTCTCCATTCGTTCTGAATAGTCCCCGGATTCTGTATTGATTGAAATCACGTCGCCTTCGTTGATAAACATCGGCACCATCACCGTTGCTCCGGTCTCTACCGTCACTTGTTTTAAAGCACTACTCGAAGTATTGCCCTTCACTGCCGGCATGGCCTCGGTCACTTTGAGCTCTACTTTAACCGGAAATTTGATACCGATAATTTCTTCATTAAACACTAACGCCTGCACTTCACTGCGATCTTTGAGGAATTTACCTTGGTCACCGATGAAGTCTTCGGTTAAGGCAAAACGTTCCGCGGGCTTGCCGGCATTATGGAACCAGTATTCGCTACCTTTGCGATAGATGAACACAACATTTTTATTTTCTAAATCCGCTTCCTCGGCTGTTTCACTCACGTGAAAAGTCTGCTCGTATTGGCGTCCTGATTTAAGCCCTTTTAGTTTCGTGATATTCACTGGCTTGCGCTGTTGTTTGCGGAAGACGTGGGTGGCTAATACTAAACAAGGCTCATCGTTGAAGATGATGACTTTTTTCAGCGTAATTTCGTTATAAGATAAGACGGCCACTTTTTTGGGGATTAATTAAGTAAAGAAATGAGTGTAGCGATTAGTCTGAACTTAGCTTCCAACTTGTCCGGCTGCGGGCCAGCCACTTGAAAAACTAATTAAAGCTATCAATTAAGCTCATGTAACAACAGTTGTGTTGATCCCATTTATACCAAAATTAGCCATGAAAAGCAACGTATTGTACAGCAACCCAAAGAGGGTTTTGGTGGTAGTATAGAGAGGTATGCAATTGTTTGGTAACCCCGAAAACATGAGTGAACTAGGCGACGAAGATATTTTGCTGCGCAGCGGTGCACAGCCTTGGCTTTTTTCATTGTTACTCGATCGGTATCAAGATGCTTTTATGCGTAAGGCGATGAGTATCATTCATAACGAGCAGGATGCGGAGGAAATTGTGCAAGATACGTTCACTAAAATCTATCTTCACGGAAGTTCATTTAGCCCTGTTGATGGCGCAAAATTCTCATCATGGGCCTATCGTATTTTAATGAATACGGCTTTTACTGCCTATCAAAAACGGATCAAACAAGGCGCTCGTTTTCAGAATATTGACCCCGAGTTTGAACAGTTTGTCGCTGATAAATCAGGCGGGGTTGCAGTAGCTGAAGTCCAAGATGGAGTGGAGCGCATCCTCACACGTTTGCCCGGTCATTTTGCAGCGGTATTGCGGCTTCATTATATTGAGCGTTGGTCTCATCAAGATATTGCAAATGAAACGGGGGAGGCGGTGGGGACGATAAAAGCCCGTATTCATAGAGCCAAGGCCGCCTTTCGTAAAGAAAGTACCGAGCTCGAGCGGGAACAACTGCTGTAACTTTATTGATGTAACCTGAGTTATATTTATTGTATGAACAAAACAGCCACGTACAACACCCACAAACTGCAAAAAGCCATTATGCGCCGCATTTGGTATACCTACGCTTTGAGCCTTGTGTTACGACAAAGTATGATCTGGGGTCTGGCTTTTGGTGCCAGTGTGATTGGTTTTTGGAAGCTTGTATCAATCACGAGTATCGTGCAAAATTTCCTAAACGTCCCAATAGGGCAGGCGCCAACCTACGTTTTGCAGTCCATGATGCAAGCAGAATTCTTTGCTCTCATTGCTTTTGGGATTATTGTCTTTACTGTGTTGTCTGTTGGTTTCAAAATAACTCTGCCGGTGTTTAATCGCTCACATAAATTTATCTCGGTGTAAATGTACAATTCCGAGAGTCTGATATAGAAAGCGGGGCGCCATTGGCGCCCCGCTTTATACTACTACCGTAACAAACCCACGACCATTACTTCTTCGCCTCAGCGTGCTCAGCTTTTTAAGTGAAGCACAGAGCGTAGCGACTATTACGAATTTTGTTCCCGATTTGCTCTTTCCTAGAGCCAATCGCTGGAACGTGCGCTCTCAGTAATCAAATTATAAACTGTAACCAACTTAGTTCCGAATTTGTCCCTTTCCTAGGACAAATTCCTGGAACGTGCGCTCTAAATTATCAATAATTACTTCTTCGCCTCAGCATGTTCAGCTTTCAAACTCGCCCTCACATGCTTGAGCATTTCATTTTTGAGCTTAGTATTTTCTCGCAAATATGTTCGCGCTGCATCATACCCCCGTCCCAGTTTCTCGGTTGCTGACTCGTCACCACCCGGTGGGGTATAGCTGTATGATGAGCCTGATTTATTGACAAACTTGTACTTCTCACCGAGCGCTAAAATCTCACCCTCAATCGAAATACCCTCATTATAGATAAGGTCAAACTCAGTGCTCTTGAATGGGGATGCCACTTTGTTTTTTACGACCTTCACCCGGTGGCGACCGCCGACTACTTCTTCGCCCTTTTTAATCTGGGCGATACGGCGAATATCCAAGCGGACCGAAGTATAGAATTTTAAAGCTTTTCCACCTGGGGTAGTCTCTGGGTTACCAAACATTACTCCAATTTGCATACGGATTTGGTTGATGAAGATCACCACAGTTTTTGACTTGGCGACAATACTCGTTAGTTTACGCAAAGCCTGACTCATGAGACGCGCCTGTTTACCGACGTGGTGTGCTCCCATCTCACCCTCGATTTCATCACGTGGCGTTAAGGCTGCTACCGAGTCGATGACGATCACATCAATTTTGCCGGTCCGAACGAGTGACTCCACAATTTCTAATGCCTGCTCACCATTGTCTGGCTGTGAAATAAGCAGTTCATCAAGCTTTACCCCGAGGTTCTTGGCGTATTCCGGATCCATGGCGTGTTCAGCATCAATAAAAGCACAGATACCACCCATCTTTTGAGCTTCGGCAATTGCGTGGAGCGATAGGGTAGTTTTCCCTGAAGACTCTGGGCCGTAAATTTCGATGATACGTCCACGAGGGAAGCCGCCAATGCCGAGCGCTTCATCAAGTCCAATTGAACCCGAAGGTATCACATCGATATCGACTTTCCGGCTTTCGCTTAGTGTCATGATGGCTTCATCACCAAATTTTGTTTTGAGCGCCCGCAATGTCTCTGCAATATCAGCAATCCCACCTTCTTTACTCGTGGCGGCTTCACCGATTACTTTTTTTTCTTTGGCAGCTTTCTTTGGTTTCATATTATGTATGTATCTTTAAAGGGGAATAATAGAGGTTGGGGTATAGACAAATTGTTTAACGATACTTTCTTGTCTGCCATAGCGGTCAGTCACC
>JAYVIL010000099.1:0-21376 GCA_043770255.1 Candidatus Kaiserbacteria bacterium
ACAAAACCTTCTCCTGCAACTAACAAAATCGTTTTTAGAAAGAGGACACATTACTGAGTCAGACATGTTACGTCTTCGTGAACAAGGTGTGAGTATCGAACATTTGCTGTCTGCATTTGTTGGGCAAGGCTATTTACTCCATGGTTCAGGCTCAAATATCAAAGAGCTCGAGCCATTTAAAGGTGATGATGACCAGGATGAGAAAAAAAGAGCTGTCGGTGTGTATGCTACTGACATTCCTGCAATCGCTTTATTTAAAGCAACAGTGTCTCAACAGGCGCTTAGTCAAGAGTTCTCCTCAGTTACAGCTGGCTGGAACATTAGAAATGTTAATGATGCTGTTACAGCAGTCCCGTACTCTACTCAGCCAATTGATAAGGCACTGCGCCAAGGATATGTACATGTACTCCCTAAAGAAAATTTTGTAAAAATTGCAGATGCTGAATACATCAGTGAAGTTTCGGTACAGCCAGTGTTGGTTTTACCAGTCGAGCATAGTGATATGACTACTGCAATTGAAGTGCAAGCTAGCACGTAAATAACTTTAAATGCCGCTACCCAGTTCTACACCTTAGAAGTACAGGAGTAAATCATGCAATCTAAGGAAATCACTGCATCCGGCCGCCGTTTTTCCGTTGTACGAAACGGCGTAGAACTCGGTCACGCCTACGTCTATCTACTTCATAACGACTTGCACGTTGAATCGTTTGCGCTACTTGAGGACGTCCACGTACATCCAGATTACCAAGGACAGGGAATTGGTAACGAGCTTGTGCGGGCAGTTATAGAATATGTAGCATCGGTCGCTGTCTATAAACTAATCGCCACCAGTCGCGATGATGGTACAAGAGCCCATGTCCATGCCTGGTATGAGCGTCTGGGTTTTGCAAAGTACGGTACCGAGTTTAGGATGAATTTTACATAAAAAGAATCCCCCGCAATTTCTCGCGGGGGGTGGTGATGGCGCTTAGCGGCGCCATCTTTTTTTGAATCGTAGCCAGCCAATCAAGAGGGGTGCTACGAATCGGTTGTAGTTGGTCGAACCGAAGATGTCGTACAGAATTGGAACAAACGAATCGTTCCATTCCTGCTCACGAATCCAAAACTCAAGGTTCTCAGCTTCGATTCGTTCCCACTCCGCAATCTGTGCATCCCATTTAGCTTGTTGAGCTTCTTGATCAGCGACTATCTTGCGATCTAGGTCTTCTTCGAGTGCTTCGTCGTAGAGTCGGTTCATCTCCCATTCTTGTTCATGCAATCTGTCATCTGCTTCGCGCTGCCTATCTTCTTCTTCGTATTCAGCGCAGCGACAGATGTAGTTGTTGCAGTAATCGCACCACTCGGTTTTTTCTTCGTAGAAGTCGCCGGGATGGTAGCGACGCAGTTCGCCTTGGAAGTCCCGCCACTCTTCCTTGGTCATCTCACGGGATACGAAATATGCCGTTGTGATGTCTTCAGTTTCAGGCGGCCTTCCGCCAGTGATACTTTCGAGGGCGCAAGCATAGCAAGTTCCCTCGTCAGTATCATATCCTTGTGCTTCATAAAGTTTTCCGCAGTCTGTGCATTTCGTTTCCATCATATTATCTCCATGGCCCTATTGCCAATACGAGACATCAACACCGCTTGTTCCAATTAAGGAAGAGGGGACTAAGGTGTTGAATCATACTTCCTTCCTAAAGCGCCTTGATTATGTCCCGAAAGGGGCGAGAAGGTGGCCGGATGCCGTTTCTGATATGCAATTTAATCATTTTCTGTTTGGAATAATAACATGTTTATAGATAAAAGTCAATAAACACACGTGCCACTCTCAACCCCCACCCACCCTCTGCTACAATAACCACACTATGAAGAACACCGCCACAATCACGACCTGGAGCAGCTTCTGCTCGCTCACTATCATATCCGCACTAGGCGGGGGATTTTAAGATAGTGATATTTGGTTACTGTTTACTTGAAATCCACCTCCTGAGGCGGATTTCTGCTTTAGGGGAGTGTAATCAGATGTAGTTCTTAAAAATAGGGAGAATACGATGGATGGCTGTATCGTGAATAGGGTGGCAACTATCGGTGATGTTATCGAGTCTGGCATGGAGGAGGAGTTAGACTTTAATGATATTCGTCTGCGCGTTACAAATTTGTTAAAGCAGAATGGATGCTACGCTCTTGGTATTGATCGGATTGTTGGAAAGACTGTTACTATCACAGTGTGCTATTGGGACGAGTCTGGCCATAAACAATCCGAACCATTTGATGAGTGGCCAAGCTACACCAAAGTACGCCCTGTGAGTACGTGGTGATGAATATATACATCAAACACAAAAGGCGGTTCCGTATGGGACCGCCTTTAATAATCTGGTTGATTTTAGGTGCTTGCAAAATTTTGTACATTTTGTACAATATACATATGAAAATCATTTCAACTACTGAAGCTCGAAAAAGAATCTCAGACTTGCTCGATGCTGTGGTAACTAGTAGTGCTAGCTTTGTCATTGGTCGGCATGATACTCCTGAGGCTGTGTTGGTAAAGTTTCCCACCAACTACCGTAGCGACGTTAGTGATATCACAAACATTAATTCATACTCAAACAGTTTCGATTTTCTGAAAAATGAACCAGATATTTATTCTTTAGACGATATAAAGAAATAGGGTATGTATAAAAAAGGAGATATCGTGCTGGTGCCATTTCCATTTACCGATCTATCTGGTCAAAAAATTAGGCCGGCACTTATTGTCACTTCGACTTCTAAAGACAGCGATGTCATTGTGATATTTATAACCTCAAATATAAAATTAAAAATTAAAGACAGTGTGCCTATTTTGCCAAGTACGCAAAACGGTATCAAAGTTTCATCAGGTATAGTTTGTTCAAAAATTGCCACTCTAGATAGAAACATTATTTTGGGAAAAATAGGTTTTATCGAAAATTTTGTCCAAAATAAGGTAGATGTTTCACTTAAAAAAGTTTTAGGATTAAAATAAGACAATTCCCCTTGGGAATTGTCTTATTTTATCTCTTTCATTTTCACCCCTCTATATTTGTATTTTTTACGCCTTGTGAACCTGTGACTTTACACGTAACTGAGTACTACGGTTTTTATCGAGTTTAGGTAAACGGATTTCCAGCATTCCATGTTTCTCTTGAGCATCAGCTTCATCAATCACTACTTCTTCAGGGAGAAGGAGTGTGCGAGAGAAAGATCCCCAGAATAATTCCCGATGGAAGTAGTCGTCATCTGATGATTCTTGATACTCCTCGCGCATACCCTTGATAGTTACCATATCGCGTGTGATCGCAATATCGAGGTCATTTGGACTGACGCCAGCGACGAGCGCCCTAATTATGATGGCGTCACTAGTTTGGTACATATCAACCGGCAGCTCACCCTCCTGCGGCGTGCCAGCATCATGAGCATCATCTTGCCAAGATTCATTGTCTTCTTGGTAGGTGTCTTGTTTGCGGTCGTCGGCGCCAAATTCATGTTCGTCATCCAAAATACGATCGTATTCGTTTGCGCTTTGGGCGCCGGTGAGTCGTTCTAGGAATGATGGTTTTTTCATAGTAAATATTATTGGCTGAAACGGGTTTCGTTCTGTTTAATTTTTTCAAATAGCAGGAACAAAATAATTATTCCAAACCAGACGAAGAGAAACACCCCGAGGATTGTTTCTCCACTTGCATCCATTATAAAAAAGTTAAAGAGAGCATGCAATACGATAGCAAGGCATAACCCTAAAGTTCCAGAGAGTAATTTTACGCCAGTACTCTTATAAAACGTAAAAGCGAGAAAGACACCCACGGTACCAGAGGCTAAGACATGCAGTAAGGTAGCCCCCAGGAACCGGAATGAGCCAGTCAAAGCCGAATTGAGGTAGTCACCAGTCGCGAGGGGATTAAGTACAAATAGTGCGTTCTCGAGCGCTGCAAATCCTAGTGCGAGCGTCACCATATAAATAACCATATCAATTGGTTCATCCACTGCCCGATTCCAGAGAATAATGCACAAGGCCACGGCATATTTGAGCAGCTCTTCAATGACTACCCAGACAAAGATTAAATTTGTACCGGAATATAAATCAATCGCGTATTTTTGTAGAGGTAGAGCGAGCGGTACGACCGCCATCCCGGCGATAAAGGTAATGGCAATAAGTAATAATGGCTCCGGCTTGACTTTGTCTTCCCGTAACCAAAACCATAACCAAAAAAGCGCGGGAATAAGTCCGCAAAGAAAGGCCACTGCAAAATGTATCGCTTCCATAGATATAGTCTATTGTAACAAAACCCGTAAAGAGCCATTAGCTCTTTACGGGTTTTGTGGGGAGAGTGTTTTACGAGATGTATCCCAAACGTGGTATCAATTTTGTGGTTACTACGCAGCCATTTTCATGTCTCTAAAATCTTGCTCCTCTCCGTCAATAGTCATGCTCACTAATTCAAGGCTTCCATTTATTGTATCCATAATAACTTCTACATCTCGACCTTGTTCATCTTTACCCTTTATGGTTGGATTTTCTATAGTTCCGAGTCGTGTGCCAGTTATATTTAATGATTCACCACTTGGCAGAGTCACGGTATGCTGTTCATTTTTTGGACTTTCAAACATATACGATTTAATTTTATTACTATAGATCTATTTTATCACCCACTGGCCACTTGGACACCATCAAGATGTCGGTGTCTTTCATTTCTTTTGGCAGCTCTTGCCAAATAGTTTCGGTCACAAAGGGCATAAATGGGTGAAGGAGTTTGAGTGAGGTGGTGAGATAGTGTCCAAGGATAAATTGTTCAGTCGAACGAACATCTCTATCAGAATTCGCAAGAGCCGTTTTAGCTGCCTCAATGACTTCGTCTGCAAAATGACTCCATACAAGGTGGTAAATACCTTCAGAGGCTAAATCGTAGCGGTGGTTGTCCATCTGCTCATTGATTATTGTAACCATTGCTTTTAGTCCTCCGATAGTTCCTTGGTAGTGTCCGTGTGTAACAGGGTCAAGAGTTGTCTCGTCCACTACAAAATCAAAATCCTGAGTATTCTCTAATACAAACCGGGTGATGTTCCAGAGCTTGTTAGCGAATTTTTTGTAGGCATTTACTTTGTCTGGGTCAAGGTTCATGTCGGTGCCGGGGACATTATTTACCACTAGTCCCATCCGTAGGGCGTCCGTGCCATATTTGGCTTGAATTTCACTTGGAGCGATCACATTACCTTTACTCTTGCTCATTTTTTTACCGTGCTTATCACGCACCATACCGTGCAGGTAGACGTGTTCAAAAGGTACCTTGCCGGTGCGATAGAGGCCTAGCATAACCATACGTGAGACCCAAAAAAAGATAATATCCTTTCCGGTTTCCATGATAGAAGTCGGGTAGTAGGTTTTATAGTCTGCGCTGTTGTTGATGAAATCGGTGACACATAGTGGCCATTGTCCAGAAGAGAACCAAGTATCAAAAGTATCAGGATCCGCGATAACGGGACCACTACATTTGGCACAGCTGGTAACGGAGTCTTCTAGGTCCACCATACCGTGTCCACAGAGGGTGCAGACCTTGGCTGGAATCGGGATACCCCATACAATCTGGCGCGAAATATTCCAGTCATCAATTTTTTCCATCCAGTCACGGAACACGCGTTCATCACGGTCTGTCGTAAAAGTCAGTTCACCACTATCAACGGCGGCGACTGCTTTTTCTGCCAAGGGTTTCATTTTTACAAACCACTGTTCACGGATTTGCGGTTCAATTTCACGTTCGCATTTGTAACAGCAGGGAACAGCATGTTGGTAGTTCTCATCAATTTTTACCAACAGACCTTTGTCCGCCAACTTCGCTACGATTTTTTCGCGCGCATCTTTGATTGTGAGTCCGGCAAATTCACCAGCGATAGGGAGGAGTTTACCTTGCCAGTTGATGATTTGCTCGTAGTCGAGGTTGTGCCGTTTAGCAATCTCAAAGTCGACACCTGAATGCCACGGTGTGATTGTCATAGCACCAGATCCCATGGATGGGTCACTCGCTTCGTCTTTAATAACAGTTGCGGTAATTAGTCCATTAATCCACTCCACTTCAATTTGTTGGCCGTGCGTAAACTCGGCGTAGCGGGCATCGGTTGGATGCATAACGACATATTTGTCACCAAATTTTGTTTCAGGGCGTGCTGTACCAATAACAAAAGGTCCGTATTGGAAATAATAAAATTTATCCGTTCGCTCAACATGTTCCGTTTCGAGATTTGAGAGAGAAGTTTGGTGTTTTGAACACCAATTTACAATTCGAGCGCCACGGTAGAGTAGCTTATCTGTTTCTAATTGCTTGAACGTTTGGTGGACTGTCTTAATCACACGTTCGTCGAGAGTAAACAGTGAGCGAGACCAATCACAGGAGGCGCCAAGATCACGAATTTGCCCTTCCATAAACGATTTGTTCGCGAGGGTAAAATCGAGGATTTCCGAATAGAGTTCTTTGGGATCCATGGTGAAGCGTGACCGGCCCTCTTTCTCGAGTTTCTTTTCGTATACCACCTGGGTTTCAAATCCGGCATGGTCTGCACCCGGGAACCAAACAGTACGCTTACCGAGCATGCGGTTATATCGGATCATTATGTCTTGAATGGTCACAAACAGGGCGTGGCCGGCATGGAGCGAACCATTCGCGTTTGGAGGAGGCATCACAATCGAAAATGTTTCAGCATCAGCCGCAGCAATACCTTTTTCAATACAAACATCCGGATTAAAATACCCTGATTTTTCCCACAGTGCATATATAGAATCCTCGTGCTCGGCGGGGTTAAATGGTTTTAGAAATATTTCAGGGATATTGCCTGGATTTTGGTTGTTTTCGGGGTTCATAGTATGCGAATCGTAGCATGAAAAAAAGGAATAGAGAATAGAAAAAGAGAAAATTCAAAAGGAATGAATAGGCTTGAAGTAACCACAAGTCCGAAGTTTGATTACGAGCTAGTATGTAAAAAGCCCGCGCGTGATGCGCGGGCTTGTGTTGTTAATATATCGACCTTAATTCGCCACCGCGAATCCGGCGAGGGCCAGGGATTTTACCCCTTTTTGTCCTCGTGTGGAGTTGCTTCTGGCACTGTTGTGGGTCCCGATAGTTCTGCACTTGGACCGTAGTAATCCAAACTGCAGTACAGGCTGGCTAGATTGTCTTGTGCATCGTCAGGCATTTTTACGGCCAGAGGTTCTTCCCCAAAGCAGTACCCTTCCCAGTAATCGCTCGGCGAACCGGTTGGTTTTTCGGTGATGATGTCGATAGGTGACTGATTGCCATTTCTTACAAACGTTGCTTTCGTCATAGTTCCTCCTAGTTCGGCAGCCTTATTGCGTGCCGAGATAATTTTTGGTGTGCAACCAACCACTGTCTCGATCAACAAACAAAACGACGGGTGCCCGTAATCGGGAACCCGTCGTTTTAGTTATGGAGTATATTTTCTAATATCAACAAACCAACGCCGGTTTTCCCGAGTTACTAAACCAGAAATAGAAATAGGCATTGGTTCGTCGTGTCATGTAATTATGTATAACGGAAAAAGAAAGTTTTGGCAAGTGAGGTGTTAGCGGATAAAACAAAAGCCGCTCATACGAAACGGCTTTTGGCAGTTTGTATGGGCGACTGGGGTGGGCTCATTCGTCCGCGAGGGTGATGCCGAATTCGGCAATGATGTCCTCAATTTCGGCAAGGCATTTTCGACCGAAGTTTGGTATTCGCAGCAGTTGCCACTTGCTCTTTCGTCTGAGTTCAGCAAGAGTTGTAATACCCTCGTTACGCAAACCGTTTTGCGTTCGAACAGATAGTTCGAGCCCAGCCATTCCCACAGCGGCGATTTCTTCCTCTGAAAGTGCTATTCCTAAGTAAACTTTTGCTCTTAATTCTTCAATCAGGGCGACCTGAATAATAGGTGGATATTCACACAATTCCAATCTAGCCAAGAAAGTTTTCAAGGCAAAGATTCTTAAAGGATGTTTCATCATCCATCGGAGTTTCGCCTCAATTTGCTTAATTCGGGTTGTGGGTACTTTGAAGTGAGTCGCTAGAGACTCATACGTTTGTTTTGGTGTATTAATCCCAAATCGACGATCGATAATCTCTTTGGCCCTGCTTCCATCAAATCGTCCACCTATACTGACTCTTGTGATTAGTTCGTCGCAAATGGCAGTTAACTCTGAAGCTTGTGCCTCAGTAAAATTAAATGTCTGCAATCCCTTGTCTCCAAGTAGGGCACCAATGAGACGCTGATATCCTTCAGTTTTTGAGTCCACAGCGAGATTCCTTTCAGTCCTGCGTACAGTTTGCTTATTAGTTTATATCACAAATTAGTGAAAAGTAAATCATTACAACGACCGATTGCTCTCAGCTTGTATGAGAGGAATTGCTCCGCGAGTCCGGGCAGTGGTTGCATGGGCGTGGCCGGCGAGGGCGATCATGATTGAGTTGTCGGTTGAGAGTTTGCGCTGCGGCAAATAAATTTCAATATCAGGATGTGATTTGAGGAGTCGTGTTTCAAAACTTCGTCTGATGTAGTCGTTGGCGCTCACTCCGCCGCCGATGATGAGGGTGTGAGCACTGTGGGCGTCAATCGCGGCAGTCGTTTTCTTGATGAGGACATCAGTGACGGCGTCTTCGAAATCTCGTGCCAGGGCATTCTTTTCGGTCTCGGTCATGATGGTGTCACCGATGGCGTACCGGACGGCGGTTTTTAGCCCGGAAAATGAAAAATCTAGGTCGCCAGAATGAATCATCGGTCGGGGGAGGGGTTCGCGGAAGGGTGGCAGGTTTTCGGTGCGGGCAATGGCGGCACGTTTGCCGATTTCAGGACCTCCGGGATAATCGAGCCCCATCAGTCGTGCGACCTTGTCAAAGGCTTCGCCGACGGCGTCATCTCGTGTCTGGCCGATCTTTTCATATTTAATCCAATCGCGCATGAGGACGAGTTCGGTGTGCCCGCCAGAAATCAAGAGGGCGATTGCCGGGAACACAATTGGCGCCAGACCATTATCCACTTCAACATCAAATAGTGACGCGAGCACGTGCCCCTCCATGTGATTGACGGGGGCTACGGGGCACCCTAATATCGCAGCTAGTGCCTTGGCGAAACTCACACCGACCCAGAGGGCCGGGGCCAGTCCCGGACCGGTCGTGACCGCAATCAAATCAATTTCCGGCAGGTCGTATTTCTCGAGAAAGGCAAGTAGTGTTGGGGCTAGTTCATCTTCTCGACTAAGTATGTCAATCAGGTTGCTTTTGAGTGTCTCATCAATGGGTTTGGTAGCAGGTGTCAGGAGTTCTGCTTCAGTTAGTGCAAGTTCAAGTAATGGGACGACTGCTTTTGCATGTTCACGTTTAGCCATCATTGGAAAAATGCCACCATATTGATTATGGAGTTCAATTTGACTACGTAGACTATTTCCTAAAATAGTGTAGTTGGCACTAGGGAATTCCCCCTGCGCGTCAATGAGACTAATTGAGGTTTCATCAGCTGAACTCTCAATAGATAAAATAAGCATATGCGCACTATAACGAAAAATAGGCCGAAGGACAACTGGTGCAATAGTAACCAGTTATATTGATTCTGATTGAGTATATGCTATCTTGGCAGAAGATAAGTAGAGAGGGGTCGTCAATGAAGCGTCTACAAGATTGGTTGTTGGATGTCCGCGTAATAATTGAGGGGCTGTTTCTAGTTTTGGTACTTGGAATTGGCTGTTTAATTGGCCATATTATACTTACAGCACTGCGTATTTGGTGCTTTGTATATTGGGGAGGACATGCAAAAGAAATCGCCAGTAATGGTTACGCACTACCAGATTGTCGCCGCTGCGGTAAAGTGCTCGATTGAGTAAAAACTTTCACAGCGCAAGCGGGCCTCAAGCCCGCTTTTTCAATAACGAAATTGTGTTACTCTAGAACCATATGAAAACAATTGTGACCCATAGTGGGGCTTTTCACGCGGACGATGTTTTTGCGGTGGCGACACTGCAATTAGCGTTTGGGGTGGACGAGGTGACCGTGATCCGTAGTCGTGACGCTGCGGTTATCGCCACAGCTGACATTGTGGTTGATGTGGGGGGTGTTTATGATGTGATTACACAGCGCTTTGATCATCATCAAAACGGCGCGCCGGTTCGCGCCAATGGAATCCCGTACGCAGCATTTGGGTTGGTGTGGCAAACCTATGGGGAACAGGTGGGAGAGTCGCTTGCTGTTGCAACGGCGCTCGAAAAAAAGATTGTACTCGCGGTTGATGCGGATGATAACGGGATTACTCTTACTGACGTACGTGATGCAGACATTCCTCCGTTTGAACTGGCGCAAGTCATTCGTTCATTTGTTCCCGAACGGGGGAGCGACGCCAATAGCGACGAAGCTTTTTTTGAGGCTGTTGTATTTGTGCGAGGGCTGCTTTCTCGCTTGATTGTAAAGAAAACGGCCTCGCTCGCAATGGAGGCAGTGGTTGCTGCGAACTATGCAGCCGCAGTAGATAAACGCGTTCTGGTATTTACTGAATCGGTTTCGGCTGGGGCTTGTATTGACTATCCTGATGTGATGGTCGTCGTGATGCCCGATAATCCGGCGATAAATCAAAATTGGCTAGCTTCGACCGTACGAGTAGCTCAGGATACCTTTGACGCCCGAGTCTATTTCCCCGAATCATGGCGCGGACTGCGCGATGCGGAATTGGCGGCTGTGTCGGGTATCCCCGATGCTATATTTTGTCACAAAGCCGGTTTTATGTTTGTTGCCGCGAGCAGGGAGGGAGCGATGATGGCGGCAGAGAGGGCGGGGTAGGGATTTGACAAATTAAAAAAGCACCATAAGGTGCTTTTTTAATTTGTGCGCATACAGGGGATCGAACCCGGGACCTTCCGCATGTCATGCGGACGCTCTAACCAGCTGAGCTATACGCGCAATTTTAACATTTTACTTTTGAACGTCTTAATATGCAAAAGTGCTTAGCAATATATACTAATTTACGCTGAATTGCCACTGTGACTCACTTAATTAACAAACGTAACTTTAACTAATAGAAAGACCTGAATTTGCCCCACGCAAATTCAGGTCAGTAGTCTTTCATATAGGTGTTAATTGCAAGCATGGCAATTTCAACAGCAGAAAGCTGGAGTCTAGCTTCAATTTCTTCCATTCGTTGTTTCACTTCATTATTTCCAGACGCGTGGGCTGCAGTAAGCTTTGCATGCTCAATGACGAGCAGTCTTTTTTCAGCATCTTTCATATTATGAACTCCTATTGACACTTATCCAATATGTTAGCATAATTGCAAACCTTCCGCAAGTTGCACGCTCAAGTTGTCCTACTGGAGCTAATGCACGCATCCAATCAATATTTTTCTCAGCCTTGGCCATGTTACGGGAAAGAATCTTTATACTGTCCATATAAGTATTATGCAATTGAGAGCGATTACGGTCAATATTTTCATGTTGCTCTTGCCAGTCCTCTCTACTCAATTCACTTTGTTTTTCTTCAAATAGTTTCATATCCCACACATCATTTGCATAACGTATAGCATATGTAAGCATGTCCTCAAGAGCTCCTTCGCAAAGAGGGTCACCCTCACATTCATCTTCTAATTCATGAGGAGTAATTGGTAGTAACAATCCGTATTTTTCGACAGTTCTTCTTTGGTGCTCAATAAAACTTTGTGGAATTGGTATACCTGATTCAAATTTCATATTTATATTATACACGTTTACAGTTTAGGTAACTATTGTTCATAATAAATTGTACTACATAGCATAGACGCTATAATATATTTATCATATGTGTGGAATATTTGGATACGTGGGGAGTAAACAAGCAGTACCCATTTTGCTGGGGGGTTTGCGACAGCTCGAATACCGGGGGTATGACTCGGCAGGAGTGTATGTCGCGGGAGTGGGAGCAACGAAAGCGGTGGGAAAAGTTGCGATGCTCGAGGCCGAGCTCCAGGCGGAATCAAGAAAAGGGACGGCGGGAATTGCGCATACGCGTTGGGCGACGCATGGGGAGCCGTCGGTAGCAAATTCGCATCCACACATTGATAGTCAGTCCCGTATTTTTCTCGTTCACAACGGTATTATTGAAAACTATCAAGCCCTTAAACTCCAGCTACAGGCACAAGGAGTAACGTTTGCATCGCAGACCGATACTGAGGTACTAGCGCAACTGATTGGGTCTATCTACCGAGGCGATTTGTTCACTGCAGTCAAGCAGGCGCTGGCGCAGGTTCACGGTACCTACGGTATTGCGGTGATGGCAGTAGATACCCCTGAACAAATTGTCGTCGCTCGGATGGGCAGTCCGATTGTGCTGGGAGTTGGAGCAGACAGTGAAATGTTTGTTTCCTCTGACCCATCGGCGCTACTTTCTCACACGAAACAAGTGGTCTACCTCGATGACGGAGAAATTGCCGTGGTGTCAGCGGGCGACTATAGAGTGACAACCATTGCCGGTGAAGCGCGCCTAAAAACAACCGAGACGATGGATTGGGACGCCACTGTTGTGCAAAAAAACGGGTACGCGCACTTTATGCTCAAGGAAATACATGAAGCTGCTGAAGTAATTCGCAACACGACGCGGGGGCGAGTGAATACAGAAACTGGAATGGTCAAGCTGGGCGGACTCGAGGATGTGGCAACTAAACTAGCTAGCATCAAACGTCTGACTATCGTCGGGTGTGGTTCAGCCTATTATGCGGGCCAGGTGGGACGGTTGATGATTGAAGAATATGCCGGTTTGCCGGTTGAAATTGAATTAGGCAGTGAGTTTAGATACAGGCGCAATCTCGGTGATGCGGGGAGCGCCGTTTTGGCGGTGACGCAATCAGGCGAGACCGCCGATACGCTTGCGTCTATCAGGGCGGGGCACGAGCGTGGACAACTAACCTTAGGGATTGTAAATGCGGTTGGTTCGACAATTGCCCGCGAGACTGACGCTGGAGTCTATAACCACGCTGGCCCCGAGATTGCTGTAGCTTCAACCAAAGCCTTTATTTCGCAGCTGACCGTGTTTGTGCTGCTCACCGTCTGGTTAGGCCGGCAGCGCACGATGGAGGAAAATGAATCTCGAGAAATACTGACCTCGCTCGCAGCCTTGCCAGAGATAATTGAAACAATGCTCGCAGACACAACAGCCATTGAGTTGGTGGCCCGCAAATACGCCAACTATCGCGACCTGATGTATATCGGTCGGCAGCTGCACGCCCCAATTGCCTATGAAGGTTCGCTCAAATTAAAAGAAGTTTCATACATGCATGCCGAAGCCTATGCCGGGGGAGAATTAAAACATGGTTCGATTGCGATGCTCGGGCCTGATTTTCCTGTCCTAGCTATTGCGCCCGAGGATGCCGTGTACGCCAAGATCGTTTCTAATATCGAAGAAGTACGAGCCCGAAAAGCACCGGTTATTTTACTTACGACCAAAGATGCTCCCGGAGCAACTGATTTGGCGGACAATGTTATCTACATGCCTAAAGTCCATCCTATTCTGCAGCCGATTATTGCGACGATCCCACTCCAGCTGTTTGCCTACTATGTTGGCGTAGCGCGCGGGCTTGATGTCGATCAACCACGCAATCTTGCAAAATCGGTGACAGTAGAGTGAGTGAGAGTGGTATTATCGCAAAACTTTAGTTTTGTGATAACATGACAAAAGGAACGAGAACTGTATGCTCTGCCTACAGTTGCGCAGTGTTATTTTTAGGTAGGAAAGGAGACTTAGATGTCTGAAGTTAAAAACAAACTAATGTCCGAGCTGGAGCATGGTATCAATCTTGGGCATACGTTTACCAACGTCGGACGAGGAATTTTAGATGAATCCTCGTGCTCCTGCGGTTGGACAGGGACCTCTGTCTGGGATGATTCATTCTTTGCTCAGGAAGAGTGGTGGACACATGTTATGGAGGCAACTGATCAAGGAACGCAACCCAGCCTGCCATTGGTTGCTTTAAAGTAGCAACAGAAACCCAAGCATTAGTGCTTGGGTTTTGCCTTATTATTTTTGTTCTACCGGAGTTTTACTGATTGTTGCTACAATCGCAGCATGGTCACTGACGCCAAACTGGAGACGCACATTTGACAAGGTGTATTCTGGTTTTGAAAAAAGGTAGTCAACCATGTAGATGTCAAAAATAGGGGCATTGAGGTTCTGGGTTTTACCCAGTCGGTGCAGATTTTGGTCCAGACTGCTCGAATATTCTTTGGGGATCATGTCTGTATAGACCTTTGTCAGTTCGTCGTAGAGGGGATTGAACCCTCGAGGGATATTAAAATCGCCACAGAGCACATGGGGTTTTTCCATGACAACTTGAGTCATGAGTTTCTTTACCCCTTGCGTTTGATGTTCTGTCGGTAGTCCATCAGGAGTAATCATAATGTGAGTGGTTGCTAGGTGATATTCGACATTGTCGTGCATAATCGTTCCTAAAATATATCCATGATGCATCAGGGGTTTTGGTGTGGGAACGGGCTGGAAAGGTAAAACACGATCTGGCTGGTAATAGTATTTATGAATACTTGAAAAAGGTAGTTTGCTCGCAAAGGCCAGACCTTCTGTGTACTCTACGTCATTTTGAATTTGCCGTTGCATCGGGAGAAAACTCGTTTGGTAACCCAAGGAATGGAGATTCAGTTGAAATGATTCCGGGCATTCCTGGAGGCATACCACATCAGGGGTCTCAGTTTTTATGAGGTTAAGGACGCGGGGGAAATGTTTTTCACCTTCCATGTTCACAGAAATCAGTTTCAGCATAGTGGCTTGCAGTATAACACGCACTCACTCTGCTGTAAGATGGGGATTACTTGTCACCTCAATAAAAATTCGAAACTTTAATTTTTGGTATACTTGTACCGTAACCCATTTGTCATATGTTAAAAACTGGACGCAAAGCACCTTCCTTTTCACTGCTGGATCAGAACAACACCACTCACACCCTCAAACAGTATGTAGGGGTTTGGGTGCTGTTGTATTTTTACCCCAAAGACGACACACCAGGCTGTACCAAAGAAGCCTGCATGATTGCCGATGTCTACAAAGATTTTAAGCGAATGAAAGTAACAGTACTGGGTGTCAGTAAAGACACACCGCGATCACATAAAAAATTTGCTGAAAAATACACCCTACCGTTTACACTGCTATCTGACCCCACTATGGAAATGATGGACAAGTACGGTGCTGTTGCCTTCAAGCAAATGTACGGGAAAGCAGTCCGGGGTACCAATCGGATTTCATACCTTATTAATCCCGAGGGTAAAATTGCTAAAGTATATCCTGAGGTTGATCCCGCGAACCATGCGCTTGAACTGCTCAAGGATATTAAAGTACTGCAAAAAGAATTCAAGACTACCTAATACAAAAAACCGCCTCATACCCCGAGGTGTTTTTTGAATGTGTCGTTTGCGAATATTTTGGTGTATATGCCAAACGTCACCATCTACAAGGCGGCATTTTGGCTGTGGAGTGGCTTTATTCTGCCAGTGCAAATCTCAGCTGTCATTTGGGGCAGTACTGTCAAGAAGTTTTGGCTTCCGCAAATTGGTATCATGGTTAGTATGCAGTTGGTTGGTCTTATGCTCGCGGCGTTCATCTTAAGTATCTAGTACGCTACGACGCGTGGCCTAATAACCTGATTCGTAACTCGGTAATCCCAATTTTAGCTTTAGACGAATAGGGGAATAGTTTGTGTCCACGGATTTGTTCACCCAGTTTCTTCATTTGGTCCAGGTAATGTGACTTTTTAATCTTGTCTATTTTATTCACCACCACCACAATAGTCCGACCTGCTTGTTCAAGCTCGTGAAGCATTTCCAAGTCGTCAATCGTCGGTCCAACCAAGGCATCAATCAGTAGAACAACCGTTGGATTGTAGTCAGAGTCTAATAGGTACCACGAAATCAGTTTCTCTAGCTTCTCGAGAGTCTCACGTCCAGCTTTGGCATAGCCGTACCCCGGTAAGTCGACGAAATAGTGTGACTCATTAATTAAAAATACGTTTAGGGCGCGGGTTCGGCCTGGGGTGTCACTGGTTATTGCTAGCTTATTGTTATTAGTTAGTGAGTTAAGCAAGCTTGATTTCCCGGCATTAGAGCGTCCAATAAAGGCAATTTGGGGCATGCCGTCACTCAAGATACGATCAGTGCCCATGATGCCTTTTATAAACTTGGCTGACGTGATGTTCATAGTACGTGCATCCTAGCAAAATAAACGAATAATAGCGACTCGTAGAGCGGTTGTTTTTAAGTGGCTGCGCTAGTTTTGGGTTATAATTAAATGATCGATATTAGGTATAATTATGTATATGATGGAAGCACGCCGATCTAAACATGAACGTGGAGAGCATCCAGCTGAGATGTTAAAAAATAAATTGCGTGAACAAGCACGGACTATAAATCGTAGTGTAGCTGAAATGTTTGAGCTTGATTCTTTGCTTTGTGATGATGGCAGTATAAATCCCGCTGAGTACGGTGAACTTTTTAGTGAAGCAGATTTACGACATGATGCCGAGACGGCAGTCAGGCGCGAGCTGGATTTTTCCAATGCTCGTAATCCAGCAACACAGAGTTTCTATAAAAAACATCATGGCGCCAACACGGTAGCAGATCTTCTGCGTATTTGGAAAGAAAATAAAAGTCTTGAAAAGAATAATCAAATGGAGATGGCGATTACACTACTATTATCGAAAATGCTCGGTAGTGAATTCTTGGTTGTGCGAACTGCCCCGATTGATGATTATGATCATGGCATCGACAATATTATTCTTGACTATACCACCGGTGAAGTGGTGGGTGCTTTTGATGAGGTACATCAAAGTGATAATGGTGAACGCCTCGCCAAGAAAAAAGAAAAAATTCAAAAAGTAGCTAACCGTGGTGGTGCCAAAGTTCGATACGGCTTGAAATTAGAGAACGGGAAACTAACCCGAGCAGAACTTGATGGGGTGCCCGTATTTTATTTAGGTCTTACAAGTGAGGAGTTGGGTGGTCTAGTCACTGCGCTGCGCGACGATGATGTTATTGCAATGAAAGGAATTTTTCAGACATTAATTGATTCACTAAAAACGCAGCAAGATGAACTTAGTAAGACAGCACTTAATGAACGGTTCCAAAAAAAGCTTGAAACATTTAAGGACATGCTAAACCGGGTGAGTCCTGCGTCAAAATAAACCCATTGTTCCTTGTGCCTCTGGCAATCTTATATTCTAATCAGGTCATTATTTTAGAGTATGATAAACTGCTACCACTATGCAAGAAACCATTACTATATTTTCAGACGGGGCTGCTAAAGGGAATCCGGGGCGTGGTGGGTATGGAGCGGTAATTTCGTATCATGACCGTGTAGTAGAAATTGGTGCTCATAAAACTCGGACGACAAATAATGAAATGGAACTCACGGCGGTAGTAGAGTCGCTCAAAGTGGTTGAGAGTGCCCACGCGAGAGTCGCGATCTACACTGACTCAAAATATGTAGTCGAAGGAGCAAAGGGTTGGATTTTTGGCTGGCAGAAAAATGGCTGGAAAACCAAAGCCGACACCGCTGTCGCGAATAAAGAATTATGGCAAGAGCTAGCTCCACTACTCAAAAAAGTAACCATAGAGTGGTATAAAGTGCCGGGGCACGTTGGTATTATCGGTAATGAACGAGCTGATACGATCGCGTCAGATTTTGCCGAGCACGGTACGTTTAATTTATACAATGGTCCAAAGACTGCGTACGGTTTTAACATTGAAGACACCTCGTTTGATGAAGCAAAAGCCACGGAACGAAGTGATGCCCGCAAACGCTCAGCGCAAAAAGCTTTTTCATATATTAGTGCTGTAGATGGAGTGGTGCAGATACACCAAACTTGGAGCGAATGCGAAAAGAGAGTAAAAGGCAAGAAAGGGGTCAAGTTTAAAAAATCACTTGATGCCGGGAATGAACGAGAGATTGTACGGGAGTTTGGGGGTCAATAGACTATTTATCGGATTCCTGAGTCAATCGCAAAATCAACAGTTGAAGTGGTGTTAGCGATTATTCCAATCGATTTCTTTTCTCCGTCACCGATGCCTGCTGGGACAATTTGGAGTTGATAGGTACCTGGGTCGAGAGTAAGGACATATGAACCGTCACCCTTGAGCGAGAGTTCTTTGATAATACGCACACCTTGTGCTTCATAGGCTACTACCTTGCGCGAAGTGTAGGTTTCAGGCGGAACGACACAGGGGGTATCAATTCGTTCAACTGGACAGACAGGGCTGACTGTTACCGTTCCTTGTACGGTTCCGGTTTTAGCGACTGGTGCTTTGGTTACGATAATCGTCGCCTCGTTCAGGGACACTGTCCCTAGACTAAACGTATAGGCGCCAACGGTTGTGGTGGTGCTCCGTATCGTGCCGAGGGATACCATAAATACTGCTGTACCAAACGAGCCGCCTGTCACCGAAAATTCGGGTGCCAACTCACCAGCCCAAATACACTGCACGTTCGGCTTACAACGGGAGTCAGCAATTGCCTTGAGTGTAACCACCAGTCCATCCTTGAATGCAAGATTGCCACCAACGGTGAGAGATGCAGCGACAGAAAACGGGGTCAGAGCCGCAGGTGAAGGGGCAGGTTTCGGCAGAGGGGCTGGTGATGGTGCTGGCGTATCAGGGGTTGTCGTGGCAGTTGTACTCGTACTAACGGCCTCTGGCACAACAACCAGCGTTGGTATAACCGTGGGCTGATTCCAGTTCCATATCGCAAAGACACTGCCGACGAGTAGTACTAAGGTTCCCAGGATTATTATTTTCGTATACATATTGCGGGTTTATTATTTTTTAGTAAACCATTTCTGGGCCGTTGGTCTACGGTGTGGACACCCTGGCCAACAACATGGTCGCCGTTTGCCACTACTAAGGTCAATACAGAGACGTTTGAGATGCTCTTGCCGGGTCTCTTCTTTTTTAACAATTGTTACCCAACAAACCCATTCACTACGTGCGAGCGGCGTGAGTTTTTCCCAAATCTCCAAAACATCCGGACGTGATTGTAATACCAGACGCAAATCCGCTGGCATGCGGTGTCTAAAATCGGAGGTAATAGGCGGTTTCGTCATAGCTATAGTATAGCAAAAGAACTGGTTATGTTACGAAGGCCAGGCCTCCGGGTACCCAGTCTCCCAGACTGTCTACTCGTGGGATCACACAGCAAAAACGGCATCCATTTAGCCTCTGTAATCCCACGATTGTGGCTTTCAAAACTTTATAAAGACCAACAATGTATTAAATGTAGTATTCGTGATTTATCTACTTTATTTCAAAGTTGATAATTTAAGTTTTTTATACTCTCTCCATATGAGCCATAGGATAATGGTGTCTAATAAAATTACCCCAAGCAAAATCAACGAATGTGTGTAACTAAAGCGTAACGCTTCATAAATAACAAAAAGACTAATCAGTATGAAACTGGCAGGGAACGCCCATAGTCTATGTTTAATTAAATTATACGAGAGTACAACATCGATGATTCCCCAAAAAATAAAATATAGAGCCAAGAAATAAGTAATATACAACGGGTGATTGGTAAGTATGTTGGTGATAAATGAATATAATATATCGCTGGGGTCTTCCACCAGTTCGTGCTTCATTAATGCTGAAAAGACTTCAATGAGGGGTGTACCAACCACCTTAAGTAGAGCGAGACCAAATAGAATACGAAAAAAACCATAGCCAATACGCCATTTCATTCCAAAGTTGAATAATTTTTTTTCAAGTTCGCTTTTCACAAGTTGAGTATAACAGTTCTGGACACGATTGGGGTGATGTAAAATACGCTGTAAAATATAGCTCCTTATTTCGTGACCTACATTACGGCGAATTGGAAACAGATATTAGGAGGTTTGTATAAATATACAATAGAAAAAATTAGTCGCATCCCATAAGAGATGACTTTTTTGAAATATCAATAGTGATGTATAATATGATAGTTATGAAAGAATTTTCGATAGAAGTGCCAATAGGTGTTGAGACCAGTGCAGAGCGCTTAGTAAAAAGAGTGAATAAAATTATTAAAAACAGAAATAATGAAATTGCAGTTGAGGTATATGGCGCGGGTATTGGTAGACTCGATGAAGATTCTGTGACTCAAGAACAGTTAGACGCTGACGAAGCAGAAGTTTCACGTAGATATCGAGATGATTTACAAAATGCGTTAGCTGATTCGAGTGTTGCAGACAAAGTCCTAGAAATGTATGACTCTTTAATAGTTGACGATAGTAAGCAAGATGATTTATTAGAGCAGCTCAGACAATTAATTTTAAATTCTACTGAACAGACAGAAGAGATCGAACATCGTACGCGTGAAGCAAGAGAAGACTATGAAATTGCAGCGGCTGAGTTACCTAATTTCCTAGATTCAAAAATCCTAGATAATCATAGCAATAGATCGGTAATGAGCAAATGGGGTAATGCAAAACTAGCATACGAAAAAGGAGATCCAGCGAGTTTAAAAACTTTACTCGAGGATTACCTGCGCTCTTTGGATAATGATTCTGAAAAAACTGCTGTCGAAAGATTTTTACGATTTCTTTAAAAACACCAAGTTTTACTGAGTAGGTAGACAAAATACATGCCAGTAAAGGTGTGTATTTTTGTACGTGTGACCCTAGCAAGGGCGAATTGGAACCAGATAGTAGGGGAGATATACAAACTCGTAACTATTGAAAAAGAAAAGGCCGCCACACTGTAGCGCCCAATTCAGGTTGCTGGTGTGACGGTCTAGGTCGACTGACGCTTTTTCTTGCGGTGCTCAGTGCACCATTCATCTGCAAATCTTTGGTAGATTTCCAAAGAGTCATCTTGTTTAGCCCCTTTGTAAACCTTGCGAACTCCATCAAGGGAACGCACGATCATATCGTTCCCTTTCATGCGAGCTGCACAGGCCATGCCATTCGGCCAAAAAAGAATCGTGACCCAGCCGTTTGCAAGAGGGAGGCCGATTTCATCTTTGGACCAGCCAAAGATATTTGCATTTTCTGCCTGGAGTTGCCGAATTTCTTCGATCGACTTCTCCGTTGTGACATATTTATCTGCCATTTCAAACCTTTGTAAAAGTTCAGTTACATTAAAATTATACACGAATAATGCATTTTGTCAATGGTGACCCAAATGCCGGCAAATTGGAACCAGGTAGTAGGGGAGTTAAATAGATTCCTAAAAATTCAAACTACTTACGAAGGATCGTCCCTCGTTGAAAAATGAACACTGCACAGCTCGAGTTTCCTCCGGGCTGTATTTCTATTGATAGAGAGCGAGCTGCACAAGAATTGACTATATAAATCTAGTATGTTATAGTATTTTTTGGTAAATGCATTAATTCTTTTTAGGGAGACTGAAAATGTTGCTTAGAAACGAAGA
>JAYVIL010000100.1:0-21054 GCA_043770255.1 Candidatus Kaiserbacteria bacterium
GTGATTCGTAGTGCTGCCGCTTTTGGGTTGGCAGGGGTGATGATTCCGCCACACAATCAGTCTCCAGTAACCGGTACGGTGGTCAAGGTGTCTGCGGGAATGGCCTTTAAAATTCCTTTGATTTCAATTCGTAACGTGAACGCTACGGTGCGTGATTTGAAAGACCGCGGTTTTTGGATTTATGGTCTAGCGGGGGAGGAAGGTGCTTTGCCTATAAACACTGAAATATTTACGAAACCAACCGCCTTTATTTTAGGTAATGAGGGTTCAGGCCTACGGGAAAAAACACGGGAGGTCTGCGATAATTTGGTTTCTATTTCGATGCACCCCCGCTGTGAGTCCCTTAATGCCGCCGCCTCAGCTGCAGTCGTTATGTATGCTTGGAGTGCCCAACATCCTGGTTCTTTGTCCACGAACTAGCGGTTGCTTTTGTACCAAAAACGTCTCAATTATGGTAAATTAGGTGTATCTCAATCTTTGGAGAATTTACTGTAACTAACTAAATGTATGCAAGAAAATAATCAGACAAATGACACACAAAACACAACAACAGACAATCTTAATCCAACAACTCCTGTGGTTGATACCGTGGTAGTAGAAGCTGAAGGAGCGGCTACAGACCTCGCGTCAGCCGCCCCGATTGTAGTGGACGCCGTAATCGTACCAGAGGTTGCTCCAGAAACGTTGATTCATACAGAAGCAGCTACTGCGGCTGCCCCTGTGGTCATCGCTTCAAAAAAACAAATGCTTGTTCAGTACGGTATTGCTACTCTGGTAGTGCTTATTATGGGAGGAGGTCTCGCCTATGCCCTGGAACAACAAGGACGAATCGATACCGGCGTTTTTGATAAAATTTCAAGTATTGTTAATCCCGCTCCAGCAGCAGCTGTAGTAAATGGTACAAAAATCACCAAGGCCGACTACGACAAGAATTTGCTTCAGTTACAAAATGCCGCTACCGCCCAGGGGGCAGATGTGGCCGACGCTAGTATTGCCGACGACATAAAAAAACAAGCGATTGATGTTTTGGTCAATACCGAACTGCTACGCCAAGAAGCCTACAAAGAAGGAGCACTCGTTACAGACGAGCAAGTAGAAGCTCGTTATCAAGAAATCATTACGAGCCTCGGTGGTGTAGAACAGCTTAATGCTAAAATGGTAGAGCTAGGAATCACAGAGCCTGCCCTAAGAAAAGACATTGAAGGCGAGATTCTCATTCAAGGTCACCTGTCAAAAGCCGTCGATATTTCAAAAATTGAGGTTACTGAAAAAGATCTCAGCGATGCCTATGCTCAAATCAGTAGTACCGCTACTGCCGGGGTAAAAATTCCACCACTAGCCGAGATCAAAACCCAGCTCGAAGCACAGTTAAAGACCAACAAAGAACAAGAATTAGTTAATGCGTACATAACTAAACTAAGAGAGGGGGCCACTATCGAAGTTTTGATTTAAAATGTATCAAACTGACACGAGTTGTCAGTTTGATTGATTTCAAATATGAGACAACCAAAATCCGAGCTGGCAAACTCCATTACTTATAACTCAAAGGATCGTCTCGCAAATATGAGGGCACTTACCCTGGGGCAGCGTAGTGCTATTTTTGCTGAACTTTCCAATCAGACCCAGCAGCACATCCTTGAGGAATTTACACTGACAGAAGCTGTGGACTTGGTAGACCATTTAGATTTACTAATGGCCGAAAAAGTGATTAAGCGGATGCGAGACCCAAAACGTCGTGCCAAAATCATCAAACGGCTGAAAGTCGAAGTCACTGACAAGATTGATTATTTCCTAAGGTTTCACCCCAAAGCTACCGCTGCCCTGATTCACTTCAATTATATACTTTTGCCCGATACGTCAACTCTGGCTGAGGTCGGGGACGCCATTGATGACCACTATAAGGAGCTGGGTAAGTTTCCTGAAATACTAATTCAGCGCGAGGGTATTTTGATAGGTGAAATTGTACTGACGACGCTCGTCCGGGAGCGGAGCAGTGCTTTAATTGATAAGTTTATCAAACCAGTACAAACGATTACCTATCAGGCAGAAGTCGGTGAAGTTATTCGGGCTTTTTCTGAATCAGAACACAAAAAGATTGTAGTGCTTGATCAAGACAATAGTGTCTTAGGAATTATTTATTCCGATGACGCCCTCGGACTATTTGGTAAGTTACCGGCTGAATCACTGTACATAGTAGCTGGTGTTGATGAGAGCGAGCGACCCTTTGACAGTGTGCAGAAAAAATTTAGCCAACGCTACAAATGGCTCATCCTAAACTTAGCTACCGCGTTCCTTGCCGGTTCAGTCGTTCTGACGTTTAAAGACACCATTGATAAATTAGCTATTCTCGCTGTCTATATTCCGATTGTCGCGGGAATGGGGGGCAATGCCGCCAGTCAAGCTTTTGCCGTGATGGTGCGAGGCATTACGATGGGTACAATTTCTTTTGAAAATGGTTGGCCGGTTATCTGGCGTGAGGTTCTGGCCGGAGCTTTGAATGGTGTAGTCATTGGCGCTATCGTAGCTGTGATCTCCGTCGTATTTAATGGCAGCTGGCTCTTGGGGGCAGTGGTCGCTATGGCGATGATTGTGGTCCACATTGTAGCCGGCTTGTTTGGGGCGTTTGTGCCTCTTCTCCTTAAATTGGCCGGCAAAGATCCCGCATCAACCTCCATGATTTTTATTTCAACTGCGACGGATGTGTTTGGGATGTTGGCTTTACTAGGCCTCGGCGCCCTAATCCTCCTCTAGCCGGGAGGGCTTTCAGAAACGGTGAATTTCGTTGTTGCGGAGCACAAAATAACTTTCAACGTACAAAAGTACGCCTCAATTTATTTTGCTTCCGTGCCTAGAACTTCACTCGTTTTTGAAAGCCCTTGAGTGCGTCCTTGCGAACTGCAGTGAAGCAATCCAGAATCGTTTTCCGTCTAGGAATTTCCGAGGCGTAGGGAGTAAAAAACTGTAGTAAAAATGGTATAATTGAAAAATGAAAAGCATCGATGAACAAAGTAAAGAGCGGGCTATTGCGCTCTTTGGTAGTCCTGAACTGGAAACTTTTGAAGTTGGAACAAGTAAGGGGTTACAGCAAATTCATGAGTACTTATTTAAGAGCTTCTATGACTTTGCCGGTAAGGTCCGTACCAAAGATATTAGTAAAGGGGGGTTCCGCTTTGCTTCATGTCTCTATCTTACTGAGAGCCTCTCGGCAATAGATGCCCTCACCGAACAGACATTCGAAGAGATTGTCACTAAATATGTAGAAATGAACGTAGCCCATCCGTTTATGGAAGGCAATGGCATTAGTATGCGTATTTGGCTGGATTTAATCCTCAAGAAGCAGATATTACAATGTATCGACTGGGTGAAAATTGATAAAAGAGATTATCTCAATGCTATGGAACGTAGTCCAGTCAATGCCCTTGAGATTAGAGAATTATTGCGAAGTGCTCTGACACCAAAAGTAGAAGATCGTGATGTATTTATGAAAGGTATTGAACAATCGTACTATTACGAAGAACCCGATTTTTATAAATAAATTTTGTACTAAATTAATTATAAAAAAATCTATGAAAGGAAATATTGTCCCGTTACCACCAAGTGCACCAAAGAAAAACGAGATATATAGACATTACAAAGGAGATTTGTATAAAGTTTTTGAGTTAGCCTTACATTCAAACAATGAAGAGTGGATGGTAGTATATCAACCTATGTATGAGAACCCTGACGCATCACTTTTTAAGCGCCCTGAAGAAGAGTGGATTGAGTTTGTTGAATGGATGGGAGAAAGGGTCCAAAGATTCACATTAGTAGCGAGAGAGTAAACCATCTACTTCTGAGGCTGATTGATTAAACTTGCTCACTTTTCTTAAATTGCTATACTTCGTTTATGAATATCACTATTCCACAGTCACTAAAAAAGCAAATTACTGTCAATCGGGCAAAGGTGGCAGTGTCTGAGGCTGAGTATGTTCGCAATGCTTTAATTCATTATGATCAGTTGTTGCGTCTAGATAATGATTTTAAAACCGAAATGGAGCTGTGGGACAAAGCAGCGAGCGTTGATACCAACACATGGCTTCACAAAAACAAAATGTAAAGAAATTAGTCCCTGGAACAATCGTGATGATTGATCTAGGGAATGCTCCATTTGGTCACGAGCAGGCTGGTTTACGTCCTGGAGTTGTTCTGTCTGTACAAAACGGGGTTGTAATTATTATCCCTCTTACGACAAATACCACCGCGCTTCGCTTCGTGGCTACCTATGCTATTACTGACAATACAGAAAATGGTCTGACTGCTCCATCTGTAGCTCTCGTTTTTCAAATGCGAGCGGTTGATGTCGGGCGAATAGTTAAACGCCTTGGATCAGTATCTGTTAAAGATGCACGGGCTTTAAATAAAATCATTCGCACAGTTACATCCTTATAATATGACTAATAAACATAATGTACCAGAAATTTTGATCAATTTGAATTTGGTATACTAAAACCATGAGTACGAAATATATTTTACATGGTGGATATACCAGATTGGAGAATGAATTGAATAATTCTTTTTTTAGAGAGTTTACAAAAGATTTGCCAATGTACTGTAAAGTATTGATGTGTTTTTTTGCCTTAGGAGCAGAAGACAAAACTAATACATTTAATGAGTTACGTAGTAAATTTATAAAATTTAGTGATGGTAAACAAATTGAGTTTATATTTGCTACATTAGAGTCATTTGTTCAAGATGTAAAACAATCAGATGCGATATATTTTCACGGTGGCAATACACCCACCTTACTAAAGGACCTAAAAGACTTTTCAGACCTAGAGTCATTGTTTAGTCAAAAGACCGTCGCCGGTTCGTCATCTGGCGCATATATGCTTGCAAAATATGGCACCGCTCATACTGGTGAGTCTGTGCGCCAAGGTTTGGGTATGGTAAATAAAAAACTAGTCTGTCACTTTCAAAGTCCTGATCTGCCGCCAACGGCATCTTCTTTTGCAGAGTTAAAACAAATCGCTCCAGAGCTTGAGACCGTTTACCTGAAAGACTGTGAATGGCAGGTTATTTTAAAATAAAATTCTCACATCGTGTTAGATAGCCAACGATATTTACTTCTCGTGATGGCAATTACCCCTTACTACCAAATCAATTGAGGTGATATCAAAATCGGGGATGTTGAGGGCTTGTTTGAGGCGGTCGTCCGTGGCGTTAAAATGGATGACGCGGTCGCAGTCATTGCAGATGGCGTGGTGGTGGGGGTGCGCTTGGTACTCGTATTTTGCTTCGTTGCCGCCTATGTGTAATTTCTTAATGATTCCTTCGGCTACAAATAAATCTAGGTTACGGTAAATTGTAACCTGGTCAATGTCAGGCAAGAGTTTGTGAATATCACTCGCCGAGAGCGTCCCATGACTTTTTTTCAAAGTGGCAATAATTTCTTTCCGGTGTTTAGTTAATCTCATATATAATTTCACTGCAGTGTATACGATTACATAGCCAAACGCAACTCATTTGCATTTACGAGTACACTCTGTTACTATGCAAATCAGTTGCATTAAGACGATTATTAAAGCTAAAGTCTCGGTGGTTATAAATACATATATTATGTTGATTGAAATTATATTGGCTGCCGGAGTGATTATGACAGCGTCACTTGTCGGAGTGCTGTTTACGGCTAAATTGGCGCATCAATTTTTGTCAGATCGGTTGTCGTTTCTGGTGTCGTTTTCAGCTGGTGTGTTTTTAGTCACTTCAGGCGCCTTGGCGCTTGAGGTATTTGAAATCTACGAGGGATCATTGTGGCAGGGGATTGGATTAATCCTCGTGGGGTATGGTCTCGCGTGGTTTGTAGAGCAACTGATGCCAGAATCTCATCATCATCATGATCCACATGATCATGATGGACATTCGCACAATAAAGCTGGAGCACGCAAACTTTTGATTGGCGACGCTATTCATAATATTGGCGACGGAATTATTTTAGTGCCAGCCTTCCTCGTATCGCCAGCTCTGGGGTTAGCGGTCACTGCGTCGATTTTCATTCATGAGACGCTACAAGAAATTTCTGAATTCTTTGTCCTCAAACAAGCGGGATATAGCACTCGACGAGCCCTGACTCTCAACTTTCTCACCGCCAGTACCATTTTTATTGGTGTGGGATTGAGTTATGCAGCTATTGCTACCGAGGAACTCGAGGGGCTTTTACTCGCTGTGGCAGCTGGATTCTTTATTCATGTCGTTGTTCATGACCTGCTACCGCGTCCAAACCAACACGAAACTACCAAGCGCTTTTTACAGCATGTGCTCTTGGTAGCCGTAGGTCTAGTGCTGATGGCAACTATCGCCAGTGCGCTTGGGGAAAGTCATTCTCACGGAGATGAACATAGTGACGGAACTGTACATGTTGACGGTGATAATCATAATGATCATCAAGGAGACTAAATATAGAAAAGGACAGGCATAGACCGTCCTTTTTTGCTATACTGAGTCCATATTAATTAAGTTATCGTACCTATGCTTTTGGTTATCGTTATTGTACTTGCAGTCGTATTTCTACCCTCGATGTTGTATGTGGTGAAGGGGAAGACGGCAGCGATTTTGGAAACGTTTGGTCGTCCACACGCGAACGCGGTGTTCCCGGGACTTCATGTAAAGTTGCCGTGGCCGATTACGACAATTGTGTCGCGGGTTAACTTGCAGTTGCAAGAAATCCACGCTGATGTGTCGGTTAAGACAAGCGACAATGCGTTTATGATGTTGCCAGTTAAGGTGCAATACAAGGCCAGTGATGATGGGGTGGGTGCGGTCAAAGCTCACTATGAACTGGAGTCACCGGAGAAACAAATTACTTCATACGTACTCAATAATGTTCGTCAGACAGCTTCAGGAATGGAAATGACCGAGCTCTATGCCAACCGTGATGCGGTGGAATCACAAGTCCAAACGGCGCTCTCTGAACAGTTCGCCCGCTTTGGGTACAGTATTGAAAACGTATTAGTTGATGAGCCGCAACCGAGTGTGGAAGTTCGTGACGCCTTCAACAAGGTGATTGCCAGTAAACGTTTGATGGAAGCGGCTCGTAACGAAGCCGAGGCCGCCCGTATCAAATTAGTCGGAGCCGCCCAAGCCGAAGCTGAAAGTAAGAAATTGCAAGGAGAGGGAATGGCCGAGATGCGTACTGCAATTGCTCGCGGACTCGAGGAAGCAATGGAAACGATGAAAAAGGCTGGTCTTACAAACGAGGTGGCAATTCAGTTTCTAACAGACACTAACCGTCTTGATACGATAACGAGTGCGGCTAGTCATGGGAATACTATTATTATTGATGCTGGTTCGAATAAAGAATACGCTAATATGGCAGCTATGCTCGAGTCAATAAAAAACAAATAAAACAATTATTTTTTATGCTAATCGAGCGTCTTTGCGAATCATGGAGCGAAGCGCAGTGATGTGGCAATCCAGCATTTGTTAAATATATCGTATTTTATTTCTTCGACTCTGGATTGCTTCACTAGCGTTCGCAAAGACGAACGTAGAAAATACAAACAACGGTGAGCTTTGCTTGCCGTTGTTTGTATTTCTTGACAGGGATTAATCGCTGTATCAAAAACTGTTTAATTTGGGTGTATACTGTAGGTATGAATATACAAACATTTTTAGCGCTGTATGGAATCAGTGTGCCGGTTTTCTTTGCGATTGATATGGTGTGGTTAGGGTTTGTTGCGAGTAATTTTTACAAGTCACGGTTGGGCGATCTAATGGGTCCAATTAATTGGCCAGCGGCGATTATTTTCTACCTGGTATTTCTCGTCGGGCTAACTTTTTTCGCAATCTATCCTGCCGCTATGAAGGGGTCGGTCATAACTGCGCTCACCCTCGGAGCATTGTTTGGCTTCTTTACCTACGCGACCTACGATCTGACGAATTTGGCCACGCTACGGGATTGGCCTTTGTCAGTTTCGATTGTAGATATGATCTGGGGTACGGTTTTGGGTGGGGCAGTAGCGGCGGTAACGGTCTATGTCTACACGTTCTTCAGTTAGTTGGTACGGCGGGGGAATTATTCTCATTCTCCTTGCTACGTATTTTATAGGTATGTCCAGACACTCCCAGACTGAACAAATAAACAGTGAACGAATAACCGAGCATGCTGTCGGGGAGTTCAGCAACCTCGTACCCTTTACTCTGGGACGGATTTCTCTTTTAGCTTCGATTGCCGATACAGATGCTGAGCGTACACAAGGATTGTCGGACACTAAAGAAATGCCTGTTGGTGTCGCTAAAGTTTTTATCTTTGACACGTCAGAGAAATGGAGTTTCTGGATGAAAGATATGAACTACTCGATAGATATATTTTGGCTCGATGAAAACGGTCATGTTGTATATATGGTCGAGAGTGTCAGTCCAGATACTTACCCGAGCACATCGTTTGCGCCACCAGTTCCAGCAAAATATGTCATCGAAACCAGAGCCGGCTTTGCTGCTGAAAATAGTATAAAAATAGGGGAGGTGGCAGGAATGACCCAGATTTTGACGGGGAAGCAGTAGGAGACGTTCCGCATTAGTATTCATAAGTTAATCCCCAGTAACTGTTGCAATTGTCTGACAATTGTCATACAATATTTACATATGAATACAAAAACAACCCCAACCCAAATTGGTATGCGCGAACTAGTCCGCAATGCTAAAAAAATTAAAGAAGCAGCTGCTGCTGGGGAAGCGTTTGATGTGCTCGATCATGGTGTGACGATGTTTCATATTATTCCGGCTGTAGTCAAAAAAACCAAAAAATATTCTTTTGAAGAATTTATGAATTTTAGTGTAAAAACAAATAAAACTGATCTAGCTTCCAATGTCGACAAATATCTATATGGTGAAATCTAACAGTGTTATTTTTGACACGAATGTTTGGCTGGGAATGCTTATTAAACAAGATTCACTACATAAAAAATCCCTACAGTTAGTGCGTGAATATAACTCGCATACCAAAATTGTCCCAGAATATATTGTACTTGAGACACTCACTTTACTTAGACGCCATACAACCAATGCTGAAGTTCAAAATACTTTACAATTTTTTCTTGATTCAGATACGGTAGAAGTGTTACCAGCGGTGCATTCCTACGATAAAACTATCAATCTCTTCCAGACTATAAATGACAAACACCTATCGTTTGTCGATACGTCTCTCCTCGCGCTCTCGCGTGACTATGAAGTAAAAACATTTGATAAGAAGTTAGCTAGTGCGATTAAAAAGTATAGTTTGTAGAGGGTGTGCGTAGACCATGCTTGTCTTGCAAAAAAGTGCGCAACCGGACTGGCATATTTATGCTGGACCGACCTACGAAGGTGTATTTTTTGGAGAAAGTGTTGTATAATGCAATTGCATGATAATCGCCTTTGTCCGCAAGGATGGGGGAGGAAAGTCCGGACACACCCATGGGCGCAAGTTTATGGAGACAGGTAGCGGGTAACGCCCGTCTGAGCCACAGTCGCAAGATTGTGTCTCACGAGATGCGAGCAGAGACGCCTGAATCGAAAGTGCAGGGATTCCTTAGTTTATTCTAAGGAATAGCCCCTTTGGTAACATGGGGGGTGAAACGGCTAAATTCTTACCCGTGTGCAAGGCCGTGCAGTCGAGGGCTAAAGCTGCAATAATATTGTGATTTTAGCCCTCGACTGAGAGCCGCATGAGGTGGCTGGCAACAGTCATCCTAGGTATATGATTATCCGGTGGTGTCAAAACCACTGACAGAATCCGGCTTATATGCAAGAAAACCACCAGTCTCATAACTGGTGGTTTTTTTAATATGGTATATTTATAGGTAAGACATTATTATTATTCAAATATTTATGGAAGCTGCCACCTTTGTACCTAAACTACCTAGTAAATCTGATAGTGCTACCAAGCACCTTCGGCGCCTTGGACAAATAAGTTTACTTATTACACTCATATTATTTCCTCTGTTTGTGCTGCCGCAAATTGACAGCCTTACTTTTTTTCCGAAGGTATACGTAGTTTTATTTGGTTCGTTACTTTCACTTTTATTTGTAAGCTTACTTATTTTACGTAGTGGATCAATCACACTGCGGGCGACGCCGCTGCACCTCACTTGGGGTCTCGTAATGCTATCCGGGGTAGTCTCAGCTATTTTCTCGCCAAACATTAGCACTGCTTTGTTTGGTGATGCTCTCGAGATCCATACGGTAGGTTTCTTGGTAGTTATGGGTCTGGTGATACTCCTTCTCCCTATTGTTGGTAATTCTAAAAAATTCTTCACCTATTTATACGGTTCATTTGTTCTCAGTGCCTGCTTAGCCAGTTTACTGTTCTTGTCTCGGCTAATATTTAGTAGTGATTTTTTATCATTCGGACTTTTGCAAGGACTCTCTGATAACTTCATCGGTTCATTTAATGATCTAGGCATTTTTCTAGGTTGTATTGTCATGGTATCGCTAGTCGCGCTCGCACAGCTTGATTTGCCCAAGAAAGGCCTGCTTATTATCGGGGCTGTTCTCGGGATCTCGCTTTTAGTGCTCGCGAGCGTGAACTTTTTCTTTATCTGGGTATTAATTACACTCTTTAGTTTAATGCTCTTAATGTATGTGTTAACAAAGGATAGATTTGGTCAGCCAGCAGATGTATCGCTGCACCACAATATACCGGTAGTTGGGGCTATGTTAATTGGCTTTGTCTTTCTGTTTTCTTTTATCTTTTTAGTAGGCGGAACGGCGATTGGTACGGCAATTTCTAATGTTACCGGAGTTAATTATATTGAAATTAGACCGTCGATGAGTGCCACCATAGATATTCTTCGTTCAGTCTATAGTGAACAGGCACTAGTTGGTATTGGGCCAAATCGTTTTGCTGAAGCATGGAATTTATACAAAGATGCTTCAATAAACGCTACAGTGTTTTGGAGTACACCATTTGCAGCTGGAGCAGGGTATATCCCAACATGGTTCGTCACCTCAGGCATGCTCGGAGTGTTGGCCTGGGTGTCATTTTTGCTGGCGTTTTTATACACCGGGACTAGGACATTGCTCTTAAGTAAAAAAACGGATTCCTTTTGGTTCTTTATGGGTACCATTTCATTTGTTGCTGGTTTATACGTTTGGATTATCGCAGCAATATATGTGCCAGGGCCAACGATACTATTGTTTGGAGCAGTTTGTACCAGCGGTTTGATTATTGCTCAGAAGAACTTAACCGCTGCAACAGATAGAACATTTAATCTCCTGAGCAGTAGTAAGACTGGTTTTATCCTGATTGCGGTGGTGATGGTGACTATTATTGGAATTCTACTGGTGGGCTATGGAGCAAGTAAACAAGCAGCAGCCGTGTACACTTTTGTGACAGCCACTAATGATATTTCTGCTGACAGCACTGACGCAGTCGCGGTAGTGTCAGGAAGAATTGCTCAAGCGTATGCATTGTATCCAACTGATACGTATGCTCGTACTCTAGCCAACTACCAATTAAGTTACTTAAACTCACTCTTAGGAATTGCTGAGCCTACACCGGCGCAGCAGCAGCAATTTCAAAATGCTATCTCAGCTGCGTTAAATGCTAGTACTCTGGCAGTCGCTCGCAAGTCAACAGATGCGCGTAACTGGCAAATGCTCGCAGATATTTATGCTGGATTATCTCTCCTTAATATAGAAGGTGCTAAAGAGCGCGCATTTGAAAGTTATAAAGAGGCAGAGATTCGAGATCCCAAAAACCCATTGTATGTCTTGCAAAAAGCTGCCATGGAGGCGCGTAGTGGAAATCAGGCTGAGGCTCGTAGATTAGCCTTGTTATCTCTTGAGCTCAAGCCTAATTTCACTGATGCCTTGTATTTACTTTCACAGCTTGATATTGCAGCTGGGGATATCAAAACAGCGATCACGATGACGGAGTCAATTATTTCTATTGAGGCAAATAACCCAGGTCGTTATTACCAACTTGGTGTACTGTACGGAGCAATCCAAAACCCTGATGCCGCTATTGCTGCATTTAAATCCGCCATTTCCCTCAACCCAAGTTATGCCAATGCGCGCTATTTCCTAGCGCAACAGTACTTGATAAAAGGAGATTCCGCAGCTGCTATTTCTGAGCTCGAAATTGTCCGTGATCTAAATCCTGATAATGCCAGTGTAAGTGAGTTGATTAAAAATATAACCTCTGGCGCGATTACCGCTCGTGACTTTACGAGTACGCCAACTATTTCTGAAGCTGATACCGTCAAAACAAAAAATGGCGTTACGACAACAGATACTGTTCCTGACACCGAATTACTCACTCCCGTAAATACTGGCGCTAGCAGTAACGAGACGGCTGCTCCAGCACCTGAAACAGATATCACGCCAGAAGAATCACGACCATAGGTAGGTATGGTGACACGTGTTTTGAATTTATTTTACCGTGAAATAAAAGGCCTGCACCAAGCAGCTTATATTCTGGCGCTTTTTGCCTTGGCATCACAGATGTTGGCAATTGTTCGTGACCGGTTGCTCGCCAGTCAGTTTGGTGCCGGAAGTGAACTAGATGTCTACTATGCGGCATTTCGAATCCCTGATTTACTCTTTGTCTTGTTTGCGTCAGTATTATCAGTCTATGTTTTATTGCCATTTGTAACGCAGGCAAAAACTGAAAGTGTTACCGAAGCCAAGGCAGTCTTGAGCCAGATGTTCTCGTTATTTTTGGTTGGATACGTAGCCGTGTCCGGAGTAGTATTTATGATTGCTCCGTATATTACCAAGTATCTTTTCCCTGGCTTTTCTGAAGCAGCGCAAGCAGATGCTGTGGTGTTGCTGCAAATTTTGCTCCTGCAACCGCTATTGTTAGGTATCTCTAGTTTGCTTAGCGTTGTCACCCAGATGGGGCACCGTTTTGTGATCTATGCACTGTCACCGGTGCTCTATAACATTGGTATTATTATCGGAGCTGTTTTTTTCTACCCATTATTTGGAATTTCGGGGCTAGCGTACGGAGTAGTGCTGGGTGCTCTGATGCATTGTCTGGTACAACTGCCGCTCGTGTACAGTAGTGACTTACGATTTGGCATTACTACTAAAATTAGTAAAAAAACTATAGCTGCAATTGCACGTGTAGCGATACCGCGCGCCATCACCTTATCGCTCAGTCAGATTATGCTACTTATCTTGGTCATGATGGCCACGACAATGACTGCTGGCTCGGTGGCCGTTTTGCAATTTGCGTATAACCTCCAGTCAGTCCCCTTGGCTATTATTGGAATGAGTTACTCGGTAGCCGCTTTTCCTACCTTGGCATCACTGCTCGCTAATAAACAAGCAGCTGAATTTAATGAGTACGTACTGACCGCTTTGCGACACGTTATTTTTTGGTCGACACCGGTTGTGGTGTTGGTGATTGTATTACGGGCGCAATTGGTTCGGGTGCTCTTGGGGAGTGGTTCGTTTGACTGGGCAGACACGAGGCTAACCGCTGCAGCGTTGGCTATCTTTGTAGTATCGCTGTTAGCGCAGAGCATTTTACTTTTAATTGTACGCGCATTTTATGCCGGTGGTTTTACGAGACTGCCGCTTTTGGTGACGTTTGCTGGGACATTGTTTTCGGCTTCGTTTGCATATGGTCTTTATCTCTGGTTTCAAAGTTCTACTACTGCCCAGGTGTTTTTTACGACGCTATTCCGACTGGAAAATGTTACCGGGTCTGAAGTATTAATGTTACCTTTGGGGTATACCCTGGGCGTAATTATTGAGGTGATACTCATGCTTATTTTTGCCGGGCGTACGTTTGCGATGGAGCTGCGTAGTTTAACCAAACCGTTTATCGTTGCGGTGGTAGCCTCAATTACGGGTGGCCTCTTTGCATACGCGACGCTACTTTTTATAGTCGAGGGGGTTAATCAAAATACCTTTGTCGGTATTTTAATTCAGGGAATGGTCGCCGGTGTTTTTGGTTTGGCGGGAGTAATAATTGCCTACCGGTTGCTGGGGTCACCAGAAATGCACGAAATTTACCTAGCGTTTAAGGGTCGCTTTAGGAAGCGCGAGATTATACCTCCACAACCCGACCTGCTGTAAATTTGGCGCAAGAAGCCATCATCTACTGCGTTGTCTGCATCGTTTCTGCACTCAACGTACAAATAAGTACGTTTCGTTTAGAAACGATTTGTCGCCTTGTATCTAATAACTTCTTGCGCCAAATTTGGTCTGGTAGACAAATCTATAGCCTAGCAATTTAATGTTTTTTCGGGTACAGTAGGGCATATTTATTCCATATGAACGTCCCTATTCGTAACTTCAGTATTATCGCTCACATCGACCACGGCAAGTCGACGTTGGCTGATCGTATGCTTGAAACTACCCGCACGGTAGAAGCTCGTAAAATGCAGGCCCAGGTTCTGGATTCGATGGAGCTCGAACGGGAGCGAGGTATCACTATCAAAATGCAACCAGTGCGCATGAAGTACATGCACGGTGGTGTGGAGTACCAACTCAACCTTATCGATACGCCTGGACACATCGACTTCTCCTACGAGGTATCAAGAGCCCTCAAGGCCGTCGAGGGAGTGCTCCTCTTGATTGATAGTACGCAGGGGATTCAGGCACAGACCTTGACTACGCTCCAGATGGCGAAAGAGCAAGGTCTGGCGATCATTCCAGTTTTAACTAAAACCGATATGGGGCACTCACGTCCAACTGAAATTGGGGATTCTGTGATTGCGCTCCTCGGATGTAAACGAGAGGATATATTAATGGTGTCGGGTAAAACCGGGGCGGGTGTACCCGAATTACTGGAAGCGATTTGCGCCCGGATTCCAGCTCCCAGGCCGAGTGAACTCGATGCCTACAGGGGACTGATTTTCGACTTCACGTATTCCAATCACCGGGGAGTGATTGTGTTTATGCGGGTGTTTGACGGGGAAGTGCGCAAAGGTGACGTCTTGTGTTTTGTCGCTGGCGGCAAGAGCTTTACCGTCCTTGAGGTTGGGATGGTAACGCCGAGTGAAGTTCCGTGCGAATCAATCCAGGCTGGTGAAATTGGCTATATTGTGACTGGTATCAAAGAGCCGGGTGTTGCAACAGTTGGAGATACTTTGACGTTGGTTAAAAAACCAGCACCACCCTTAGCTGGATATGCTCCTGCTCGTCCGGTTGTCTGGGCATCAATCTTCCCAGACAGCCAGGACGACTTTACAATCCTGCGCCAAGCCCTCGATCGTCTTAAACTATCAGACTCGTCTCTTTCGTACGAAGAAGAATCTTCCGGTGTTCTTGGTCGGGGGTATCGCTGCGGTTTTTTGGGGATGCTCCACCTGGAGATTGTGACCGAGCGTCTGCGTCGTGAATTTGATATCCAAATCATTATTACAGCGCCATCAATTGCGTACGAAATTACTTGGGACGACGGCACTATTGAGTCAATCTACGCCGCTTCACGTTTCCCCGACCATGGCGAAAAAGTTACTGTGCGCGAGCCTTGGATTTTAGGTCAAATCATTTCTCCACCAGAACATGTAGGGAATATCATGACGCTCTTGTTTGATCATGAGGCTGGTATTTTGGAAACCGAGGTGTTAACTGATGGGCGCAACCTCGTGACTGTCGAGATGCCCTTGCGTGAACTGATGCGGAACTTTTTTGATAAACTTAAAAATGCCAGTAGTGGGTATGCTTCGCTGTCGTATGAAATTGCAGAGATGCGCCCTGCGACCGTTGTGCGTCTTGATGTCTTAGTTGCTGACGAATTAATAACTGCTTTTTCACGGGTAGTGGGCGAGAGGCGCGCTGAATTTGATGCCAGAGCAACTGTCGATAAACTCTACGATAACCTACCGCGCAATCAATTTACGACTAAAATCCAAGCCAAAGTCCGCGGCAAGATCATTGCTTCGAGGTCACTGTCCGCCTTAAGAAAAGACGTTACTGGGTATCTCTATGGGGGTGATATTACTCGTAAAATGAAGTTGCTCGACAAGCAAAAGAAAGGCAAGAAGAAGGCGCTCGAGCTGGGGAAGTCTAGAGTCAATATATCACCCGAAGTTTTCATGAAAATGCTGAAAAGTGACTAATTTTAATGCGTCTGCTGCGTTAGGGCTGCGATAAAATTTTCCTCACCGTACATCAGGTACGGCTCGAAAAATTTTTCTTGCCCTTCTTACAGAAGCTGTCCACTAATTGGGTATTTTTGCAAAATCCCTCAATGAGTCTTGCGCAAGCTAGACGCTTACTCACCTTGCATTCACATCAAAATGAGTCACTTTTACGAAAGTTGTAATATTTTATATCTATGAAAACCCTGAAATTTATGCCAGACCTGGCTAAAAAGATTATAGACGGAGAAAAATGGACAACCATTCGGTTGTTTGATGATAAAAATTTGATGAGCGAGGATGAACTACATTTTCTAAATAGAGAAACTGGACATATTTTTGGTACGGCAATTATTGACACTGTACACATAAAAACACTCGGCACATTAACAGAAGAGGATTGGGTGGGAAATGAACGTTTCAGCTCTAGCGAAGCCATGTATGCCGATTTTAGGAAGTATTATGGTGACGCTGTTACTGCTACCACAGAGGTTAAAATTATTACCTTTAATTTTGAAGCAAAAGTCTACAATAAAATTGTTGTCGTCGATGAAAATGACGTGGTCTTGGGTGCAGAATATATGCGTGACGCTATTAAACAGGGAATGATTCGTCGAGCGTCCCAGGTGTACGTATTTGATGAATCTGGTCAATTGTTAGTCCAACAGCGTAGCGCTTTCGTACTCAAACCACTACTGCTTGATCATTCAGCAGCCGGTCACGTTGATGCCGGCGAGACGTACGAAGAGACAGCTTATCGTGAACTAAAAGAAGAGCTTGGCATTGACGGTATGCCTCTAGAGTTAGTCGTTGCATCATTCCGGACCAAGGATTTTTTCAGGGCTGTCTATAAGATGGTAGTGCCTGATACGATTAAAATTAGTTTTGACCCTGAAGAATTAGCTGCTATCAAGTGGTTTGATATTGCAGAACTTGAACAACTCATGGCTCGCGAACCAGAAAAGTTTGCCCCCGCTTTTCTCGAAGGTTGGCCACTATTGCGTGATAAATTAGTGACAAACTATACCTACGCAGACAACTAATATCTCATTGCGTTTGGTCATTTACCTACTGTCCAGTGCGCAGGTAAGGAGTGTTCGATTGCCGCAAAAATTTCCCCTGAGCGTTTTTTCAGATAGTCCTCGAAACTTTCTGGATCTATGGCGTCTCCTATTATCAGAAACTCAGCATCAGGAGTATTTTTAAGGTCATTCACTACTGGTTTCAAATCTTTTAAAAAATCAAGTAAATCTTCTACGGATTCTCTACTTTTAGTTGAAATTTCTTGCAGTGTCTTTGGGGTGATAGATCCAAAAAGGCGAATGATTTCATCTTTCGTTGGTAACTCTGTGTCAGGTTGTAGAGTGAGGTTAAAGTAATATACAAAATGTTCGAGTAGGGTATAGGGGATATCAGGTTCCGTTGTTATAGCAATAACATCTAGATCAATACTAGCGATATGATGTAAAGCTTCACGTTTAGAAATTTTCCGTGGCTCTAGTTTTGCAGCTTCCCAAGCTGCCTCGCCAATTTGTTGTGCAGCCTTGTCACGTTTTGTTTTGATTTGTAAAAGTGATTCGTATTGACTTTCGGTGAGGTATTTTTTACAGTCCAAAAAGTTATCGAGATTAGGTGCAGGATCATCACAAAGCGCCATGACTACTGCTTGAGGTCGCCCCCAATTGGGGTCGATGGCAACAGTTGATAACGTGGTAGTTAAGTGAGGCGCTAGTGCATTTAGTTCTTCTGCAATTGCGAGATCGGCTGCATACTCGTATCTATGTGGACCCCCTCCGAGGTATAGGTCGATGAGCGGAGTCGCTTTTTTATCTTGCCAGAATTTTAGACTCCGTTCTCTACTATATGATGCAAAATGACATTCCATAGGTGGTGTTGGGCTGTAGATAGGTTATGATCGAGGGATTCGTGTTATCGAATTCCTGCCCATAATACCAAGCGAAGTTCGCATGGTATTCACTTGATTGTACAATTTCCAGAAATCTGGATATTTAGTTTTTTCGACGTCTAAAAATACTTTAGATGTTTTACGCAAGGGATCTAAAATTGTTCCGTAGTGGAGAATAGCAGTGTTCATGAGCTGTCTGTTAATATCTAGCTTAGCTTCCGCAACATCTTGGATGTTAGCCACTCTGTCAATTTCGGCAGCTGAGAACTTTTCTATGTCGGTCTTGATATTATTGATTTCATAGATATCTACTTCAGCTAGTCTTTCAGGGAAACGGCAAATTTTTTGCTCTGCTTCTACTAATTTATTAAGTTGTTTATGAATTGTTTCAACATAACCACCTTGCATCGCTATTTCCTGTGTTAGGTCACGTAGATAGTCAGTACTAGTAACTTCACCATACTCATCGTATTCCCAGGCGTTATCGGGCATTGATTCTTCGGGGAGTAGTTCCTGCAGTTTTGCAAGAAGGGCGTTACCACGTTCAATACCTTCTAAGTTTGTGAATAATTCACCATATGATTCTGTTTCAGGTGTCTCTGGCATAGGCAGGCATTTAAATTGGTAGGTAAAATTCCAACTATTATCCCATGCCGCCAGAATAGGCGAACAACATACTCAGGATGATTAATGACGCCACTACAATCCAAACGTACTTTATGACACTTTTGGTTTTTTTGTGAAAAAGGAAACTCATAGAGGGTTAGTGATGATTTGGTGGTGACTGTAAATTTTAATGCTCATATACTACCATAGTTCCAAAGCGATATCATTAGTTTGGTTACACACCAAAACGTGACCGATTAAGTTCAAAATCCATAAATGTAGGTAGGGTCAGAGGTCCGAATTTTGTACCCAGGATAATAATAGCCAGCATACAAATAAAAAGCAGAATCAGATACCCAAGAACGCGCTGGGTTCGGGGGCGAAAGAGAAAGCTCATAATGCTACAATATTAGCATATGCTGCAATTCTATCAAAAACGCTCACTGCGAGGCTGGCTTCATTCACCGATAGCTATCGGTGTGTTAGGGCTGATTATTCTTTTTATGATATCAGTAGTGTATCAACGTTATACCATAGAACAAGAAATGGTTGACCGTCGCGTAGAAGCTGAAGCCAAGCTTAAAATGCTGGAAGATAGACGAGCGGAACTCGAGAAAAAAGTCGAGTATTTAAGTAACGAACGGGGAATCGAAGCTGAGATGCGCCGTAACTTTGACGTTGCCAGGCCGGGTGAACAGGTGGTGATTATTTTGGATGATGAAAAGAAACCAGAAATTGAGCCCTTGGATGTAAAAGAAGTCGAGAGCCCTTGGTACAAATTTTGGTAAACTGACCTGTATAAAAGCGCAGACCGGGCCAGTGTTCTAGTAGAAGATGTGGCCACTGCCACTCATGTTAAACGCCCCAACCCTTTTTGGAAAAAGGTTTTGGAACTATACTAGTAAAGTGGTATACTACCAGTAATAAGCTATTTAAATATTTATATATGGACAAAACAGTTATCATCTACAGCACTCCCGTCTGCCACTTCTGCCACATGGCCAAAGACTTTTTTGCCGAAAACAACATCGCATTTACCGAATATGATGTCGCGAGCGATATGGATAAACGATCAGAGATGGTCGATATGACCGGACAAATGGGCGTGCCCGTAATCCGCATTGGTGATGATGTGGTAGTTGGATTTGATGAAGGCAAAGTGAAAGAATTGTTGGGGGTGTAAGGGAAAGTAAACAAGAAACAAACAAAAAATCTTAGGGATTGAATCCCTAAGATTTTTGTTTTGACTGAAGTATAATAAAACTAACAATATACACTATGGATACATTTGTTATATCTATTAATGGTATACTTAGTTATGGCTGGAAATATAAGGCACCCCAAAACTCTCATTGATTCTTTAAAGGCTGACAGGCAAAACGGCTTTTCTATTCATGAGTTGATGAGTAAATACAGTTTATCAAAAACCACAGTGTGGCATCATATACATACGATTAAATTATCTGAAGAACAACAACAAATTTTAAAAAAGCGGCAAGGCGGTTCACATAATAAATTTTTACTTGAGGTTGATCGTTCTAAGTTAATCGCTGCGGAACTGCTTTTAGGTAAAAAAAGAGAGTTGGTTATAGCTGCAACAATGTTGTATTGGGCCGAAGGGCATAAAAAAGCTTTTGTATTTACAAACACTGACGTAAAGATGTTACTGTTGTTTCAGAGGTTTCTGTATGAGGTCTTGGAGATTTCTCCAAATTCTATTTCAGTTTTAATTAGAACTTCTGATCCGATTATCCCAAAAATTGCACACCAATATTGGTCTAAAGTATTATCATTACCACTTAAGAATCTGACTATTGGTCATGATAATGTTCAAAACAAAACAAGGACAAAATACGGTATTTGTAGAGTAATGGTTGCAAAAAGTAGTTTTTACCTTAAAGTAGTGATGAGCTTGATTGAGTTAATTCAAGATGAGCAGCTTGCCCCTGTAGTTCAATGGATAGAACTTCGCACTCCTAACGCGAGAATCTAGGTCCGACTCCTAGCTGGGGCACAACACATATTTTGTTCTGATATACTGTATGTGCATGAATCCTGAAATGCCTGAAACAAAAGAGGAAGAAACCCTGTTGTCTCTTACTAAAGCTAATCATGAATTGCTCATAGCTAACAACGAGCTATTGATGAAATTTGACCGGCGTTATGTGAGAGGGTTCTGGTTTAAGTTGATTTGGTTTGCGATTTTAATTGGACTGCCGATTATTCTCCTGCCGTACATTATGTCGAACCTGATGGGCTCTGTGGGCCTGCAGGGCAGCAGTTCGAGTTCAAGTATGAGTGAGACACTTAAAAACGCTCAGGAAACGCTTAAACTGCTTCAAAACCCCTAGTCTTAACAAATTAGACGTTTCTGTATTGAAAAAACGCCAAACTCAGGTACAATGTGCCTCACTGCTTGGGTAGCTCAGTTGGTAGAGCATTTCCCTGAAGAGGAAGGGGTCGGCGGTTCGAGCCCGCCCCCAAGCA
>JAYVIL010000101.1:0-6971 GCA_043770255.1 Candidatus Kaiserbacteria bacterium
GAATGAGTATTATAACGATTTGGAACATTGTGGTCTTGGCGGGAAAACACCGAATGAGGTATTGTATTTAAAAGGGACAGAAGTCATTGCTTAAAACAAAAAAGTTCTAACATCGTCCCACAAGGCCAGCACTTGACTTTTAATGTTAGCGATGTTTAAATCTCAACAGAAAAAAGGAGTTTTCAGATGAAAGTGCAAGTTGCGGAGAAGAAAATCTGGGTTCCAAAAATCACAGATGAGAGATTGATGGAGCTTTTCGGAAGAATTAAACCTCTGTGCCGATTCGATGGCGAAGTTCATCGCATCAACACGGTTGATGGACAGCCAGAAAGTCCTGAGTATTTAAGACGTATCGACTACATACGTTATCCTGTTGCTGCTGAAAAGGCGACCGGCCTCGTGAAATTGGCTGACATTCGCACTAACCATCTCATGGGCAGTAAGAAAAAGTTCCAAGCCTCAGTTGACGAAGTTTTGGCGCAGATTCCCGAGGAATATCTGGATCAGGTCACTGCCTTTGAAATTATTGGAATGCCCGAAGATGGTGAATGTCTGGATAACGAGACTGAGGCCCAGAATGCCGGATATCATGTTGTTGTCACACGACTCTACAGAATGAGCTAAGCTTATTTGATCCTGACTTCCTAGTAATGGAGGTTAGGATCAATTTCATTTTATCTCCAGTGTAAAAGTTCGAACATCGTCCCAGACAACCAGCAACAGAATCTTGGTAATAAATGGCAGTATATCTTAGTTCGAGTTCCTGATTTAAAAACAGAAAACCCACCGTTGCCAAACGGTGGGGGGTGAATAGATTATAGTCGGTTAGATCGTCTAGATATGCAAGTGACGCTGACCCAGAGCCACGATGCTTTCTGCGATGAGTCGGAGCACGAGCCCCAGCCAGAAGACGAACAGGAAGACGATCGCCATAATGATCATGATGACGATCACCTCCGAATTAGACTCATTCACCTGGGCCAACGAATCGTACATCTCAGGCGAAGGCGCCATGACACTGGCAATGATCGCAACAATCGGATGAAGAGCGAAGCATGCAACAGCAGTGCCGACACGGCACATGACACCCCACCAGCACACGAACACCAACGTGGTGCCGATGTATGCCAGCAGCAGGTAATCAACCCAGTCAGCGTAGAGGAAGTCGAATGGGTCCATCGTGTAGCTGGCGGTAATCAAAGAAATCACCGTACCAAATGCACACATCAGGTAGATAAAGAACGAAGTCGGCATATTTAGACCTCCATGTTATGTTATGCCCTACTTCAAAAGTTACCGTCTTAAATTACATTTGTCAATATATAAAAGTTTTAACATCGCGACCGATGGTCAAGATGCCACCAAATGAGTGCGAATCAGTACACACTCTCCAGTGTGGTTCCGACACGTGCTATCGAAGGGGGTTGTCGTCCTCAAGAATGTAGACGGACTGTGGGATCTGTATCTAAAGCTCCGCTGAGGACTCTCCTAGGCGCAGCTTTCGCATGCAGTATTCCAAAATATATACCTCGCTCCGAGCGGTAACCAGAACGAAAAGTCACCTCAAGAAGGTGATTTTTGTTTGTACACCATCGGTGGATAAATCAAGCTTACTTCAGGGAAGCTTCAGGTTGATTTTGTAGTATATCTTTTATGAATGAATGTTGTATCGAAATCAACTTATTTATCAAATAATCATCTGAATCACTATGAATAATTTTTCTACTCCCCCCGTATCATTTAGGAATTCAAATATGTCAGAATCTCTGTCTCGACAATTACTAAACAAAGTTCCTGAGATAACAATCTTCTTTTGGATTATTAAAGTTTTATGTACCACTGTGGGTGAAACAGCGGCGGATTTTCTTAATGTGAACCTAAACTTTGGTCTTGCTGTCACTTCTATCGTCACGGGCATTCTTCTCGTAATTGCACTTTTTTTTCAATTCAGATCAAGCCGGTATGTTCCCAGAATCTACTGGCTGGCGGTAGTGCTCATTAGTGTCTTTGGTACCTTGGTGACTGATAATTTGACTGACAGTATGGGTGTGTCACTAGAAGCAAGTACTATATTTTTCAGTGTTGCATTAGCACTAACTTTTGCATTTTGGTATGCAAAAGAAAAAACACTGTCTATTCACGCTATCTATACAGGTCAACGGGAAGCCTTCTATTGGTTAGCAATTCTCTTTACGTTTGCGCTCGGCACAGCCTCAGGAGATCTTTTGGCTGAAGGACTGGGCTTAGGGTATCTCCTTACTGGAATTATTGTAGCTGTAACGGTATCAATATTAGCTGCAGCCTGGAGATTTGGACTTAATCCTATCTTGTCATTTTGGCTTATCTATATCATGACACGACCACTCGGTGCATCGCTGGGTGATTACTTATCCCAATCACAAAATCATGGCGGGTTAGGTTGGGGTGCAACACAAACTAGTGTAGTTTTCCTTACTGCCATTCTCGCTGTAGTTACTTATCTCTCTGTAACTCACAAAGATGTGATTAAAAAAGAGACTATCCAAACAAAGGTGATATCACGAAATAACGTCTTTATCCAGACAGTAATAACACTTAGTCTGTTGGTTCTAGTTGCCGGAACTGGATATTATTTCAGACAGTCTTCACTGCAAGGAGAAATAGTCACCGGTGATTCAATAGACACTGAACAGCTAGTTTTACCAGAAAAGAAGCAAGAGGCGGGAGAGACTGCAGGAGCAAATCAGGTGGAAGTAAAAAATACTAGTTCAGTAATTGTGCCACCTACTGCTTCAACTACACTCACTCCAGCAGTAGCAAAGCCCACTGCAGTAGAGAAGCCAGTAGCAAAAGCTTCTCCACTGGGTGATCTCACTAGCTTCAAAATAATTACCCAAGACACCCTTAACTTCGTACTAGCAGGTAAGCCAACTGATGCAAAAGAACGTATCGGAGATTTGGAATACGAATGGGATAACGCCGAAGCAAAGCTGAAAAGAATGGATGGAGCAAAATGGACTGAAATAGATGACGCTATTGACGCTGCACTAAGGCAAGTACGCTCAGTTAAGCCTGATTCACAGAAATCAGCAGTGGCACTAAATTCATTGCTTGAAAACCTAAAGTAGAAAGTCTTTTTTAGGTAGACTTCAGCTTTAAGCGGTATAATGTAGGTATATATGCATATCGTCCTCGTGGAAGATAATAAAATACTCGCAAAATCAATCATGCGTGTACTCAAGCAAGAGGGTTATACCCCTACCTACTTTACTGATGGTGGGGAAGCAGAGCGTTGGCTTATCGCTAATATTGGTGCCTATGACATGGTTCTCTTAGATATTCTACTACCAGGAACTGATGGATTTACACTCTGTAAAAATGTACGGTCTGAGGGAGTATTAGTGCCTATCCTGATGCTTACCTCAAAAGATACACTCGAAGACACTATTAAAGGTCTTGACTGTGGAGCCGATGATTACTTGAAGAAACCATTTGCGGTTGATGAACTTTTAGTTCGGATTCGTACGCTTCTGCGTCGCCCACCACTGTCCGCGGCTGAATTAGAAAAGTCTATTCCTGGCGTGACAGTAAACATGAAGTCGCATACTATTATTACTAGTTCAGGCAGCGTTATATCACTTACTGCAAAAGAATTTGCGATACTCACATATTTTATGCGTAATCCAAACGAAATTATTGATCAAAGGCGACTCTATGACCATGTGTTTGATTTTGCCGAGGTGCAGATGAGTAATGCTATTGAAGTGCACATTAAGAACATCCGAAAAAAGTTTAAAAATCAACATTATGAAATTCCTCTCACAACTATTCGAGGCGCGGGGTACCGACTGGACGTCTAATGCATTTAGAAGGGCACGGCGTAAACTTGTTCTCTTGTATCTAGTGATTATCGCTATCGTCATTGTACTCTTTGCTTCACTAGTAGTTCTGCAAGTTAGCGAAAAAGCTGCCTCGCAGAAAATTCCTGCAAACAGTAAAATCGTGCTGAGTGCCAGCGAAGCTCAATCTCTGGCTATGAGTCTTAAGCCACAGGAAATTATCGAAGACACAGAATACGTGCTGGAGGAAAAAACCTTGCACTATATTGTTGGATTTAGTGATGGTGAAGATGTTGAGGTCGATTTACTCACCGGTAAAGCGCAACTGGGACAAGATGGCGTTGGTGGTGAAAGTTTCTTTGAATTATTTACGGATGAAGTAAATGAAACTATTTGGTGGATTGGAATCATCGTATTTTTACTAGCATCAACTACTAGTGCGTACATTGCGAGTTTGACACTAAGTCCCATTGCTGAGAGTGTCGATAAACAAAAGCGGTTTGTTTCAGATGCATCACACGAACTACGCAATCCTCTGGCGTCACTGCAAACAACACTAGAATCTTATATCCGTAGTTCTGATCAATCTCGTAGTTTAAGTGAGTCTATCGCTGAGGATTTGCTCGAAGAGGTAAAGCGACTGATAGCAACAAGCGAGTCACTCCTCGCCCTTGAAAAACATGAGAAGCAAGTGAAACAAGTTAAACCTTGTAATGTTGGAGACAGTATAGCTCAGGTCATACAGAGGCTTGGAGGTGACTTAAGATCAAAAAATATTAATGTAGTTCATAATATCTCACCGTTGCCATTACTCATTGATGTTAATGATTTAGATACAATTTTGTATAACTTACTCCACAACGCGGTAAAGTTTTCAAATAAAAATTCAGAAATTAAAGTTGGATGGAATGGTACACAACTTACTATTACAGATGATGGTCGGGGTATTGATAGTAAACACCTCCAACATATCTTTGAACGTTTCTACAAAGTTGACCTCGCGCGCTCATTTAATACAAGCAGTAACGGAATTGGGCTGGCTCTGGTTCAGGAAATAACTACTTCATATGGAGGGACGATTACAGTTGATAGTAGATTGGGTGCGGGCACGACTTTTACTGTAACTTTGTAACTGGGGACAATTCGTATTTGTTCATATTAGGTTCAGCTTGCTTTAGTAAGCTCAACTATAGATGGTGTATATATCACTGTCACTTAACAAGTAAGTATAACTAAAATGACAATAGTAAAAAATAAAGTAATGCAATTGGGCCTGTGTATGCTCCTTGCTGGTCTAGTGTTTTCAGGAAGCTCGGCTTTTGCAGCTAGTAACACTACTCAATCAATTGACGCAAAAGATGTCTGTGCTGACATTGAGAGCGCTGACGATTCAGAGGATGTAGCTGACAATAATTCATCTGACACAAATGATGCCGAGGATATTTGTGAGCAGGCTGAATCAATCAAATTGGCAAAAGTCGTGGCTATATCTGAAAAAAAAGCTAGACAAATTGCCGTAACTAATCATGCCACTAAAGGTACAATTACTGAGTTACTTTTAGCTCGAGATGAAGATGCCAATAACGTCTCAAGAATTGTGTATGAAATAGAGTTCACAGAGTTAGATGGGACTCAGGTTGATGTGAAAGTAGATGCAAATACAGGAGTATATCTCGGTATTGACACTGAAGATGATCAGGATAATGAAGATTCTTCAGATGATGCAAAGCCAGTAACTTCAAATTCTAGTATTCAAGGACTGCAAATGCAATTGATGAGTCTATTGCAACAGTTGATTGCTTTACTTAAAGCCTAGCGTACAAATTACAATGCAAAAAAACTCCCAACATGGAGTTTTTTGTTATCCCTTCTTTATTTTAGTGGAAAAATAATACAGAGCAGCGCTTGATCGTGCTAACATCAGTTCAAATGAATACTTTGAGTACAGTTCTGCCGACTAACATAGACGAAGTGATTGCTCATTTAGATAACATCGTATCAGCTTGTGAAGTTAGGGGTAGTCGCATGGGCTACTTTCCGGCGATGTACAACCGTGTAACAAGACAAGTTAAACAACGCATTATAGATGGTTCATTTGAAGATAACGAACGAATGGAGCGTTTTGATGTAATTTTTGCTAACCGCTACCTTGAAGCTTATTATGCGTATGCACAGCATAAACCTTGCTCTCAGTCATGGAAAATAACGTTTGATGCGTCTAAAAAATGGAGCCCGATGGTGATTCAACATTTGATTGCGAGCATGAATGCGCACATTTGTTTAGATCTTGGCATATCTGCCGCTGAAACCGAAACCCAAAATTTAGCTTCACTTAAAAATGACTTTGAACAGGTCAACGATATATTGGACTCACTCATTGAAGAGGTTGAATCAGAACTACGAGAAATATTTCATCCGCTGACAACGTTTGATAAAATTACAGGAAACTCGTATTGGCCAATCGCTCATTTAGGTATCGTGAAATCTCGAAATGATGCGTGGCATGTTGCGGAAGCATATGCTCAACTGCAAACTGAAAAAGAACGACATATATTCGTCCACATGCGTGACCATCACGTTGCGGTGATTGGAAAGAGGATTCTTACGCCGCCAAAGTTAGTAAAACTACTAGTTGGAAAGTTACGTAATTTTGAGAAAGGTACTGTTGCTGATAAAGTGCGGATCTTGAATCGGACACTAGTACCCCGCTAGTGCAAAATACATTTTAAGTTTATTTTTCAATATATTTTGGTCCGAGTCCTGGATGTAACATAAAAAGAAAAGACTCCGCCGAAGCAGAGTCCCTAGAGAGTGGTTGGCAAAGCGCCGATAAATCTTTCGCAAGATGCATTGTACGGGATTAAGCCCAGAGGGAATTGGCCCGTAGCTACTTCTGAAGTCCCCTTACGGAGCCTCTCACTTCAAACGAAGACCAACCTTCTTATATTTTAATCAAAATTAAATTTTCGTCAATAGCATTAAACTAATTAAGTCCTAACATAGTCCAGAGTCAGCCAGCATTTGATATACTAACTACATGACTGAAGGATACACTGTTTCAGAACGAGACCTAAAGCCAATAGTTGAGGCTCTGCTTAAAAATAATCACATTGATCCAAAATTGAGTAGAGAGAGCATCATTGATTACTTAGA
>JAYVIL010000102.1:0-6785 GCA_043770255.1 Candidatus Kaiserbacteria bacterium
AGTCTACTCGGACACCACGAAGACATCAGTACCAAAGAAGCCTTTGATCCCCATGGCGAAAAACGTAAAGTTATTCTCGCCGAAAATCCACTGATCTCAGATCACCTCCAGGTAAAAATCGGTGGCACCACCTGCCTTGATTACACCGCCAAGGGCAAACACAAGGGATTTTATGTTGCTCGATTGATTACGCAAATGAACTGGGACTTTGATGACTGTATTTATTTTGGCGATATGTTGTTCCCTGGCGGGAACGATGAATCTGTTATCGGCGTGATTGAAACCAGACCAGTCGAAAACCCTGAGGACACATTGCGGCAGCTCATTGACTTACACTAAATAAACTCGTATTTAACGCGTACAAATCTCATTTTTTCTAAAAAAATTAGAAAATGAGTTTTTTGTGTGTATATATTGAATATTATCACCTACAGGAGTACGGTATCTGTAGATATCTTCTCTCGTACCGATCAAAGTCTTGACCCGACATTAAAATTATTATTATTATGAAAAATATCACCTATTTAGCCACTTTTGTTACTTTTTTTGGGCTCTCTGCAATATTTTTTACTACCCCTACAGTCCAAGCAGCACCACAAGGCTTACCCCCCGGATTCTCAGCGACGGTCTTGATTGACTACAACATGATAGCGCCAACTGGTGTCAAAGTAGCACCCGATGGGCGTATTTTTGTTTTTGACTTGTTTGGTACCATCAAGATTTTTACCGAAGGATCTGGATTCAACCCAACGGCCTTTGGCAGTATCTCGGTCAATGCCTCCGGTGATCGTGGTCTCTTGGGCGCTGCCTTTGATACCGATTTTGCTAACAACCCCTATGTCTATATTCACTATGTCGGCACCGATAACAAAGTCCGCATTGGGCGCTTTAATGCCAGTACCAATGTCGGAACAGATTTTACCGTTTTGTATGTCGCCCCGGGAGCCTCTGGTGGACAACACGCCGGTGGCGGGATTGCCATGGATTTAAATGGATATATCTTTTTTGGCATTGGTGATAGCGGCACACCGACCAACAGCCAAGACTTAACCACCTCACATGGCAAAATCCACCGCATTTACCGCGACGGCACCATACCCACAAATCCTTTTGTTGGTACGGCCGGCGTAGCCAGCACCACCTACGCCTATGGTGTCCGCAATCCATTTCGGATGACCCTCGACCGTGTCACTGGCGCCGTATATGTTGGTGATGTTGGTTTTAACACCTGGGAAGAAGTGAATCTGATTGAACCGGGCAAAAACTATGGCTGGGCCCTGCAAGAAGGACCGTGCACCCTGACTTGTCCCTACCAAAATCCGGTATATTGGTATCAACATCTGTTTGGCACCAATAATAGTAACGACGCTTCAATTGTACTGGGACCGATCTACCGGGGCAGCCTCTACCCAGCTTCGTATTACGGAAAGGCGTTTGTCAGTGACTATGTCCAAGGTTTCTTTCGAACCATCACCCCCACAGTCGCGACCAGTTCATTTACCGCATTCAGCACTAGTAATGGTGCCGTAATCGATATGGATGTGGCTCCCAATGGAAAATTATATTTTGTTACTATTAGTAGTCCAAAATTATACCGCCTTGATTATGCGAGCAGTTCAGTAAACCTGGCGCCCCTGGCTCTGGCTACCACTACAACCATAAGCGGCGATGCTCCATTATCAGTTTCATTTTCCAGTGTCGGAAGCAACGACCCTGAAGGCGCTCCCCTGACATATCTATGGGATTTTGGTGATGGCAGTACCTCAACCGTAGCCAACCCAACCAAAAACTATGTGGCAAACGGTCAATACAACGCCAGACTAAGCGTATCTGACGGTGTAAACTCTGTCCAAAGCAACATTATTACCATCACTGTTGGCTCGGCACCCACTCTTTCTATAGCTGCACCCCTTGGGACCACTACCTACCAAGCCGGTGATACTATTTCATACTCAGTCTCAGCAACCGATGGCAATGGCCAGCCGCTGGCATCTAGTTCTATTTCAACCACGATTAGACTGCACCATTCGGACCACTCACACCCGTTTGCCGGACCGTTTGTTGGCAGCACTGGCCAGGCAGTTGCCCCGATTGATGGCGAACTCAGTCCAAACGTCTGGCTTCGGTTTACCTTTACTGTCGTTGGTACCAGCGGCATCAGTACGACACAAAGTGTCGACGTCTATCCCCGCCTCGCCCAAATTACCGTCACTACTAATCCTGCCGGACTTAACGTTATTTTAGACGGCAGTAATCATATCATCCCCCCAACGGTCCAAGGAGTAATCGGTATGAATAGGCAAATAGCAGCCCCGAGTCCCCAAATATTTGGTGGTACCCAGTACGTTTTTGATCGTTGGTCAGACGGCGGTGCGCAGGATCACACGTTTGCAATGCCAGCAACGACAACCGTATACACCGCCTTTTTCCGCGCAGCTACTACCACCACTGGTACATCGACTAACCTGGTAGACAATGGTTCATTTGAAAACAGTGGTAGTCTACCCTCTAACTGGAATTTCAGTCGCTGGGGTACAAATGATATTACCGCCACCCTATCGCCTGACGCCCGCACCGGATCGTGGAGTGCCAAAATGGACGCCACGAGTATAACCAGTGGCGACGGTCGCATCTACCACTCTCCAGTAGCGGCTTCGTCCAGTCGTGTCTATGCCGTCCAGTATTTTTATAAAACAACGTCACCCTTCAAAGCGGTAGCTGATGTTACCTTGCTCGATAACTCCCATCGGTACATTTGGCTTGGTATTAGTCAACCATCAACTACGTGGCGCGAACAAAACTGGACCCTGACCACACCAACGAGTACCAAAAACATTACGGTAAATATCTACCAGACTGCAGTTGGTTCTATGCAGATTGATGATTTTAGTTTGGTTGACCCAACAATTGTCGTCACTCCTGTTATGGTTGCGCCAGAGGTCACTCTCACTGCTGCCACAACCAGCCTCATCCAAGGCGCTACTACGACGCTAGCCTGGTCAACCACCGGCACAAACCCTATCTGTACCGCCGCAAGTGGCTGGTCAGGGGCACAAACTGCTTCGGGTACAACTCTCGTTGCTCCGACCTCTACCCAAACCTATACCCTTACCTGCAATAACTCAGCTGGCACCTCAACCAAATCAATTACCGTGACGGTCACCATACCGGTTGTAGTCATTCCTTCACTCATTATTAATCCGTCAGCGGAAATCCATACACCCACAGATGAACCACTCGGCTGGTCGATTAAACGTTGGGGTAGTAATGACGGGGTATTTGAACATGCCCACGGTGACGCCTACGACGGAGACCATAGTCTCAAAACTACTATCGCAACCCACACCGACGGTGAAGCCGGTTGGATAACTGATCCAATGAGTGTTACCCCACTGACAACCTATACCTTTAGTCAATATTTTAAAAACACCGGTCCAGACAAAGTCCTCGTCGAAATTACACTCATAAATAATGCCAAACAGTACTACTGGCTCGGTCGTCTGCCTGACGTCACTACCTGGACCCTATTTACCAAATCTTTTCCCACACCAGAGAACGCTGCCTCTATCCGGATTGGTACGTACCTCACCGGCGTCGGCACCCTGTCTGTTGATCAAATTAATCTTATTCCCGAGGCGACCGCTGTAGCGCCAACCCTGCAATTAACCGTCGATACAAACGCTCTGACTCTAGGCGCTACAACAACCTTGCGTTGGTCTACCACCGGCACAAATCCCATCTGTACTGCCACAGGTGGCTGGTCCGGTACCCAATCTCCAAACGGCACCTTAGTTGTTGCGCCCACGACCACAACTACCTACACCCTCAGTTGTACAAACACGAGCGGCACTGACACCAAATCAGTCACTGTGAACGTTTCGTCAATTCCTCCACCGCCACCACCAACTGGGCAAAATCTTATTATCACTAACACTGATTTTGGCAACAGCACTCCCGCTGGTTGGATAAAGGGTAGTTGGGGTAACAACACCCGAGAGTTTAGCACCGCCACGAGTGGTCGGACTGACAATAGTAGTCTGCGTATCACCATGTCTGATTTTGCGGATGGCGACGCTAAATGGTTCTTTGCCCCCGTTACGGTGACCAGCAGTACCACATATACCTACAGCCATTGGTACAAAACAGACGCTCCAACACAACTCGTAGCTGAATACACCCTCGCCAACAACAGCAAATCATACAGCTGGCTTGGTACAGTAACTCCCAACACTGATTGGACTCAAAAAACTGTCATCCTCAATACGCCAGCTGACGCAGTAAAAGTAACTGTGCCCCATGTAATCAAAGGCAATGGCACTCTCGACACCGATGATTACAGTTTGATCCAAAACTAGAAATTAAATTTGGCTATACTTGTGGTATAGTGCGCTCAAATGAAAGCGAAACTTAGGTCATACCTTCGAGACGATTTTTTGCGGCACAACGTTGTGTTCTTTTTTGGATCACTCATGGTGGCGGTTTTAAACTATCTCTATCACCCAGTGATGAGTCGGATGCTCAGTGTCGAAGATTTTGGTGAAGTCCAAGTACTGTTTTCAATTTTAGCCCTCGTTGGTGTCCCTTTAGGTATCTTTAACATTATTGCCTTAAATCTATATACCAACAATAATTCATACACGAGCTCGGTTGTACAACAATTCTCTCTTTTAACGGCGTATGTGGCGGGAGCAACCGCTTTTCTGCTTATACTCACGGCCCCTTTTGTCACTTCCCTCCTTAAACTGTCTAGTATTACCGAATTATTTATTGTAGCGGGAATAATCATCGTTACCGCCATTACTATTTTTGGTAAAGCGCATCTCCAAGCCAGCCACCGTTTTGGTATCACCTCTATTGCCAACGCAATCGGTGCGGGCGGCAAGTTGCTCGCGGCGATATTTTTAGTTTATATTGGGTTTGATGTGACGGGTGCCATTGGCGGCTTGGCTGTTGCTGCCCTACTCACCTTCTTCTACGTACAACTATACGCAAAAGAGTACCTCGCACTACCTAAACTAAAAAAAGTAAAACTAACACCTGAACTTAAAAAGGAGCTTCATTTTGGATTGATTGTCTTGTGCGGTACTGGTCTCATCACGTTTCTCACCATGGCTGACGTTATTTTCGCTAAGTATCTCTTTACTCCTGAAGTCGCCGGTTTATACTCAGGCATTTCAGTCGTCGGGCGCATTGTCCTCTTTCTGACTGCTTCCATCGCCGGCGTACTCCTCGCTCATGTAAAAATAAGTGCACCCGTGCAGGAAAATCAAAAGTTCCTCAGACAAGGCCTGATCCTCACAACCCTCATAAGCGGTGGCACCCTTCTTTTATTTATTCTTGCGCCCAAGCTTGTGATTTCAATTTTAGTGGGAAGTGAATACAGTACCTTGGCGCATCTATTACCACCGCTTGGTATTTATCTATTTCTAGTCGCCTTGATCAATATGTATGTCTGTTATGGCATTGCTTTAAGACAGAAATCTGTTATAATCATTGGGATTTTCGGTATCCTCAGTACTGTCCTGTTTGTTTCTGTTTTAGCAGCTACACCTATCGGTTTAGTCACGGGCTTCTTAATAAGTAGCGCCTTGACCCTAACTCTGTGTTTTTATGTTCAGTTCACCAGAAATAAAGCGACCTCACATCATGTCAACCTCCCTATCACATAACGATACCAGTAGAAAACTAATTAGTATTATTGTACCCGCTTATAATGAAGCATTGAACCTTCCCCTACTGCTGCAGGAGATTAAAAATGTGTTTGTAGCAATAAACTATGATTTTGAAGTGATTTTTGTGAACGACGGCAGTAAAGATGATACGCTTGCGGTCGCCCATGAACTGGCACAAACACATCCTAATATTGTCCGGGTTATTAACTTCTCCCGCAACTTTGGCAAAGAGGCTGGCACCACTGCTGGCTATCACGCTGCTCGTGGCGACGCCGTCATGGCTATAGACGCCGATCTCCAACATCCCCCCGCCCTAATTCCCCAATTTATTGCCAAATGGCAGACCGGGACTGACGTTGTCATCGGAGTGCGTGATAATAATGCCAGCGATTCGTTTACTAAACGACTCGGATCAAAACTGTACTACAAAATCATCAATAAAATTAGCGAGACACCAATCGTTCCTCGCGCTACCGATTTTAGACTCCTCGATCGACAAGTCGTGACGGAATTAAACAGCCTAACCGAACACAATCGGATGACTCGTGGCCTGATTGATTGGCTAGGTTTTAGGCGTGACTACATCTATTTTACTGCCCCAGATCGTATTCACGGCGAAGCCTCCTACAGTTTTTGGAAATTAGTTAAACTCGCAGCCGAGAGTTTCATTGCGCACTCACTATTTCCGCTCCGTTTGGCTGGGTACGTAGGGATTGTTTTAATGTTACTGTCCGGAGCCCTCGGCATCATCATGATGCTCGACAGATACATCGACACACTGGGCTTAAATTTCTCTGGTCCTGCTATTTTAGCCAACGTCATTCTGTTTATGGTCGGCATTATCTTAGTGATGATTGGACTGTTAGCTTTCTACATTGGACATATCTACCACGATACTCAAAATAGACCACTCTATATCATCCGACCAGAACGAAAATAGCATTACTATGAACCTACTTTTTCTTAATTGGCGCGACCTCAAAAATCCTCGTTCGGGAGGGGCTGAAGTTGTAACCGAAGAAGTCATCAAACGGCTGGTACAACGTGGGCATACCATTACCTTATTTTCAACCATGTTTCCTGGTGCACTAGAAACAGAAATAACAAACGGCT
>JAYVIL010000103.1:0-2546 GCA_043770255.1 Candidatus Kaiserbacteria bacterium
CAGCGGATGGGTTCGTTACTACAATTTTCTCTCGAGAGACGCCAGGTGCCCGAGTATTGATTCGCGACCAAGACGAAAATCTACTGGTGTCACTTACAAAAGAAGGAAAGATTGTCGCGTTGCCCGATAAAGACAACAATGGAGAGGCTGATTCTACCAAGGTTATAGTTGTGGGTCTTGATAGACCGCACGGAATCCTCGTGCGGTGTGAAAGTGAACAAGAGACGCAAGGTAAAGACTGCACCCTGTTTGTTGCCGAAACTGGAAGCCTGACATCTTATACCTACAACGCCGAAACCTTTAGTGTTTCTAATAAACAAAGACTGTTAGAGTTTCCTAGTGATGGTGGTCATTTTACCCGCACACTTTTAATGCACCCTAATGATGTAGAGTTGCTCATTAGTGTAGGCAGTTCTTGCAATGTCTGTACCGAAAGTGATCCGCGCAGAGCCACCGTCTTGTCATATAACCTCAAGACTAACGTGCAAACAGTTTTCGCGTCAGGTCTACGAAACTCCGTCTTCTTGGGGATTGATCCGATAACAAATGCAGTCTGGGCAACTGAAAACGGCCGAGATGTTATTGGAAACAATATCCCACCGGACGAGATAAACATTGTTGAGTTTGGAAAGCATTATGGGTGGCCCGATTGCTATGGAAAAAATGTATTTGACTCAGATTTTAGTGACGCAAAGGAGCCTAGGATTTGTGAATCAGCCACCCCCTCACATATTGATTTGCAAGCTCATTCTGCTGCGTTAGGTCTCGCGTTTATTCCGGAAGAGGGTTGGCCAGATTATATGGCCGGAGATGTATTGGTTGCCTATCATGGATCGTGGAATAGAGATGTGCCAACAGGCTATAAGGTAGTACGCATCGAACTTTCCAAAGAAAAAGACAGAAACGCTGAAAGTGAAGCTATCGATTTCTTAACTGGTTTTTTAACCGACGGTCAAAAAACTGGAGAAGCTCTCGGTAGACCGGTAGGATTGTTGGTTGAGCCTGATGGAGTCGTTTACGTTTCCGATGATCGAGCGGGAGCAGTCTATAAGGTCAGTAGAAAATAAAATCTTGATTCTCCGGAGAGATTTGTAATCATCCTACTGATAGAACGGCTATGTAGATAGTAGAATGATTTATTTACTTATAATTTTTTAAATATGTTAGACGTACCATCAAAGGATGTTGAAGTAAAAGAAGCGGACACTGCTGCAGAGGAAAGTGAAAGTAATGCTGCGGAAATGCAAGACGCAGCTGCAGAGGCGCATGCAGAGGCTGCGGAAGAGCACGTAGCAGCAGCAGAAGAGCACCGAGAAAAAGATTCTGAGTAATTGCCCCGGTTTTATTAGTTTTACTATACGTACACAATTATGCTTTGGACACTTGCCGTTATACTCGTTGTGTTGTGGCTGCTCGGATTTAGTTTTAATTTTGGTGGAAATTTAATCCATACGCTCTTAGTCATAGCTCTCATTGTGATAGTGGTGCGATTGCTAACGTAGTCAACTTTTTTTCTTCACTACTATAATCTGGCAGTTCATGAGGGTATGTTTATAGCAGTGCTTAGGGCAACATATATTCTTGATACACCCTAGACATTATCTTCTGAATAGTTATAACATCGCCCCATGCAGCCGGCACTAAGTGAGTGATTTAATGTTATATTACGTAAATGCTTAGAAAAGGAGAAGTGATAAGAAATTTACTTTTTTGGATTGTAGGGATTGGTGTTGTTAGTCTAATCTTAACAGGCCTCATTGTTTATTTTTCTGCAGTACTATCATTCTTGATAGCATTGTTTATTTTTGCCTTTTTCTTTATTTGTTTGTCAGTGTATGCACTCTTACGAATGTTCTGGTATCGAGGTCTGGATGCGTTGCACGAACGCAATTTAAAAACGGCATTTGTGAGAATTTGTCTGATTTGCTTTTTACTACCATGTAGTGCTTTCTTCTCTTTTCTGCTATATGATCCTCTGGTCAATATAGGTGAGCGGGTAGTAACTGTTTGTATGTTGGTTGTATTTTCCTGCGTAATGATTGTGCTAGGCTTAGCACTGGTTGGAAAAAAAGTGTCTATCATTACAGTGGGAGTCGGATGTCTTATCCCAGTTACTCTGTTCTTGCTCCTAGGAAGTTGGTTATATACCAATCTGGCATATCAACCAACTGTCGTAGATGATGCTACTGCTGTGGTAGCATTAAAAGAAGATCGGTTATTGGCTAGAGCGTGTTTAGGTGCTTCTGAGGTATTGCAGTCGCCGTATAAATCCATATATGGTGGACGCAACGCGAGATCAGGTCAAAAGAATGTGTGCAGGCCATTACCAGCGCGTTGGACCAAGCTGCCTGATGGATGGCGTTACTTGCCTGCAGATGATATACAAATTTCTGATGGAACTTTTTCGTTTAGCGCGCATAGTCGCACGGGTAATGTAATAGTTTGTTCAGAACAGGATTGTCAATTAGTGCGCACTGGTGGTCAATAACGGTTTTGTCTGGTTAGAATAGTTCTAACATCGTCCAGAGACAGCCAGCATATGGCAG
>JAYVIL010000104.1:0-2543 GCA_043770255.1 Candidatus Kaiserbacteria bacterium
GGGGAGCCGTTAAAATCACAAGCCACGCCTGCGCGTGGTTTTTGATTTTTTGGCTCCCCGGGAGTAAGTGACTAAACGTCACTTACGTCAGGATTCGAAAACCTTGTGAGACTTTTCTTGAGCTTGCGAAAAGAAAATCCACAAGGTGTACTGAAGTCGTAGACTTCGAACCCTGCCCGCGGAGCCATTGTAAAGCAAAGTCAAGTAAGCACTTTGCTTTTTTTGATTTTACTATGAAAACAAAATTCTATGTCTCTTAGGTTTCTAAATATCTAAAACACTTAATTAAATATAAGGAGAATGAAAGGGATGATATAATTGATATTATGATAAAAATTACTTACAGGTACATTGCACCAATTATTATAGTTTTGTTATTTATTGGAGTATACACTTTTATGTATGGGATGAATTACTCAACAACTAGTATTACCACATACCTTGATTCAAAGACTATTGAATTATTAGAATCGGAATCTTCTCTGAGTACTGGAAAGGAATTAATGATATTTAAAGTTGATGCTGAAAATTCAGACGTTGATGTTGTACTAACAAGTGTTCCTGTTTTTATCCGATTTCCACAGAGCGCGACTAATGATTGGGAAAACATTTTTTCTGATTTTGTCATCCATTCGATAACAACTGGACAAGGTGTCGGAAGCTCTTTTCGAGTAACTAAATCGTCTTCTGATGTACAAATTGAAAATACATCACACAACGAGATTTTGGTGACATTTGATGTCACACAATATGAAGAAGCTTTTACTATTCCAGCTGGTGAAAATCGAGACTTTAAGATATTTGCTGACTTTAAACCTGCTGACAAAATTGAAGATTTTGGAAATGCAGCAGATAGAAACATTGGTTATGTCCAAGCTAAACTTGGCGACTTAAAAACAAATGTAAAAAATTGGGAACATGATACAGAAGGACCGCTCCTTTATCTTAACGGAGGCACTAAATAAATAACCGTACTGAATTGCGCCTTGTTTACAGACTCGAACGGTTTATGTAAGTTTGTCTTGAATTGTTTTATACACCCAAGTTCTGAAGTACCTGACCTTTGTAAAAGTACAAAATCCCACTTTTATCCAATTCTTTCTGAATTTGCAACCAGTTTACTTGCCTAAATCTATTTACCAAGAGTTCTGAACCCGTCCAGCTTACGGAGCCATTGTAAAGAAAAGTCAAGTAAGTACTTGGCTTTTCTTTTGTTATAATCTGATCATTATGGACACAAAAATTTCACACGATAGCGAGGTACCTGCTCACGGGCAACAAGTAATTACAGCTTGTGCTCTTATTCATAAAAGTTTTGATGGGGTTGAAAAAATATTCCTTCCCAAGCGTGCTGACACAAAGAAATTTCTGCCAAGTGTATATGAAATACCTGGTGGTCACATAGACTATAGTGAAGATATTGTAACTGGACTTAAACGAGAAATTAAAGAAGAGTTTGGAGCTGATATAGCAGTTGGAGACCCCTTTGCCAGCTTTACCTACACAAATCACGTTAAAGGTTCACATTCCATCGAAGTAATCTATTTCGCCACTTTTACCTCCCCTATTGAAGATATCAAACTACATCCAGACGATCATTCTGAATACGGTTGGTTTTCCGAAGACGAACTAGAAAAGGTTATGACTGAAAATAAGCGGGGTGACAATCCTGAAATTCAAGCTCTGAAGAAAGCTTTTGAATTATTGCGAGGGGAAAAACTTAACTTCGCATAGAGATATGACCGATACAAAAATCTACTGGAATAGTTTATTATCACAAACTGAAGTATTTACTAATATACTCATCAACGCTTTAGACGAGTTGGGTATTCGAGACACTTGTAAAGATTTCGAGATTGATCATATTTGTGTACGATTGAAAGATACTGATGATGTCGAAAATCTTAAGCAAGACCTTGAATTAGTTGGTGAGATCATTTCTGCCGTAAATGTGAACGGTCGTGAAATAATGATAATTCAACTTAATCAACCAATCAGTCTAGGAGACTGGCAGACTTACGGAATAGAGTTACCGAACCCAAAACCAAACCACAACTATCAGGACGGCTGGGAGCACGTAGAATTTGTATTTAGCAATGTCGAAAATACAATGAATGGTGTCCGTGAAGCTTTTGCAGAAAAGTTCCCACATTTAGATCTAGAACAGCTTAGAGACGTATATTCGTATTCTGAAGACGAACCTAACGCTGATGGAGATCAGCTACCAAACCCAACTATTGGATTAAAGATAAACGGTGTAGGTATAAAATTTCACGCTAATCCAATTCAGAAGGTTGTTGGATATTCAAAGTAAAGAGAAATTAGTTCTGAAGTGCCTGACCCTGGTAAAAATACAAAATACCACTTTTGTCCAATTCTTTCTGAATTTGTGACCAATTTGCTCGTCTAAATCTCTGAACTAAGAGTTCTGAACCCGTCCTGCCGGGGGAGCCGTTAAAATCACAAGCCACGCCTGCGCGTGGTTTTTGATTTTTTGGCTCCCCGGGAGTAAGTGACTAAACGTCACTTACGTCAGGATTCGA